>CAZNCE010000042.1:14087-22603 GCA_964571285.1 uncultured Nocardioidaceae bacterium | reverse complement strand
CGCTCGAGCATGTTCTTGAAGTCCATGTTGCCGCCGACGTTGAGCTGGAAGGTGCGGTCGAGGGCGACGCCGCGGTCCTCGAACAACTTGGCCATCACGCGGTGGGTGATGGTGGCGCCGACCTGGCTCTTGATGTCGTCACCGACGATCGGCACGCCCGCCTCGGTGAACTTCGCCGCCCACTCCGGGTCGGAGGCGATGAACACCGGCAGCGCGTTGACGAACGCCACCCCGGCGTCGATCGCGCACTGCGCGTAGAACTTGTCCGCGTCCTCGGAGCCGACCGGCAGGTACGACACCAGCACGTCGACCTCGGCGTCCTTGAGCGCCTGCACCACGTCCACCGGCTCGGTGTGCGCTTCCTCGATGGTCTGCTGGTAGTACTTGCCGAGCCCGTCGAGCGTGTGCCCGCG
This sequence comes from uncultured Nocardioidaceae bacterium, assembly GCA_964571285.1. Taxonomy (GTDB): domain Bacteria; phylum Actinomycetota; class Actinomycetes; order Propionibacteriales; family Nocardioidaceae; genus CAZNCE01. The sequence continues at coordinate 22,190 of CAZNCE010000042.1, read as the reverse complement.
CTGGACGGTGACGCCGGTCGGCGGCACGTCGCAGATCTTGATCGTGTTGTTCTCGCTGGCCACGATCGCCTCGGACAGATCGAAGCCCACCTTCTTCGCGTCCACGTCGAACGCGGCGACGAACTCGACGTCCCGGACGTGGTACGGGCCGAACTCCACGTGCATCAGGCCGGGCACCGAGTGCGACGCGTCGGCGTCCTTGTAGTAGTGGACGCCTTGCACCAACGACGACGCGCAGTTGCCCACGCCAACAATCGCTACACGTACAGAACCCATCGGTCCCCTCATTCCTCCATGTCCGAGGCGGCGCTGTCGCCGCCTTCCGAATGTGGTCTCTTACTCGTTCCGCGTACGGTCGGGGCCGACCGCGACCGCTCGTCGTCGATCAGGTCGCTGAGCCACGACATCTCGCGCTGCACCGACTCCAGGCCGTGCCGCTGGAGCTCGAGGGTGTAGGCGTCGACGCGCTCGCGGCTGCGCGCGAACGACGACCGCACGCGTTCCAGCTGCTCCTCGAGCCGGGTGCGGCGGCCCTCCAGGATCCGCATCCGCGTCTCGGCGTCGGTGCGACCGAAGAACGCGAAGTGCACGCCGAAGCTCTCGTCGTCCCACGCGGACGAGCCGGCCTCCGACATCAGGGTCTCGAACCGCTCCTTGCCCTCCGCGGTCAGCTTGTAGACGATCTTGCGGCGGCTGGCCTTGGCGGCCTGCGCGCTCCCACCTGCCGACGTGTCCTCGGCGATCCATCCGGAGCGCAGCATCTGCTTCAGCGCGGGGTACAGCGACCCGTACGACAACACCCGGCCCCAGCCCAGCAGCGCGGACACCCGCTTGCGCAGCTCGTAGCCGTGCTGTGGAGCCTCGTGCAGCAGTCCGAGGACCGCTAGCTCCACCGCGCCGCCGCGCCTGGCCATTCCGCTCGCCTTCCTGTGCCAGTTCCTGGGCCGGCACCCGGCCCCCAGACGCCCGCGACCGCTTCGGCCGCGAGCAGTGCTGGAGCGAACAGTGCTCTTCCGAACAGTGATCTTCCGAACAGTGACGTATCGAACAACTGTATCGCCGGTACGTATCGAGATGATACATCGACGCGACTGTAGTCGAACCTGTCGCCCGCTCAGCAGGCACCCCCCGGCACCGCTTCGTCACCAGACGATCACTCCATGTCGCGGATCGACTGCCGCTCCCGGGCCGACAGGCCCCGGCGGTCGAATCGCTATCGACCCCCTGCCCGACTACTCTTGCCGGGGATCCGTCGGCCCGTCGGCACCGCCCCCAGGCCGACCGGATCGTTCCGCGACTCTCGCGACCCGATGCCGGGTAAACCCTCCAGCGGAGGAGCAGTCATCCGGCTGGCCGGACCAGGACAGATACAGACAGCTGGACAGAGCAGGTAGATGGCAGACGACTCAGGCCCACAGGACGGCGCGACGACCACGGACCGCCCTGCGCGCAAGCACGGGCGCGTGTGGACGGTCCTCAAGTGGATCGTCGTCGCCGGCGTGTTCGTGCTGGTGGCCGGCGTGGCGGCGATCATCATCGCCTACCAGACGACCGACATCCCCGACCCGAACGCCGACTTCCAGGCCCAGACCAGCACCGTCTACTACGCCGACGGCAAGCACGAGATCGGCACCTTCGCGCTGCAGAACCGCACCGCCGTGTCGCTCTCGGACGTGCCGACCTACACCCAGGACGCGGTGGTCGCGGCGGAGAACCGCAGCTTCTGGAGCGACCCCGGCATCGACGTCAAGGGCATCGTCCGGGCGGCGGTGTCCAACGCCGGCAGCGAGACCACCCAGGGCGCGTCCACGATCACCCAGCAGTACGTGAAGGTGCTGTACCTGTCCAGCGAGCGCACCTACACCCGCAAGATCAAGGAGGCCTTCCTCGCGGTCAAGATCGAGCGGGAGATGTCCAAGGAGGAGATCCTCCAGGGCTACCTGAACACGATCTACTTCGGCCGCGGGGCGTACGGCATCGAGGCGGCCTCGCAGGCCTACTTCGGCAAGTCGGTCGGCCAGCTGGACGTGGCCGAGAGCGCCGTGCTGGCCTCGGTGCTGAACTCGCCCTCCAACTACGACCCGGCGGTGAGTAAGGACAACCGGCCACGGCTACTGGAGCGCTACCGGTACGTGCTGCAGGGCATGGCCGAGACCGGGACGCTCGACCAGTCCGAGGCCGACCGGCTCAGCCAGGAACTGCCGGAGATCGACAAGCCCACCCGGAGCAACCGGCTCGGCGGGCCCAAGGGCTTCCTGCTCAAGCTCGTCGAGGACAAGCTGCTCGAACACGGCTTCTCCGAGGACGAGATCTACGGCGGCGGGTTGAACGTGCGCACCACGTTCGACTACCGCGCCCAGCAGGCCGCCGCCAAGGCGGTCAAGCAGGAGCGGCCGACGGTGAACGCGAAGGGTGTGCACATCGCGATCGCCTCGGTGGAGCCCGGGTCCGGCGCGCTGCGGGCCATGTACGGCGGCCCCGACTATGTCGAGAGCCAGCGCAACTGGGCGCTCACCGGACGGCAGCCGGGGTCGTCGTTCAAGCCATTCGCGCTCGCCGCGGGTCTGGAGCAGGGCTTCGGCCTCAACGACTACTTCAGCGGCAACACGATCACCGTCGGCGAGGGCGCCGGCGCGCACGACTTCCACAACGAGTTCGACTACAACTACGGCTCGATCTCACTCGCCCGGGCCACCGAGGTGTCCAGCAACACCGCGTACATCGACCTCACCATGCAGCTGGACAGCGGACCCGAGGACGTCGTGAACTCGGCGATCCGCGCCGGCATCCCGAAGGGGTCGCCGGGCCTGGAGCCGGTGCCCTCGATCACGCTGGGCACCGCCGACATCAACCCCGTCGACATGGCCAACGGCTACGCCACGTTCGCCGCCCAGGGCCAGCACAACGACTGGTACGTGCTGCAGCGGGTGACCGACACCAACGGCAAGGCGTGGTACAAGCACCGGGACGACCCGAAGCGGGCGTACGGCAAGGCGGTCGCCAACACCGTCTCCTACGCGCTGGAGCAGGTCGTCCAGTCCGGCACCGGCACCGCCGCGCTGGCGCTCAACCGACCCGCCGCGGCCAAGACCGGCACCGCCGCGCTGCGGCCGGACACCGTGACCTCGGCCTGGTTCGTCGGCTACACCCCCCAGTTGTCCACAGCGGTGATGTACGTCAAGGGCAAGAACGGCACCGAGGACCTCGACGGCGTGGGCGGGCTGTCCACGTTCTTCGGCGGCGAGTATCCCGCGCGCACCTGGACGTCGATGATGGACGGCGCGCTGCAGGGCAAGAAGGTGGTCGACTTCCCGGAGCCCGGCGAGCTCGCGGCGACCAACCAGCCCACGCAGCCCAGCCCCACCTACCAGCCGCCGCCCACCACGTCCGAGCCGACGACGACCGCGCCGCCGACCACGACCAGCGCGCCCCCGTCCACCACCAGCCAGCCACCCACGACCACCGCGCCGCCCAGCACCAGCGGCCCGCCGACCACCAGCGGCCCGCCGACCACGATCGAGCCGCCCCCGGAGTCCCCCACGAACACGGGCGGGCCGCGGCCGACCAAGTCCTCCGAGCCGCCGGGCGGCAAACGCCCGACCGGCAAACCGGGCGGCGACTCGACCGCCGAGGGCACCCAGCCGGCGGACGGCGGTGGCTGAGCCGACCCGGTCGACCGACCCGCTGCTGGCCGCCTCTACCGACCTGATCGGCGGGCCGCTCGGCCGGCACGCCGGCCCGGCGTCGTGGTGGACCCCGATGCGCGTGCTGCTGGCGCTGGTGACGATCACGTTCGCGCTCGGCATGGTGCAGAAGTCCCCGTGCCTGGACGCGGACGGCGCCAGCTACGACAAGCTGTGCTACTCCGACATCGACAAGCTCTATGCCAGCCGCGGCTTCGCCGAGGGGCTGCCTCCGTTCGTCGACGACAGCGGCCGCTACCCCTACTTCGAGTACCCCGTCCTCACCGGCGGTCTGGTCTTCCTGGCCGCGGAGATCACGCACGCGGTGTGGGGCACCCCGGACGTGGCCGACCTGCCGGCGGACCAGGTCGGCGCGAATCCCCAGGTACGCGAGCAGGTGTTGCCGTTCACCACGGTCAACGCGGTGCTGCTGTTCTGCTGCGCGCTGGTCGCGGTGTGGGCGCTGGCGAAGGTGCACCGGCGACGACCCTGGGACGCGGCCCTGGTGGCCGCCGCGCCGATGCTGCTGTTCGCCGGGCTGATCAACTGGGACCTGCTGGCCGTCGCGCTGGTCGCGCTGGCCCTGCTGGCCTGGAGCCGGGACCGGCCGCTGCTGACCGGTGTCGCGCTCGGCCTGGGGATGGCCGCCAAGCTCTACCCGCTGTTCCTGCTCGGCCCGGTCATGGTGCTGTGCGTGCGCGACCGGCGATGGCGCGACCTCGGCTGGGCGGTGCTCGGGACCGCGGCGTCGTGGCTCGCCGTCAACCTGCCGGTGCTGGTCGCCAACCCGCCCGGCTGGCTCGCCTTCTGGTCGTTCAATTCCGCGCGCGGCCCCGATCTCGGGTCGCTGTGGTACGCGTGGCAGCTCGCCGGGCAGCCGCCGGCGGACGCGCACACCATCAACGTGGTGTCTTGGATCGTGTTCGGCTCTGCATGCGTCGCGGTCGCGGTGCTCGGGCTGTTCAGCGAGCACCGGCCGCGGATGGTGCAGCTGGCGTTCCTCGTCGTGGTCGCGTTCCTGATCGTCAACAAGGTCTACTCGCCGCAGTACGTGCTGTGGCTGCTGCCGCTCGCCGCGCTGGCCCGGCCCCGCTGGCGCGACATCTTGATCTGGCAGGGCTGCGAGGCGGTCTACTTCGTCGCGATCTGGGTGTTCCTGCAGGGCGACCTGGCCTCGTCCGCGAGCGGCGCCCCGCCGACCGCGTACATCGTGGCGATCCTGGTCCGGGTGGCCGGACAGCTGTGGCTCGCCGGCCTGGTGGTGCGCGACATCTTGTGGCCCGAGCACGATCCGGTGCGCGCCGGGCAGTTCTCAGCTGATCCGGACCCGGTCGAACAGGGTGGTGGTGAACCGCACGTCGACGGGGATCTCGTCGCCGATGGCCGGCGGTGACACCGACGCGGGCAGGAACAGCATCGAGGCCTGCATGTGCGGCGGCTCCAGGAACCACCGCTGCCGACCGCCGATGTGGAACGGCGACAGGGCCAGGCCGGCCGCGTCCAGCCCGCCCTTGGCCAGCGCGACCGCCCGCTGCCGGGTCGAGACCGCCGGCGTCGGCGCCTCCAGGCCGATCCCGTGCGCGGTGCCGCCGGAGACCACGATCATCCGGCCGTCGCGGGGCACCCGCCGCTGCCGGTAGCCGACCCGCTGGCCGCGGATGACCGCGTGCACGTCGAGCACGGTCGCCGTCGCGGTCAACGCGCCGCGGTCGCCCAGCCACAGCGCGGTGCCGACCCGCGGCCGCAGCGCCACGTCCGGGTGCTCGCGGGCGAGGACGGCCAGGTCCTGGTCCGGCAGGTGCGAGACGAACACGCGGTCCGCCACGCCCAGCGCCAGCCAGTCGCGGACCTCTTGCGCCCGGCCGGGCATCGGCAGGTGCAATGCCAGCCCCTCCACCCGCACACCGCTGCGGTCCAGGGCGTCCGCCTTGTCCATGGTCAGCCCGTGCCGCCGCATCGAGGTCAACCCCTCGACCATCACCCGGGGTCGGTGACCAGCCGCGGCGCCGCGGTCGGCGAGTTCGCGCACGTCCTCGGGCCGCCCGACCGTGTGGATCACCCTCCGGGCCTGGTCCGCGTCGAGGTCCGCGCCGGGCAGCCCGGGACGAAACGGCGACAGCACCAGCACGTCGCCGGCGAATCTATTGAGCACGGCCGGGAGCTCGTCGTAGGTGCCGACCGCCAGCAGGTCGCTGCCCAGCCAGTCCGCACGACGCGCCAGCCGGCCAAGTCCGAAGCCGTACCCGTTCCCCTTGGCCACCGGGACCAGGCCGGGGTGCGCGTCCGCGTACGTCCGCAGGTGCTCGCGCCAGCGCGGCCCGTCGACGGTCAGCGTCAGCGACATCGCAGTCCCCTCAACGCCGGCGCATGTAGAGGTCGAACGCCTTGTAGAGCAACCGGTTCACCGGCTTGTCCCACTCCCCGACGTACTCCACCGCTTGGCCGCCGGTGCCCACCTTGAACCGGATCAGCCCGACGTGCGGGTCGTCGGCGTCCAGGGTGTCAGTGATTCCGCGCAGGTCGTACACCTCGGCGCCGGACTCCAGCGCGTCCACCAGCATCTGCCACTGGACCGCGTTGGAGCCGCGCACATCGCGCTTCGCGCTGGTGGAGGCGCCGTAGGAGTACCAGCAGTGGGTGCCGACGCGGATCCAGATGGTGGCGGCGACCAGCTCGCCCTCGTGCCGGGCCAGGTAGAGCCGGATGCGGTCGGGATCCTCGGCCGACAGCGCAGAGAACATGGTCTGGAAGTACGAGAGCGGCCGCGGCGTGAACCCGTCGCGCTCCGCGGTCTCGGCGTAGATGCGGTGGAACTCGGGGAGGTCGGCGCCAGCGCCCCGGCTCACCTCCACACCGGCCTTGGCCGCCTTCTTGATGTTGCGGCGCCACTGCTGGTTCATGCCCTTGAGCAGGTCGTCCTCGCTGCGGCCGGTCAGCGGCACCCAGAACACGTACTGCGGCTGACCGGCGGCGAACCCGCCCTCGCTGACCAGCTGGCGCCAGCCGGAGTCGCGGAGCTCGTCCAGCACCCGGGCGCCGAGCGCGTTGGCGTCGTCGGGGCGGACCTCGGTGAGCCGCCGCTGCTCGGGGTCGGCCATCGCGGCCTTGACCGTGCCGGCGTCCCAGCGGCGGTGCACGACCGGCGGGCCGATCCGGACCGCGAACGCCCGCCGCCGCTTGGCGTGCCGGACCAGCGCCGCGAGCAGGTCCGGGAGGTCGCTGCGGGTCCAGTCCAGCACCGGCCCCTCGGGCAGGTAGGCGAGGTAGCGGCGCAGCCGGGGCAGGCTGCGGTAGAGGACCAGCGCCACGCCGACCAGCTGCTCATCCGCGAACCAGCCCACCGACTCCGAGCGCCAATCCGACTTCACCGCACCCCACGCCGGGGTCTGCAAGAAGCTGGCCTGACCACGCTCGCGAATGAAGCCCAGGTGCTGCTCGGGGCTGATCGGCCGGCACTCGACGGTCGTGGTCACGGGCGCGAGGTTACCCACATAGGGTTGCCATATGGCTGCACCCACTCCCACGACGCTGCTCGGTGCCCACGTCGACCAGGAGGACCCGGTCGCCGAGGCACAGGCGCGGAAGGCGAACCTGGCGCAGTTCTTCCTTGGGGACCCGCAGGGTTGGAAGGGCCCGAAGGTGGCCTACGCGGGTGGCGCGCAGGCGCTGCGGTCGGCCGCCGAGCAGGCCGGGATCGCGCTGTACGTGCACGCGCCGTACGTGCTGAACGTGGCGACGACCAACAACCGGATCCGGATCCCGAGCCGCAAACTGCTGCAGCAGCACCTGGACGTGGCCGCCGAGGTCGGTGCGCGCGGGCTGATCGTGCACGGCGGGCACGTGTTGGCCAAGGACGACCCCGAGGTGGGCTTCGACAACTGGCGCAAGTGCATCGAGCGGGTGGACATGAAGGTGCCGCTGCTGATCGAGAACACCGCTGGCGGCGACCACGCGATGGCCCGGCGGTTCGACCGGCTGGCCCGGGTGTGGGACGCGATCGGCACCACCGAGCACGGGGCGGACGTGGGGTTCTGCCTGGACACCTGCCACGCGCACGCGGCGGGCGAGGACCTGGCCGACGTGGTGGACCGGGCTCGCGCCATCACCGGCCGGATCGACCTGGTGCACGCCAACGACAGCCGGGACGAGGCCGGCTCGGGGGCGGACCGGCACACCAACCTCGGGGCCGGCTCGATCGACCCCGAGTTGCTGGCCGGTGTCGTCCGCGCCGCCGCCGCCCCGGTGGTGGTGGAGACCCCGGGTGGCGTGGAGGGTCAGGCCGCCGACCTGGACTGGCTCCGCGACCGGCTCTGAGCCGACGGTCGGCCGGGCGTGCCTCAAGATCCGACGGTACGTTCCGCGGTCGGCCTCAAGATCCGACGGTACGTTCCGCGGTCGGCCTCAAGATCCGACGGCAATG
>CAZNCE010000042.1:0-13987 GCA_964571285.1 uncultured Nocardioidaceae bacterium | reverse complement strand
ACGCCGGATCTCAGCGTCGGATCGTGATGCGGAGGCCGGATCGCACCGTCGGATCGTGATGCGGAGGCCGGATCGCACCGTCGGATCCTGGGGTTGCAGCCGACGGTCGGATCAGAGCAGGCCGCCGTTGTTCACGTTCATCAGGAACGCGAACGCGCACGCGATCGTGGCCGGGATGATCACCCACCGCTCACCGCGCGTGGCGGAGAAGAACTGGGCGACCAGTCCAACCGGGATGCCGACCAGCCCCGCCCACATGCCCACGACATACCAGCCGGTGTCGGCCAGGCAGACGAGGGACACCACGGCCAGCACCACGGTGGCCAGCATCATCGTGTTCAGCAGTGGGTGGGACTCGCCGTCGGTGTTGATCAGATGGTCGAGTGGCTCGGGAAGATGGAACCGCTCGTTGGTGTGATGAACCTGAGTACGGGACATCCTTCGCACCTCCTCGCCGCGGCGCCGGAGGGAGCCGGGCTGTTTTCGATGATAGGACCGCGAGCCGTCGGACGCCGGTGGATGAATTTCTCGCGGCCCCGACGCCGCTGGTAGTGTGGTCGCGGTCAGCCCGGCGCGGACGCCGGGCTTTCCCACGCATCAGCCCTCCTGCCACGGAGAGACCGTGGCCGCTGAGTCCACAGGAGGTGGAGACACGCTCATGCGGAATTACGAAGTCATGGTCATCTTGGAGCCGGACCTCGAGGAGCGCGCCGTCGGGCCGGCGCTCGAGCAGTACCTGAAGCTGGTCCGCGACGACGGCGGCTCGGTGGAGAAGCTCGACGTGTGGGGCCGGCGTCGCCTGGCCTACGAGATCGACAAGCGGTCCGAGGGGATCTACGCCGTGATCGAGCTGTCCGCCAAGCCGGACACGGTCAAGGAGCTGGACCGCCAGTTCGGCCTCAACGAGTCCATCCTGCGCACCAAGGTCATCCGTCCGGACGTGCACTGACCCATCGCCGCCCGCTCGGCCGGCCGAGACCGACCGCCCACGGACGACGACCTCTTTCGAAGACACAGCTGGAGACGACAGATGGCAGGCGAAACGATCATCACCGTCATCGGCAACTTGACCGATGACCCCGAGCTGCGCTTCACCCCCAACGGAGCCGCGGTGGCCAACTTCACCGTGGCATCGACGCCGCGGTTCTTCGACAAGCAGACCAACGAGTGGCGGGACGGCGACGCGCTGTTCCTGCGGTGCTCGATCTGGCGGCAGGCGGCCGAGAACGTCGCCGAGTCCCTGCACCGCGGTTCCCGGGTGATCGTCTCCGGCCGGCTGAAGCAGCGCTCGTTCGAGACCCGTGAGGGCGAGCGGCGCACGGTCGTCGAGCTGGAGGCGGACGAGATCGGCCCGAGCCTGCGCTACGCCACCGCCAAGGTCACCAAGACCACCCGGCAGGGCGGCGGCGGTGGCGGCTTCGGCGGCGGCAGCGACCCGTGGTCCCAGCCGGCCGGCCAGGGCGGTCCCGGCGGGGGCCAGGGCGGCCAGGGTGGCGGCCAGTCGTCGGGCCAGGCGCAGGCCGACCCGTGGGCGCAGGGTGGCCAGCAGGGTGGCCAGCAGGGGGGCTCGTTCGAGGACCCGCCGTTCTGACCCGTACGCCGTACCCCACCCGCAACTGTCAACCCAACCGAAATCAGGCGGGCCACTGAACCGGCCCGCGGGACCATTCCGGGCGCGACCCGGGCTCTGAAGGGAGCACCACAATGGCCAAGGCAGTGATCCGCAAGCCGAAGAAGAAGGTTTGCGTGTTCTGCAAGGAAGGCGTCACCTACATCGACTACAAGGACACCGCAGTCCTGCGGAAGTTCATCTCCGACCGGGGCAAGATCCGGGCCCGCCGGGTCACCGGCAACTGCGTCCAGCACCAGCGGGACGTCGCGATCGCGGTGAAGAACGCCCGCGAGGTCGCGCTGCTGCCGTACACCTCGACGGCGCGCTGAGAAGGGAGCTGACCGTGAAGCTCATCCTCACCCAGGAAGTGACCGGCCTCGGTGCGCCCGGCGACATCGTGGAGGTCAAGGACGGCTACGGCCGCAACTACCTCGTGCCCCGCGGGCTCGCGATGCGCTGGACCCGTGGCGCGGAGAAGCAGATCCAGTCGATCCGCAAGGCTCGTGAGGTCCGGGAGATCCGCGACCATGACACCGCCGAGCAGGTCAGGCAACAGCTCGAGGCGCTCACCGTGCGGCTGTCGGCGCGCGCCGGAGACGGTGGCCGGCTGTTCGGCGCCGTGACCGTCGCCGACGTGGCCGGTGCGGTGCGCGAGGCCGGTGGCCCGCAGGTCGACAAGCGGCGGATCGAGATCGGCAACCCGATCAAGACCGTCGGCCGGCACGAGGTCGCGATCCGGCTGCACCCCGAGGTCAGCGCGACGGTGGCCTTGGAGGTTGTCGCGGCCTGACGGTCGCCCGCGGTGCGACTCGTTGCGGAGGCCGCATCACGGTTGCCGGTGTTCGGACAGTTGGTGCGGTGGTGCCGCTAGGGCCACCCCCGGCCCCCACCGAATCGGCTACCCCAATTCGAGTCCGAAGGGACCGCTCGAATCGAGCGGTCCCTTCGTCGTTCTGCCGGCCCGAAGGATCAAGTGCCGCCCGGCCCGGCCGGCCGGAAATGGTCTCGTCGCGCTGACGCACCGCGACGAACCTATCGTCGCGATGACGAACCGCGACGAAAGAATTCCCCGGGCCACGAATGGATAACAATTACGCCCGGAAGGTGTCATACCACTGTCGGAGTGCCGCGCGGACAGCCATCATCATGGCGCGAGGATCGCCATGCCTACCCCGGCATCTTTCTTGAGGAGGACCCTTCCATGCGGATGAAGACACCCTTGCGGTGTGCCGCAATCGCGGCGACGTTCGCGTTGCTGATTACCGCCTGTGGCGGCGGTGGCGGTGACGACGAGCCCGGAACAGAGGGCACCAGCAGCCCGACCGACGGCAGCACCGAGCGCTCCGGCGGCACGTTCAGCGTCAACCTGACCGAGCCGCAGTTCTTGGCGCCGTCGTCGAACTGCTATGAGTCCGAGTGCCACAGCGTGCTCAACCTGATCAACGACCCGCTGGTCAGCCTGGACCTCGACACCGGCGAACTGGTCTATGACGGCCTGGCCGAGTCGATCGAGAGCAACGATGACCAGTCGGTCTGGACCATCAAGCTCAAGGACGGTCGCACGTTCCACAACGGCGAGCCGGTGAACGCCGACAAGTTCATCCAGGCGTGGAACTACTCGTCCAACCCGAAGAACGAGCAGCAGACCGCCGGCTTCATGTCCCACATCCAGGGCGCCGGCAAGGGCGAGACGATGTCCGGCCTGAAGAAGGTCGACGACCTGACCTTCGAGGTCACGCTGACCGGTCCGTTCTCGCAGTTCGGCACCGTGCTCACCTACGCCCCGGCGTGGGCGCCGATCGCCGACGAGTGCCTGGCCGACGTGAAGGCCTGCAACGAGCAGCCGATCGGCACCGGCTTCTACCAGATGGACGGCCCGTGGAAGCACGACGAGGGCATCACGGTCACCAAGTGGGACGACTACAACGGTGAGCGTGTCGGTCAGGCCGACACCATCGAGTTCAGGATGTTCAGCGACCTGGTCGCCGCGTTCCGCGCCTACCAGGGCGGCCAGCTCGACCTGCTGACCAGCCTCGAGCCGACCATCTACCAGGAGGGCGTGAACCAGGCCGGTGACCGCCTGCTGCAGAGCGAGACCTCCACGCTGACCTACATGGGCTTCCCGGTGAAGACCGCGCCGTTCGACGACGCCAACTACCGGCGTGCGGTGTCGCTGTCGATCGACCGTCAGGCGATCATCGACGCGGTGCTGAACGGCCAGGCCAAGCCGTCCACGGACATCGTGGTCCCGGTGATCCCGGGCTCGCGCGACGACGCCTGCGAGTACTGCGTGTACGACCCGGACCAGGCCAAGGAGGTCTTCGCGAAGACCAGCGGCAGCACCAACGACACCGTGGAGCTGTGGTTCAACTCCGGTTCCGGCCACGAGGGTTGGGTCGAGGCCATCGGCAACTCGATGAAGAACAGCCTCGGGATCAACTTCAAGATGAAGGGCACGGAGTGGGCGCAGTACCTGAACCTGCTCGGCGCCAACGAGTTCACCGGCCCGTTCCGTCTGGGCTGGATCGCCGACTACCCGTCGCCGGAGAACTACCTGCGGCCGATCGTGGGCACCGGCGGTGACTCCAACTACACCCAGTACTCCAACAAGGAGCTGGACGAGCTGCTGGTCAAGGGTGACCAGGCGGCCACCACCGAGGAGGCCATCGAGTTCTACCAGCAGGCTGGCGACATCGCGCTTAGCGACATGCCGATCCTGCCGCTGTGGAGCGGTGTCAACTCCACCGTCTGGAGCGAGAACATCGACAACGTCACGTACAACATCCTGGACGAGCAGGTGCTGCGTGACATCGTCGTCAAGTGATCGGGCCGAGAGGCTGATCATCGTTTCCTGATCGACGCCGTGGGGGCTGGGTTATCGTTCGTCCCAGCCCCCACGGCGATGCCATGACGAGGAGTCATCCATGGGCCGCTACTTGGCCAGGCGACTGCTGCAGTTCATCCCGGTAGTCATCGGCACCCTGTTCCTCCTGCACTACCTGTCCATGCTGAGCATCCAGTTCACCGGGGACCCCATCCGGGCCCTGTTCGGCGAGCATGCGCCGCCCCCGGAAGTACTGGACGCGATGCGCGCCCGCTACGGCCTGGACGACCCGTGCCTGCAGACCAAGGGCTCACCGTGCTTCGGCATCTTCTTCGACCGGATCGGGCAGTACGCCCAGGGTGACTTCGGCGTGAACTTCCGCGGCCGTGCGATCACCGAGATGATCGCCGAGCGCTGGCCGATCACACTGCGGCTCACCGTGATCGCGATCTTGTTCGAGTCGATCGTCGGCGTGCTCCTCGGCGTACTGGCCGGGCTGCGGCGCGACAAGTTCGCCGACAACGCCGTCCGGATCGCGACCACCTTCGTCATCTCGTTCCCGATCTTCGTGGTCGGCGTGCTCACCCAGGTGCTGGTGGCGCTGGCGGTCGGCGACTGGATCAAGGGGCAGGACTGGGTACCCGGTTGGATCCAGGCCATCTTCACGCCGATCTACCTGCACGAGTATCCGTGGTCAAGCCTGGTGTTGCCGGGACTTGTGCTGGGCTCGTTCTCGTTGGCCTCGATCGCGCGGCTGACCAGGACCAGCCTGATCGAGAACCTGCGCTCGGACTACGTGCGGACGGCCCGCGCCAAGGGTCTGGCACCGTCTCGGGTGATCGGCGTGCACACCCTGCGAAACTCGTTGATCCCCGTGGTGACCTTCATCGGCATCGACATCGGTGCGTTGATGGGAGGCGCGCTGATCACCGAACGCATCTTCAACATCCCCGGTCTGGGCGGCCTCGTCTACCAAGGCATCACAGCCCACGACAGCACCATCGTGGTTGGCGTGGTGACGTTGCTGACCATGGTGTTCCTGCTGTCCAACTTGATCGTGGACGTCCTGTACGCCGTACTCGACCCCAGGATTCGCTATGAGTGACCCGTCGCTGGCCCTGCAAGAGGACCCGGCGTCCGGCGGCGAGGAGCCGGATGCCGGGCTGCCCGCCAAACAGGCCAACCGCAGTCTGTGGGGGGACGCCTGGTACGAGCTGAGGCGCAACCCGATCTTCTGGTTCGCGGTCGTGCTCGTTGTGCTGGTCGTCTCCATGGCGTTGTTCCCGAGCCTGTGGACCAACCGTGACCCCGCACACTGTCTGATCCAGGACAGCAAGCAGCCACCCGGCAACGGGCACTGGCTCGGCTTCTCCTACCAGGGCTGCGACATGTGGGCCAAGGTGGTCTACGGCACGCGTGAGTCGCTGGCCGTTGCCGTGCTGGCGACGATCTTCACCACGCTGATCGGCACGGCCATGGGCACCATGGCCGGCTTCTACCCCGGGCTCACCGACACCATCATCAGCCGGATCACCGACGTGTTCTTCGGGCTGCCGTTCCTGCTCGGCGCGATCGTGTTCCTGTCCTTGTTCAACGAGCGCAACGTGGTCACGATCACCGCGGTGCTGACCGTGCTTGGCTGGACCTCGCTGACCCGCATCATGCGCGGCAGTGTGCTGTCCACCAAGAACAAGGACTACGTGGACGCCTCGCGGGCCCTCGGGGCCAAGAACCGGCACATCATCTTCAAGCACATCCTGCCGAACGCGATCTCGCCGGTGATCGTGCTGTCGACCATCGCGCTGGGCGGCTACATCAGCGCCGAGGCGACGCTGACCTTCCTCGGGGTCGGCTTCCAGCAGCCCAACACCACGTGGGGCCTGCTGGTGCAGGAGGGCGCGCCCTGGTACGGCAGCGCACCGCACCTGCTGCTGATCCCGTGTGCGTTCATCGTCGCCACCGTGCTGGCGTTCATCCTGCTCGGCGACGCGCTGCGCGACGCTCTCGACCCGCGGATCCGGTGAGGTGGGGTTCTCATGACCGACGCATTGACCGACCCGAAGAGCGAACTCGTGAGCGATACGGCGATCGAGTCCAAGAAGGGCACCGACGACGAGGTCCTGGCCAACCTGCCCTGGGATCCGAACGCGCCGCTGCTCGAGGTCAAGGACCTGAAGGTCGAGTTCCACACCCGGGACGGGGTCGCCAAGGCCGTCAACGGCGTCAGCTTCGACCTGAAGGCCGGCGAGACCCTGGGCATCCTCGGCGAGTCGGGCTGCGGGAAGTCGGTGACCGCCCAGGCGATCATGGGCATCCTCGACATTCCCCCGGCCAAGATCGCCGGCGGCGAGATCAAGCTGCGCGGGGTCGACCTGCTGAAGCTGGACGAGAAGGTGCGTCGGCGGGTCCGGGCGAACAAGATCGCGATCATCTTCCAGGACGCGCTGTCCGCGCTGAACCCGGTGTTCACGGTCGGCTGGCAGCTCGGTGAGCTCTACCGCAAGCACTCCGGGGCCTCTCGGGCGCAGGCCAAGGCCAAGGCCGTGGAGTTGTTGGAGCGAGTCCGGATCCCGGCTGCCGCCGACCGGGTGAACGCCTACCCGCATCAGTTCTCGGGCGGCATGCGCCAGCGGGTGATGATCGCGATGGCGCTGGCGCTGGAGCCGGACATCATCATCGCCGACGAGCCGACCACCGCGCTCGACGTGACCGTGCAGGCGCAGGTCATGCAGCTGCTCGCCGACCTGCAGGCCGAGCGCGACATGGGCCTGATCCTGATCACCCACGACATGGGCGTGGTCGCCGACGTCGTGGACAAGATCACCGTGATGTACGCCGGTGACGCCGTCGAGCGGGCGGACGTCTACCAGATCTACGAGCGGCCCGCCCATCCGTACACCAAGGGGTTGCTGGAGTCGATCCCGCGGGTGGACAAGAAGGGCCAGGAGCTGGCGGCCATCAAGGGGCTTCCGCCGCCGCTGACGAACCTGCCCGACGGATGCTCGTTCGCACCGCGGTGCAGATTCGCCCGGGAGCGGTGCTTTGTCGACGACCCGCCGCTGTACGAGGTTCCCGGCAACCGGCAGAGTGCCTGCCACTACTGGGAGGAGGTGCTCAACTCATGAGCGCCACGGACACCGACCAGATGACCCCACCGGCACCCGCGGAGACCGAGAACGTCCTCGAGGTGCGTGACGTCGCCAAGCACTTCCCGCTGCAGCAGGGGATCCTGTTCAAGAAGACGATCGGGCACGTCAAGGCCGTCGACGGGGTCAGCTTCGACCTGCGCCGCGGCGAGACGCTGGGCATCGTGGGCGAGTCCGGTTGCGGCAAGTCGACCCTCGGCCGGCTGCTGATGGGCCTGGAGACGGCCACCTCCGGCTCGATCAAGGTGCTCGGCGAGGAGAGCACCACGCTGAACCAGGCGGGGCTGCGGCGGATGCGCCGCAACATCCAGGTGGTGCTGCAGGACCCGTACTCGTCGCTGGATCCGCGGATGCCGGTCGGGGACATCGTCGGCGAGCCGTTCGAGGTGCACTCCGACGTGGTGCCCAAGAAGGGCCGCCGGCAGGCGGTGAAGGATCTGCTCCACGTGGTGGGACTGAACCCCGACCACATCAACCGGTATCCGCACCAGTTCTCCGGCGGGCAGCGGCAGCGGATCGGCATCGCCCGGGCGCTGGCCCTGAAGCCCGAGATCATCGTCTGTGACGAGCCGGTGTCGGCGCTGGACGTGTCGGTGCAGGCACAGGTGGTCAACCTGTTCGAGCAGCTCCAGCGCGAGTTCAACCTGTCCTACATCTTCATCGCGCACGACCTGTCCGTGGTCCGGCATATCTCCGATCGGGTCGGGGTGATGTACCTCGGCAAGATGGTGGAGATCGGCGATGAGAACGCCATCTACGAGCACCCGACCCACCCGTACACGCAGGCGCTGCTGTCGGCGGTGCCGGTGCCGGACCCGACCAAGCGCGACAGTGGCGAGCAGATCGTCCTCGAGGGCGACGTGCCCAGCCCGGCGAACCCGCCGTCCGGCTGCCGGTTCCGTACCCGCTGCTGGAAGGCGCAGGACGTGTGTGCGGAGAAGGAGCCGCTGCTCACGATCCGGGAGCAATGGGAGGAGGACCCGGGCACGCTGACCCGGCCGCCGCGCGAGTTGGAGGGGTCGCGGCACCCGTCGGCCTGCCACTTCGCCGAGGAGCGCGACGTGATCGGGCTGGCCGACATCGAGCCGGAGCACGCGCCGAGCTGACCGTCCGCGCGCTCAGCGGGCGCCGCCCACCACCAGCCAGCGGTCGGAGCGTTCCCGCCACACCAGCGTGACCAGACGGGCCACCATGAAGCCGTTGTAGGCCCACCACAGCGCGACCAGCCCGGCCGAGGCGGCGTACACCCAGCCGGCCAGCGGCAGGAAGCAGACCAGCGTGAACACGCCGGCCCAGGCAAGGTACGCGTTGTCGCCGGCGCCGATCAGCACACCGTCGAGCACGAACACGATGCCGGCGACGGGCTGCTGGATGGCGCTGACGACCAGCACCACCGTGAGCAGGTGCTGCACCGCCTGGTCGCCGGTGAACAGCGCGCCGATCACCGGGCTGGCGGCCAGCAGGACGAGGCCGGCGAAGACGCCGGCACCCAGCCCCCAGCCGAGTAGTCGGCGGGTCACTGCCCGGGCGCCCGCGGCGTCGGACGCGCCGAGGAACTTCCCGGTCATCGCCTGCGCGGCGATCGCCAGCGCGTCCAGGGCGAACATCAGGAACGTCCAAAGCGTGAACGCGATCTGGTGCGCCGCGATCGCGACGTCCCCCTGCGCGGTCGCGACGTAGGTCATCGTGACCAGCGCGATCCGCAGTGTGAGGGTACGTACGATCAGCGGCACCCCGGTGCGGCCCGCCGCGCGGATCCCCGGCAGGTCCGGCCGCAGCGGGGCGCCGTGGCTGCGGGCGCCGCGGACGACGACCGAGCACAGCCACACCGCCCCCGCGGTCTGGGCGACCGCGGTGCCGAGCGCCGCCCCGCCGATGCCGAGCCCCAGGCCGTACACGAACGTCACGTTGAGCACCACGTTGGCGAGGTTGGCGGTGACCGCGACGTAGAGCGGCGTCTTGGTGTCCTGCAGGCCGCGCAGCACGCCGGTGGCGGCAAAAACCGCGAACATGCCAGGCAGGCCGAACGCGGAGATCCGCAGGTAGGTCTCGGCGTAGCCGGCGACCTCGGGGCTGGGCCCGAAGAAGCCGATCAGCCAGGGGGCGCCGGCCACCCCGGCCACCAGCGTCACGGCGCCGAGCCCGAGCGCCAGCCAGATGCCGTCGATGCCCTGTGCGAGGGCCGCACGCAGGTCGCCCGCGCCGAGTTGGCGCGCGACCGCGGACGTGGTGCCGTAGGCGAGGAAGATGAACAGCCCGAGCAGCGTGGTGAGCACGGTGCCCGCGATGCCGAGCCCGGCGAGCTGCGGGGTGCCGAGGTGGCCGACGATCGCCGAGTCCGCCATCAGGTAGATCGGCTCGGCGACCAGGGCGGCGAACGCGGGGATGGCGAGCCGCCAGATCTCGCGATCGACCGGGCGCAGCAGGGTCCTGGGCATCGACGCGGTGTCCGGACGGCTCAGACCGGCTGCAGGGGCCGGTGGGGCATCGCGGGCAGGTCGACCGTGATGGCATCGCCGGGGCGCACGGTGCCGCCGACCAGCACCACGGCCATCACGCCCGCCTTGCGGACCACGGTGCCGTCCGGGGCGCGGCTCAGCACCGCCTTGAGCAGCCCGTCCCCGAAGTCGTCGATTTGGTAGCAGGGGTTGCGCAGTCCGGTGATCTCGATCAGCGCATCGGCGCCGAGCCGGAGACGGGTGCCGGTGGGCAGGCCCAGCAGGTCCAGGTCCGACGTGGTGATGTTCTCACCGAGGTCGCCGGCCACCACGTCGAAGCCCTGCCCGGCGAGCTCGGCGAACAGCTCGGCGTGCAGCAGGTGCACCTGGCGCAGGTTGGGCTGGGTGGGGTCGCGGCGCACTCGGGACCGGTGCTGCACGGTCGCGCCCGCGTGTGCGTCGCCGGCCACCCCGAGGCCAGCGACCAACTCGATCTGCGGCTGCGGCGGCTTGCTGAACCGGTGCGCGTCGTCGCGGCCGACCGACAGCACCCGGGATGTCGTGGACCGGGGCGGGCCGGTGCCGGACCGGGGAGCGGACGAGGACCGGATCGCCGGCGCGGCCGGGTTGCCGAGGTTGTGCACGACGCGCATCTTGCCACCTCACGCATCCGATTACATGTTGTGATCAACTGTGTACGTCGAGGACTCGTCTCAACCGGGTCGCCGGGCGTCTGTGCAGGTCAGGTGCGGGGTCGGGGACGCGTCCAGAGCCGGGGTGAGCCCGTCCGATTTAGGGGGATAGTTACCCAGGGTGTCAACCCCCTGGTCCACCGTGCCGGCCACCTGTTCGTCACCTCCGGTTCAACCCGAATCTTTTCTCCGGTCCACAGTCGTGGATCGCATTTCCGCAGGTCAAAGCGGGTTTTGCTGCGATCGAGCGGCGTTCATCCACAGCACTATCCCAAGCCTGTGCACATCGCTGTTCGGCGTTTTCCACACGTCGTCCCCAGGGCCTGTGGATAGCGGGCTGTCGTCGAGGGCGCGGAAGCGCGTACTGTGCCCACGATTGCGACCGACTCCGGCGCTCGAGGGCCCGGCAGGCGGACCACCTCGACTGTCGGCGCGATGTCCTAGGGTGCGAACATCAGTTCGATCGTGGTGGCCGGGTGGCTGCGGGGAGAGGAGTTGTTCGGGTGAGTGTCGCGGAGTTCCCTGGCTCTCCCGAACCGGACGACTACCCGTCGCAGATCGACCGCACCCCACCCGCGGACAACACCGCCGAGCAGAGCGTCCTCGGTGCGATGCTGCTGTCCAAGGACGCGATCGCCGACGTGGTGGAGCTGATCCGCGGCAGCGACTTCTACCGGCCCGCCCACGAGACGATCTACGACGCGGTCATCGACCTGTACGGCCGCGGGGAGCCGGCCGACGCGATCACGGTGTCCGCGGAGTTGCAGCGCCAGGGTGAGCTCGGGCGGG
This sequence comes from uncultured Nocardioidaceae bacterium, assembly GCA_964571285.1. GTDB lineage: Bacteria > Actinomycetota > Actinomycetes > Propionibacteriales > Nocardioidaceae > CAZNCE01. Next base: position 2,486 of record CAZNCE010000042.1, on the reverse strand, counting down.
TCGGCGGCGCGCCGTACCTGCACACGCTGGTCGCGGGCGTGCCGATCGCCGCGAACGCCGGCTACTACGCCGAGATCGTCCGCGAGAAGGCGATCCTGCGGCGGCTGGTGGACGCCGGCACCCGGATCGCGCAGCTGGGCTACGCCGGCGAGGGCGTCGTCGACGACGTCGTCGACCGCGCCCAGGCGGAGATCTACGGCGTCACCGACAAGCGGACCAGCGAGGACTACCTGCCGCTGTCGGAGGTCATGGAGGTCACGCTCGACGAGATCGAGGCGATCGGCAATCGCGACGGCTCGCTGGTCGGCGTGCCCACGGGCTTCGCCGATCTCGACGAGCTCACCAACGGCCTGCACCCGGGCCAGATGGTGATATTGGCTGCCAGGCCGGCGATGGGCAAGTCGACGCTGAGCCTCGACATCGCCCGGGCGGCATCGATCAAGCACGAGATGGCCAGCGTGATCTTCTCGCTGGAGATGAGCCGCACCGAGATCACCATGCGGCTGCTGTCCGCCGAGGCGCGCATTCCGCTCAACCACATGCGCAACGGCCACATGAGCGAGGACGACTGGTCCAAGCTCGCTCGCAAGATGGGCGAGGTGAGCAGTGCGCCGCTGTTCATCGACGACTCGCCGAACATGACGATGATGGAGATCCGGGCCAAGGCGAGGCGGCTCAAGCAGCGCAACGACCTGCGGCTGATCGTGGTCGACTACCTGCAGCTGATGCAGAGCGGCAAGAAGGTGGAGAGCCGGCAGCTGGAGGTCTCGGAGTTCTCCCGGCAGCTCAAGCTGCTGGCCAAGGAACTCGAGGTCCCGGTGATCGCGGTCTCCCAGCTCAACCGCGGCGCCGAGCAGCGCACCGACAAGCGCCCGATGCTCAGCGACCTACGCGAGTCGGGCTGCCTGACCGCGGGGACCCGGCTGATGCGCGCCGATACCAACGCGGAGGTCACGCTCGGCGAACTCATCGCCACCGGTGCTCGGGACGTGCCCGTGTGGTCGTTGGACGACCGGCTGAAGCTCGTGCCGCGCACCCTGACCCACGCGTTCCGCAGCGGCGTCAAGGAGGTCTACCGGCTGACGCTGGCCTCGGGCCGCGAGATCGAGGCCACCGCCAACCACCCGTTCCTCACCTACGACGGGTGGACGCCGCTTGGTGAGCTGCGGACCGGCTCGAGAATCGGCTCCGTGCGGCACGTTCCGCCACCGCTCGAGACCACGCCCTGGGACGACGACGAGGTCGCACTCCTCGCGCACCTGATCGGTGCCGGATCCTGTGCCCGGCGCCAGCCCATCAGGTATGCCAGCGTCGACGAGGCGAACCTGTCGATGGTCGCCGATGCGGCTCGTCGGCGCTTCGGCGTCACCGCGGTACGCGACGAGGACCCCGCAGCTCGGGCGACCACACTGCGACTGCCGGCGCCGTGTCGGTTGACCGACGGCAAGCCAAACCCCGTCGCGGCTTGGCTGGACGAGCTCGGTCTGTTCGGTCTGCGCAGTTGCGACACGTTCATCCCAGCCGGTGTATTCGGCCTGCCCAAGCGCCAAGTGGGGTTGTTCATCAAGCACCTGTGGGCAACCCACGGATGCGTGCGATGGGACGACAAGGCGGGGCAGGCGCGGCTGTACTACGCGTCGACGAGCCGCCGACTCGTCGACGACGTTGCTCGGCTGCTGCTCCGCTACAACGTCTTCAGCAGGATCACGCGCGTACCCAAGAAGGGTTACCGGGACTGCTTCCATCTGCACGTGTACGGCGCTGACAACCAACTCCGGTTCCTCCAGGAGATCGGCATCCACGGCGCTCGGGGAGAGACGGCGAAGGCCGTCATCGGAAGGCTCCGGCCGGTGGTGTCCAACACCAGCGTGGATACGGTGCCGACCGAGGTGTGGGATCGAGTGCGCCGGGTGCTCACCGAACAGTCCATGAGCCACCGGACGTTCGCCGCCGCGATAGGCACGAGGTCCTGCGGCTCGACGACGGGGAAGCATGCGCCGAGCCGGCAGCGGATGGCCAGGATCGCCTCGGTCCTCGATGACGCGGCCCTCGAAGCCATTGCAACCAACGACGTCCACTGGGACACGGTCGTTGATGTCACTCCGCTCGGAGAGCAGGAGGTCTTCGATGCCACGGTGCTGGGCACCCACAACTTCGTGGTCAACGGCATCGCGGCTCACAACTCACTTGAGCAGGACGCCGACATGGTGGTGCTGATCCACCGCGAGGACGCGTACGAGAAGGAGTCCACGAGACCGGGCGAGGCAGATCTGATCGTGGCGAAGCACCGCAACGGGCCCACCGCCAATCTGGTCGTCGCCTTCCAGGGCCACTACTCGCGCTTCGTGGACATGGCCCAATAGCTACTGGCTTTTTCCGTCGAGCGATGGAATGAGAGTGACTGGAGCGAAGTGAGTAGGCGTGAGAATGGGAGGCCAACCCCGGGTTGAATGAGAATGGGGTTCGGGCTGCGATCGGTACCCACT
>CAZNCE010000041.1:0-22728 GCA_964571285.1 uncultured Nocardioidaceae bacterium | reverse complement strand
TTGGCCGGACGGAGCGCCCCTCGAGCCGGCCGCGCCGCCAGCCCGTCCGTCGGACTCCGATAACGTGCGGCTGTGACCGATGACCAGGTACGAGGGTTCGCCGACCTGCTGGCAGCGAACCACCGATTCGCCGACAATTTCGCGCTCACCGGCTTCGACGGTGTGGCCAAAGCCGGGGTCGCCATGGTGACCTGCATGGACTCGCGAATCGACCCGCTCGGCATGATCGGGGTATCGCCCGGGGATGCCAAGATCCTCCGCAACCCCGGCGGGCGCGTCACCGACGCGGTGCTGGTCGCCCTGGTGCTCAGCGTGCACCTGCTCAACGTCAACCGGATCATGATCGTCGAGCACACCCGGTGCGCGATGGCCTCGAACGACGAGCACGGGGTGCGCCGGCAGCTGAGCGAGGCGAGCGGGGTGGACGCATCCTGGATGTCGATCGGGGTCATCCCGGACCAGGAGGCCGCCGTCCGCGAGGACGTGGTGAAGGCCAAAGCCCATCCGCTCATCGGTGACTGGGTGCAGATCGCCGGCTTCATCTACGACGTGGACACGGGGCTGTTGCGTCAACTGACCTAGTCGAGGCGATCGTTGGCGGATTCCGGTGCCTGAGCGCCGTCCTGCTCGCCCCATTCGGACCCGGGATTGACCGCTCAGCGGAAAGTTTTGGCGTCTCACCAGGAAGTTTTGGCTTCTCACGGGGAAGTTTTGGCGGCTCAGCGGGAAGTTTTGGCTTCTCACCGGGAGGGGGGCGGGTGGGGACATTTCCCGCGGAGGGGTGGGGGCCTCCCTCGTCGGAGTGAGCCCGCGGGGTACGGCCTTTGGCAGGATGGCGATGTGCGGGACTCCGTCGCGGCGGTTCGCCGACTGCTCACCTCGCAGCAGAGCTATCTGCGCGGGGTCTTCGTGCTGATCGGCTCCGCGATCGCGCTCTCGCTGCTGCTGTTGGAGGTCACGCTGATCGCGCTGCTGGTGCAGGGGCAGCTGCCGTTGTGGGCGGTGCTGGTCGCCTCGGTGCCGATCGTGGTCGCGCCGTTGCTGCTGGGCCTGCTGCCCGCCATCCGCCAGGTCGAAGGCGTCGCCGTCGAGTCGTTGCTCGGGGTGCGGTTCCCCGACGGCCCGCCCGGCCCGGCCGTCGGCGGGGCGCAGCGGCGGCGCACGCTGTGGTGGTTCCTGCTGCACCTGTTCGCCGGGGCCCTGGTCGTCGCCGCGGTGATGGGTCTGATCGTGCTCGGCGCCAACCCGTGGATCTTCCCGGCGGCCATCGGCACCGTGCTGCTCGTGCTGGTGCTGGGCCGCGCGCTGACCGCGGCGGCTCCCCGGCTGCTGGGGCCGTCGTACGCCGAGCGGCTGCACCGGCTGGAGGCCGATGTGGCCCGGGCGGTCGGCCGGAACCGGATCGCCCGCGAGATCCACGACAGTGTGGGGCACGCGCTGTCGCTGGTGACCGTGCAGGCAGCCGCGGCACGCCGGGTGATCGGTCGCGACCCCGCCTTCGCGGAGTCGGCGCTGGAGACGATCGAGGCCACCTCGCGGGCCGCGGTCGCCGACCTGGATCACATGCTCGGCCTGCTCAGGCAGGACGACGAGGCGGTGGCCGCCCGCGCGCCCGATCCCGACCTGGCGGCGTTGCCGCAACTGCTGGAGGCGGCGCGCTCGGCCGGCCTGGCGGTGCGCGAGGAGGTGCACGGCGACCTGCGTGACATGCCGCACGTCGTCAGCCGGGAGGCGTACCGGATCGTGCAGGAGGGGTTGACCAACGCACTGCGCTACTCGGCCGACGGCACCGCCACCCTCGACGTGGTCCGCGCTGCAGGCGAGCTGCGGATCGAGCTGGCCAACCCCTCGGGTGCGGGCTCGTCGGGCCGGACCGGCCGGGGTGTCCGGGGCATCGCGGAGCGGACGGCGCTGCTGGGTGGCGAGTCCACCGCCGGGCGGCACGACCACGACTGGATGCTGTCGGTGACCGTGCCGGTGCCGGAGGAGCGCCGGTCGTGATCCGGGTGCTGTTGGTCGACGACGAACCGCTGGTACGCAGCGGGCTGCGCGCGATCGTCGAGGCCGAGCCCGACATCGAGGTGGTCGGGGAGGCCGACGACGGTGCCGCCGCCGTGTCGCAGGCACGCCGGCTCCGGCCCGACGTGGTGTTGATGGACGTACGGATGCCACGGGTCGACGGCATCGCCGCGACCCGGCTGTTGGGGGAGTTCGACGGCGGGGGGCCGGCCGTCGTGGTGGTGACCACGTTCGAGAACGACGACTACGTGTTCGATGCCCTGCAGGCGGGGGCGCGCGGCTTCCTGTTGAAGCGTTCGGACGCCGACGACTTCGTCAACGCGATCCGGATCGTGCACCAGGGCGAGTCGCTGCTGTTCCCCGCGGCGATCCGCCGGCTCGCCCTGCACCACCGGTCCTCCGCCGATGGCCTGGCCGGCGCGCACCTGACCGAGCGCGAGCAGGAGGTGCTGCGCGCGGTCGCCCGCGGGCTCAGCAACGCCGAGATCGCGGGGGAGCTGTTCCTCGGCGTGGAGACGGTGAAGACGCACGTCCGCAACGTGTTGATGAAGCTCGGTGCCCGTGACCGCGTGCAGGCGGTGATCGCCGCCTATCAGAGCGGCTTCATCCGCTGACCGGCCCTCCCGGGGCACTCCGGACCGTCTGGCGCCGTCCGGCGGACGGGTCACAGGCTCTGCACGAACTCCTTCAGCTCGTTGACCATCAGCGCCACGAACAGCGCCGCGGTCAGCACCAGCAGCAGGTTGGACAGCCAGTGGTTGCGGAACCGCTCCGGCACCCGGCCGGTGTTGAGGATCCACAGCAGTGTGATGGCGAGGAACGGCATGATGAACGCACCGAGGACGGTGTAGGCCTGGATCAGCCAGACCGGCTCGCCGAAGAAGATCAGCAGGATCGGCGGGAACGTCAGCCACAGGATGTAGCCCTTGTACGCCCACCCGCCGGCACCGCGCTCCGGGTCGTCCTGGGGGAGTTTCCGCAGGTGCCCGGCGAAGTCGGCGAACATCAGCGAGACGCCGTTCCATACGCCGATCAGCGACGACATCGCGGCCGCCCAGAAGCCGATCAGGAAGATCTTCCCGGCGACCGGGCCGTAGCGGTCCGAGAGGATGTCCCCGAGCTGCAGCAGCCCCTCGCCGCCACCCGACAACGCGATCCCGGCGGAGTACAGCAGTTCGGCCCCGACGATCAGCGTCGCGGTGACGAAGATCCCGGTGACGACGTACGACACGACGACGTCCAGTCGCATCACGCGCATGAACGCCTGGGTCGACCAGCCCTTCTCGCGCACCCAGTAGCCGTACGCGGCCAGCGTGATCGTGCCGCCGACGCCTCCGGCCAGCGAGATCGTCGTGACGATGTCGCCCTCCGGGATCAGTGGCACCAGGCCGCTCAGCAGCTCCGGGAGGTTCGGTACGGTGAGCGCCGCCGCCATCACCATCGCGACGAACATCAGCCCGACGAGCGCGGCGCAGGCCTTCTCGAACAGGCCGTAGTGGCCGGACCAGACCAGCGCGAGCCCGAGCAGGCCGGAGATGATCCCCCAGGTCTTGATGCCGAAGAACGGCAGCAGGGACGCCAGTGGCAGCCCGGTCCCGGCCATGGCCGCCGATCCGTACACGAAGCCCCAGACCACGATGTACGGGCCGAAGTAGATCGCGGTCCAGTTGCCGAGGGTCGTCCAGCCCTCGTAGATCGTCCGGCCGGTCGCCAGCGAGTAGCGGCCGGCGCCCTCCACGAGCACGATCTTCATCACGCACCCGATCACCACGCACCACAGCAGCGCGTACCCGTACCTGGTGCCGGCGATCAGCGTGGCGACCAGGTCGGCGGCGCCGACACCGGTGGCGGCCATCACGATGCCGGGGCCGATGAGAGACCAGCGTGGCCTGGTCCGGGCGGAGGGGGCTGGGGATGCAGTGCTCACTGGGGCTCCCGGGACAATAGACGCGCGCATAGTACGCACGTGGTCACCCTGGGCGCATCCTCTCGCCAACGCTGGCCTCGGCCGAGCCGCGTGCCGGCCCGGCCGTTCGCCGCGCAGCTGGTCGCCTACGCCCCCGATTCCGTCGGCGTCAGGTTCTGGTTGCGGCGGAACACGTTGTCCGGGTCGTAGTGGCGCTTGGCTGCCGCGAGCCGACCCGCGTGGGTGCCGTAGCACGCCGGCGTCGCCGCGCTGCCGTCGTCCATGCAGAAGTTGGCGTAGCTCCCCGCCAGCGCGTACGGCGCCAGGGCGTCCCGGAAGCCGTAGGCCCAGTCCCTGAGGGTGGTGTCCATGCCCGGCACCGGGGCGTTGGCGGCGTTCATCTGCGCGAAGGCCGCCCCCCGCCACGCCCAGGCCGTGTCGTCGTGGCCGACCCGGGCCGCGGCCCCGTCCAGCGGGTACAGGTGGCTGGTGGACAGTGGCGTCGGCTGACAGGCACCCCACCGGTGGAACTCGGTGGCCGCCTGGTCCGGCAGCTGGTCGTAGAGCAGCCCGGTGAGGTGACTGTACGAGCCGGCTGCGGCCACCGCGTCGAAGCTCGACTGCAGCACCGGGTACGGCAGCTCGCCCACGCCGTCCAGCGCCGGATGCTCGGCGCGGAAGGGGGCCAGGGACTTCTCCGCACGGGCGGCCGGAGCGGTGTTGCACCACACCAGCGCGCACGCCGGCCTACCGAGCAGCTGGTCCGGGAACGGACCCTCCGGTGGGACGGTCAGCAGAGCCAGGAACGCCGAGATGTCGTCGGGCTGGCCGGGCATCCAGTCCCGGTAGAGCGTGAGCACCCGCTCGGTGCGCTCCAGCGGGAACATCATCGGCCCGCCGGTGACCACGGCGACCGGATGCAGCCGCATCCGCAACTCGGTGACCACCCCGAAGTTGCCGCCGCCACCGGTCAACGCCCACAGCAGATCCTCGTCGCCGTCCCCGCCGGCCCGAACGGTGCTGCCGTCCGCGAGTACGACGTCCGCGCCCACCAGGTTGTCCACTGCGAGCCCGCAGCTGCGGGTCAGGTGGCTGATGCCGCCGCTGAGCGCGAACCCGGCGATGCCCACCGTGGACACCGTCGGCGTCGTGGTCGCGAGTCCGGCCTGGTGCGTGGCGCGGTCGACCGCCCCCGCGAGCGCGCCGCCGCCGATCGCGACGACCCGGCGCTGCGCATCGACGCGGACGTGGTCGATCGGGCGCAGGTCGATCACGACGCCGCCGTCGACCGAGCCGAAGGCGCTGTGCCCGCCGGCGCGGACGGCCAGCGGCAGGCCGCGCTCGGTCGCGAAGCGGATGGTCTCGGCGACGTCGTCGGCGTCGGCGCAGCGGACCACCACCGCGGGGCGGCCCTCCCGGGAGCGGTTCCCCAGCGTGCGCACGTCGTCGTACCGCGCATGTTCGGGTCCGATCACCGCGCCGTGGATGCGCGAGGCGAAGGCTCCGCGTTCGTCGAGGCCAAGGCGCGGCAGGCTCGTGGTCATCGTCGTCTCCCTTCGGTCGGCGCCGCACCCGGCGGCCCGACACAACCGCTGGTCACCCTGTCGGCCGGACCTTTCACGGGGCTTTCAGCGGTTTCGGGCATCGGGTCGTTGGGTGAAGGATGGAACGGTGACGGCGCTGCGGTTCGGCGTCCTCGGCCCGCTCGAGGTCACCTCGGACGGTGCGCAGGTCAGCGTGCCGTCCGGTCGGCGGCGAGCCGTGCTGGCCCGCCTGCTCGTCGCGGCCGGCGCTGCCGTGACGCCCGATGCGCTGATCGAGGCAGGTTGGGGCGACCACCTGCCGGCCGACCCCAGGGGCGCCCTGAACACGGTGGTCTCCCGGCTGCGGGCGATCCTCGGCGCGGAGACGGTGCCGTCCGAGCCGGCCGGCTACCGGCTGGATGTCCCTGCCGAGATGGTGGACGCGCTGCGCTTCGACCGGCTGCTGAGCGAGGCGGCGTCGGCGGAGGCCGACCGGGCGATGGCGCTCTACGACGAGGCGCTGAGCCTGTGGCGAGGGCGCGCCTACGTCGAGTTCGCCGATCGTGAGTTCGCCGCGGTGGAGGCCCAGCGGCTGGAGCTGCGCCGCTGCGACGCCGTCGAGAGCTGCGCGGCGCTGCGACTGGAGACCGGCTCGGTCGAGCGGGCCGTGGCCATGCTGGAGTCGTTGCATGCCGAGCAGCCGTTCCGCGACTATGCCCTGCACCTGTTGATGACCGGCCTGCACCGGCTCGGCCGTACCGAGGAGGCGCTGCGCCGCTACCGGGACCATCGCGATCGCCTGCTCACCGAACTCGGCCTCGACCCCGCACCCGCACTGGCCGAACTCGAGCGGCGCATCCTCGGCCGCGAGCCGTCTCCCGGCCAGCGGGTCGGCGCCGCCCCCGACCCCCCGGCCTGGCGCGACACCTCCACGTCGTTCGTGGGCCGGGACGCGGCGATGACGGAGTTGGTGCAGGCGGTGTGCACCAGCCGGGTCACCACCGTGACCGGGTTCGGCGGGACGGGGAAGTCGCGGCTGGTCGCGCAGACCCTCCCACTGCTGTGTGCCCGGTTCGGTTCCGCACCGACGATCGTGGAGCTCGGTCCGATGTCCCCCGGCCAGGTGGCGGGCGCCGTCGCCAGCGCGTACGGGCGGCGCCGGCCCACCGATTCCGCGCTGTCCGCCGTGCTGGACGCGGTCGGCGACGGTCTCGGCCTGCTGGTGCTGGACGGGTGCGAACATGTGCAGGCGGAGGTTGCCCGCCTGGTGGAGGCGGTGGTCAGCTCGACCGCACGGCTGCACGTCCTGGTGACCAGTCGGCGGCGCTTGGACGTGTTGTCGGAGCGTGCGCTGGCATTGGCCCCGTTGCCGGTACCCGACCCGGCGAGCGCGCCGTCGGACGCCGAGCGGACCGCCGCGGTCCGGCTGCTCGGCGACCGGGTACGCCAACTGCGCAGCGACTTCGCCGTCGGCCCGGACACCATCGACGACCTTGCCGAGATCTGCCGGCTGGTGGACGGGCTGCCGCTGGCGCTGGAGCTGCTCGCCGCGCGGGTGGCGGACCGCGGCACCGCGGCGGTGCGCCGGGACCTGGCAGCAGAGGCCGGCAGGGACACCCCCGGCGCGGCGAGCCTGGGTGAGCGATTGGGTGCTGTCGTCGACTGGTCCTTCGGCCTGCTCGATGAAGACCAGCAGCGGCTGCTGATGCTGCTCAGCGTCGTCGTCGGGGAGGTCGACGCCGAGGACGTCCGCTGCCTGTCCGAGCTGGCCCACGGCTGGAACCCTCGCCGGGCCGGCGAGTCGCTCGCCGCGCTGGTGGACGCCTCGCTGCTGTCGACGTCGGAGTGCGGCGGCCGGGCCCGCTTCCGAATGCTCGGCCTGGTACGGGCGTACGCGACCCGGCGGCTGGTCGCCGCGCACGCCGAACAGCACGCACGGCGCGCACATGCGGAGTGGGTGCGCCGCGCGGCCGAGCGGGCGGCCACCGACTGCCTCGGCCCGGCCAGCGCGACGGTGCTGGCGCGGATGGATGACTACCGCGCGGACATCGTCGCCGCGCTGCGCTGGACCGTCGCCACAGGAGCCTGCGCAACCGCGGGCTCGATCGCCGGATCGGTCCAGCTGTGCACCCACTGGGGGATCGGCCCGTCGCTGGCCGAGCTGATCGCCACCGTGCCGGACCGCTGCCCGGGTGGTCCGGAGACGGCGCTGACGATCGCTGCCGCCGGCTGTGCCGAGGTCGACTCCGGGCGGGTGGAGCTGGGGCGACGTCTCGGGGCTCGGGCAGTCCTGCTGGCGGCGACCCCGGCGGAGCGCTATCTCGCCCGGCGGTGTCTCGGCGTGGCGGCCCTGTACGCCGGGCGCCAGGCGGCCGCGACCCGGTGGTTCGGCGAGATGGCGCGACTGGACGAGCTGCCCGCCGCCTATCGGTCCGACGGGCACAGCTCGCTCGCGCTGTTGGCCGGCTACCACGGTGACCATGAGACGGCGTGCGCCGAGGCGAACATCGCCGTGACCGCCGCCGAGTCCGCCGGCGCGACGCCTCAGCTCGCCTTCGCCCTGTACTCCGCCGGCGAGGCAGCCGTCGGCGTCGACCCGGCGCGGGCGGTGGACATGTTTCGCCGGTCGGCCGACCTGGCCGCGACCTGCGCGGCCAGCCAGGTGGGCCTGGTCTCGCGGGTCGCTGCCCTGGCGCAGCTGGTCCGGCTGGAACGGGTGGCGGACGCGGTCGACCTGGCACTGCCGCTGCTCGGCGACCTGCGCCGTGCCGGTTCCTGGCCGCAGCTATGGACCACGCTGCGCATCATCGCCGAGCTGTTCGCCGCGACCGGGCGGCCGCAGGACGCCGTCCTGCTGCTCTCGGCGGCGGCCGGTGATGCCTCCGCACCCCCGGTGGCGGGCACCGACGTGGAGCGCTATCGAACGGTCACCGAGCAGCTGCGCCGGCAGATCGGCGACCGGACGTTCGAAGGCATCCGCGCCCTCGCCCACGGCATCCCGCGCTCCCGGTTGGTGGACCGGGCCGCCCAGCTGGTCGCGACGTATCAGGACTGACCGCGCCGCCGGTTGCGCGGGTGCTGGCGCGCCGTCCGTTCGTTGCCGCGCTTGTAGTTGCCGGTGAGCCTGGCCATCAGCTGCTGGGGATCCTGGCGCTGCACGTCCTCGAGGAAGCGGGCGCCGGCCGCGCCGCGCAGTGTCGTGGCGTGGCGCCCGTGGTGCGTGATCCGGACCTCGTCACGGCGCACCTGGTAGTCGAACCCCTCCGCTGTGCCACCCATGCGCACCCACCCTGGCGGGCTGTCCCCGCCGCGGCAAGCGCTTATCGCCGCGGGCAGCGACACCCCTCGTCACCGGGAGCTCGGATCCACCCGGACGGTCGCTCGGGCTCGTTGCTGCAACTGGGACGAGAAGAACTGCGTGGTCAACCACTTCGTGGTCGGGTGCAGCGGCCGGCTCCTGGTTGGCACGCTCACCGTGGCCCGGGTGGCACCGGGCGGCAGGTGCACGGCATCCCAGGTCCACACGCCGGCCAGCGGCACATCGGGCGGGACCTCACCGATGTGGTCGCGCAACCAGCTCACCGGCACGTCGGACGTACGTAGCGGGCGCAACCCGGGGACCCGAACCGCGCGGACCCGGTTCGGTATGTAGTAGTCGACCGGCGCGGACAGCGCGATCTCGAAGACGGCTTCGTCGCCGTACCCGATGCGCGACCGGGCCGGCCTCAGGGTGACCGTGGGCGCCGGGTCGTCGTCGGCGATCACCACTGCTCCGTGGTAATCGCTGCTGGTGATGCCGCGCAGCGGCACCGCCACCACCTGCTGCGCCTGCACAGCCAGGTCGTCGCGCCGATCGCCCTGGTAGGGCACCGCGATCGTGCCGGTGCGCTGTCCCGGCGACACTGCGACCACGTCGTAGCGGGGCCGTCGACCATCGCCGAAGCTGAGCAGGTCCACCGCCACGGCGAAACGGGCCGGCGCCCGGACGTCGCCGAGCACCCGGAACGGCAGCCGCGCGATGCCGTTGCGGCTTCCCTCCGGCTGGGCCACCCGACCGAGCCGCAGCCGTGGCAGCGAGCGGTCGGGCACCGCGGCCAGCCCGGGCAGCCGCCGGGAGACGTCGAGCACCCAGACCCGACCGGACGGGCTCACCGACTCAAGCAGCACGCGGTCGACGCGGCGGAGGTTCACGTGGCCGGCGAAGTCGTCCGGGTCGACCCGGACGGTCTGCCCCCACAGGGTCGCCAGCCACGACCTGCCGGGCAGCGGCGTGAGCGTGCGCACCGGTCCGGCCCACCGCCGCCCGCCGCTCCCGAGCACCACTCGGAACCGCGCCGCGGGCTTGGTCGGGTCGGCCACCACACGCAGGTCCAGCGTCGTGCCCGCCCGGCTCAGGTCCACGGGTACGGGCAACGCGAGGCCGCCCCGGACGCCCGGGCCGGCCCAGGCCAGCCGCGTGACTCCCGGCAATCCGGCGGCGGTGTAGGCGGCCTGCGGGGTCACCCCGACCGTGGCGGCGCGAGTCCAGTGGGGTTGACGGTAGTCGCGGGAGAGCCCGCAGAGCGGGCGAACGGGCTCCGGCCGGTACACGTACCCGGCGCGGCAGGGGGTCGCGCGGCCGGTGACCACCGGCCCGGAACCCAACCGGGCCGTCCGGCGACGACCCCCGAGCGCCCCGGTCAGCGCCACGGCCGGGCCTGCTTCCGGCAGCGCTACCGGGTCGCCGGAGTCGAGCCACGCCAGCGCCTGCCGGGTGTCCCGGGCCAGGAAGGCATGCACACCCGCGGCCACCAGCGTCTTGGCGGCCCGGCGCTGCTCGGCGGCGCTCAACCGGGTGGGTGAGGCCCGGCGCCCGCACACCGGGTCGGTGGGGTCGAACCAGTCGTCGAAGCTCGGCGCCACCGACCGTCCCGGCGTCCATTCGGTGTTGAAGAAGTTGTGGTTCGCGCCCAGCAGCAGCACGCTGCTGCGCAGCGCCGGGTCGTCCGGCGCCAACACCGGCGCGGCGTCGACGAACCGCTGACCCTGCAGGTCGCTGACATCACCGTCGCAGTAGGGGAGCACCACCTGCGTGGGCAGGTATCCCGCGGTCTGGTAGCCGAAGTCGGTGGGGGCGAGCAGCACCTGTCCCCGCAACCGGTACGACCTGGTGGCGGCGGCCTCCACTGCCGCCTGGTTCACGCCCTCGCCGCCGCGACTGTGGCCGACCAGCACCACCTGGTCCAGGTCCAGCCGGCCGTACCAACGCCGGTTGCCGGGATCGCGGGACCACTGCGCCAGCAGCTCCAGGTGGTGCCGCACCAACGCCGCCCGGGCGCGCGCCCCGCCGTCGGCGGAGCGCCAGTCCTGGGCGTTGATCGCGTTGGCCGAGATGCTGACCGTCGCGTAGCCCTGGCTGGCCAGCAGCCGCTGCAGATAGCGATAGCCCAGGTGGCTGGGCACCGGCTTCGACCTCCCGCTGCAGGGCCAGTCTCCGGTGTCCCCCTCGCCGTAGCAGTAGTAGTGCCGTCCGTGCAGGAACACCACGACCGGTGCGTTCGAGACGCCGCGGGGCAGCACCGCCTCGCCCAGCATCTCGAGCGGCTCGGAGAATCCCTTCCAGGGAAGGGAATCAGCGGTGTACGAGAACGAGCGCACGGCCAGCGGCCCCGGTTCCCCCGGGTCGTCCTGCGGCGGGACGGCGCTGTCGACAAGCTGTCGCAGTGCCTCACCGGCGTGCGGGAGGGGTGCGGCCGCCCGGCCGGCCGGCGCGTCCAGCCGACGCGGGCCCAACCACACCTGCACGTCGTCGGCGTCGATGGCCGGACGCGGGCCGAGCTCCAGGCTCAGGCTGCGGCCGCGCTCATCGAGCGAGGGATGTCCGAGCACCTGGCCGTCGAGCCGGAACTCCGGGCGGGCGTCGGTGACCGGCAACGGCCCGGGGGACCGCCAGACCAGGCGTACGCCAGACGGGTCGCGCTGCACCGACCACCTTCCGGGCTCCCGGGACCTCCCCGGATCATCCGGGACCGGGCCGGGCGGGGCACCGTCCGCCGCCACCGGGACGGCGAGCGTGGCTACCAGGCAGGCGAGCGCGGCCAGCAGCGCCGGCAGGCGCCCTCGGCTGCGGGTGTTCGCGCGAGAGGGCGCCGTGGATCTGCTCACGGCGTCACCGTGCCCGAAGGCGGGCTCAGATCGCTAGGGCCTAACGGCCTGCCGGCTTGCGCCGAGAGGATCGCCGACCGGTCTGTCCAGCGGCGAGGTCAGGCGCCGACCGGGAACGGCACGTCCGACTTGGCGTGGCACCGGTAGCCGTTCGGCACCTTGTGCAGGTACTGCTGGTGGTGGTCCTCGGCGTACCAGAAGTCGCCCAGCGGCTCGATCTGGGTGGTGATCTCGCCGAGCCCGCGGTCGGCCAGCTCCTTGCCGTACCGCTCCTTGGCCTCGCCCGCCACCCGCGCCTGCTCGTCGGACGTGGTGAGGATCACCGACCGGTACTGCGTCCCGAGGTCGTTGCCCTGCCGCATGCCCTGCGTCGGATCGTGGTTCTCCCAGAACACCTTGAGCAGTTGCAGGTACGACACCTTGGCCGGGTCGTAGACGACCCGCACCACCTCGGCGTGCCCGGTCTGGCCCGAACACACCTCCTCATAGGTCGGGTTTGCGGTGTACCCGCCGGCGTACCCGGCCGCGGTCGAGTGGACGCCGGGCGTCTGCCAGTACAGCTCCTCCGACCCCCAGAAGCAGCCCATGCCGAACACGGCCACCTCGAGGCCGTCGGGGGCATCGCCCTCGATCGGGGTCCCGAGCACGGCGTGGGTGTCGCCGACCGCGAACGGCCGGGTGTCCCGGCCCTTGAGCGCGGCGTCGGCGGCGGGCAACTGGTCACGTGAGCGTCCGAAGATCATGATGAGTCCAACCTACTGCGTGCCGCAGGGATTCCCCCGTGCCGGTCCGACTGGTGGGCGGGACCGAGCCAGCGGACCGAGCCTTGGTGCGGTGGCCTAGCCTGCAGCAATGAGCAACCACGGCTTCGAGACCCTCGCCATCCACGCCGGCCAGGACCCGGATCCGCGCACCGGTGCCGTCGCCCCCGCCATCCACCCGACCAGCACCTACAAGCAGGACGGGATCGGCGGGCTCCGCGAGGGGTACGAGTACTCGCGCACCGCCAACCCCACCCGCACGGCGCTGGAGGAGTGCCTGGCCGCGCTGGAGCACGGCACCAGAGGGTTCGCGTTCTCCAGCGGCATGGCGGCTGAGGATCTGCTGCTGCGCGCGGTCTGCTCACCGGGCGACCACGTGGTCATCCCCAACGACGCGTACGGCGGCACGTTCCGGCTGTTCGACAAGGTGTTGAAGGGGTGGGGCCTGGACTACTCGGTGGCCCCCGTCGCCGACCCCGACGGCGTCCGGGCCGCGATCCGGCCGGGCACCACCAAGATCGTCTGGGTCGAGACCCCCACCAACCCGCTGCTCGGCATCGCCGACATCGCGGCGCTCGCCGACGTCGCCCACCAGGCCGGTGCGCTTCTCGTTGTGGACAACACCTTCGCCTCGCCGTACCTGCAGCAGCCGATCACGCTCGGCGCCGACGTGGTCGTGCACTCGACGACGAAGTACTGCGGCGGTCACTCCGACGTGATCGGTGGTGCGCTGGTGGTGCAGGACCAGGAGCTGGGGGAGCGGATCGCGTTCCTGCAAAACTCCACCGGCGGAGTGCCCGGGCCGTTCGACTGCTGGCTGGTGCTGCGCGGGCTGAAGACGCTGGGGGTACGCATGGACCGGCACTGCGACAACGCCGAGCGGGTGGTGGAGTTCTTGCGATCCCGGCCGGAGGTGACGCAGGTCTATTACCCCGGCCTGGCCGACCACCCGGGACACGACCTGGCGGCCAGCCAGATGAAGCGGTTCGGCGGGATGGTGTCGTTCCGTCATCGCGGTGGCCGCGATGCGGCGGTCCGGGTCTGCAACCGGGCCGAGCTCTTTACCCTCGGCGAGTCGCTCGGCGGCGTAGAGTCACTGATCGAGCACCCCGGGCTGATGACCCACGCTTCGGCGGCCGGCTCGCCGTTGGAGGTGCCGGCCGATCTGGTCCGGCTGTCGGTGGGCATCGAGACGATCGACGACCTGCTCGCGGACCTGGACCAGGCGCTGACCGACTGACCCGCCGCGGCACAGGTGTGACCGGTCCCCGGAACGGGCAAGGCAGGGGCGGCGGCCGCAGGTGCGGGAGGGACCGCCATGGCTATCAGGGGGACAACCATCGATGAGCGACTCCCGAGTACCCCGCGGCGTGGACCTGGCCGCCGCCTGGTCCTGGCGGCTGCTGGTCATCGGTGCCGCGGTGTTCGCCCTCGGCTGGCTGATCGCGTACCTGAGCGTCGTGGTCATCCCGGTGGTGATCGCGGTGCTGCTCGCGGCCCTGCTCACCCCGGCGGTCAACCGCGTGCATCGCGGCCGGATCAAGCGGGGTACGGCTACCGCGATCGTGCTGATCGGCGTCATCGTGGTGATCGGCACCGGATTGACCCTGGTCGGCCAGCAGATCCTGCAAGGGTTCAGCGACCTCACCGACAAGGTCGTGCAGGGCCTCGATCAGGTGCAGAGCTGGCTGACCGACGGCCCGCTGGAGATCAGCGAGGACCAGCTCAACGAGCTGATCGACCGGTTGCAGAGCACACTGCAGAGCAACCAGGGTCGGCTGTTGCAGACGGCGACCGAGGTCGGGATGACGCTCACCCACCTGGTCGCGGGCTTCTTCATCACGCTGTTCGCGCTGATCTTCTTCCTCTTCCAGGGTGAGCTGGTGTGGCGGTGGGTCGTCCGGCTGATGCCGGCGGCCGCCCGCGAGCACACCCGCACCTCCGGCGAGGTGGCCTGGCGTTCGCTGAAGGGATACGTCCGGGCGACCATCCTGGTGGCCCTGGTGGACGCCGTCGGCATCACGGTGATCGCCGTCGTGCTGCAGGTGCCGCTGGCGGTGCCGATCGGGGTGCTGGTGTTCCTGACCGCGTTCATCCCGATCGTCGGGGCCACGCTGTCGGGCGCGGTGGCGGTGCTGGTGGCGCTGGTGTCGAACGGGCCCGTCAACGCGCTGCTCATGCTGGGCGGCGTGATTGCGGTGCAGCAGCTGGAGTCGCACATCCTGCAGCCGTTCCTGATGGGCCGGGCGGTGCGCGTCCACCCGCTCGCCGTGCTGCTGGCCATCGCGGTAGGCGCGCTGGTTGCCGGCATCATCGGCGCGCTCGTCGCCGTACCCCTGGCAGCGACCGCCAACGCGGTCGTGCACCACCTGGCGCGGGTGCTGCCCGCAGGCCGCGCGACACCCGGCTCCGAGGCGGACGCATTGGAGTGATCGTCGGCTCTACGCTGGCCCCATGGCCGACCTCGACGATGCCGCTACCGCCGTTCCCGCCGTGACCCTGGACGACATCGAGCGCGCCTGGCAACTCCAGGAGGGCGTGGTCGTCCGAACTCCGCTGGAGGAGTCGCGCTGGCTCTCCGCCGCGGTCGGCGTGCCGGTGCGGCTCAAGTGCGAGAACCTGCAGCGTGCCGGCTCGTTCAAGATCCGCGGGGCGTACGTCCGGATGGCCCGCCTCGGCGACGACGAGCGGGCCCGTGGGGTGGTGGCGGCCAGCGCCGGCAACCACGCCCAGGGCGTGGCGCTGGCCGCCCAGCAGTTGGGCATCCGGGCCACCGTCTTCATGCCCGAGGGTGCACCGATCCCGAAGGAGAAGGCGACCCGCGGGTACGGCGCGGATGTGGAGTTCGCCGGCGAGACCATCGACCAGGCGCTGACCGCGGCCCGGGAGTTCGGGCAGCGGACCGGTGCGGTGCTGGTGCACCCGTTCGACCACCCGGACATCGTGGCCGGGCAGGGCACCTGTGGCCTGGAGATCCTGGACCAGTGCCCGGACGCCGGCACGATCATGGTGCCGCTCGGCGGCGGTGGGTTGCTCGCCGGGATCGCGACCGCGGCCAAGGCCAAGCGGCCCGACATCACCGTGATCGGCGTTCAGGCGGAGCGGGCCGCGGCCTATCCAGGGTCACTGGCGGCCGGACATCCGGTGCCGGTCGGGGCGATGTCCACGATGGCCGACGGCATCGCCGTGGGCTGCCCCGGGGACGTCCCGTTCGCGGCGATCCGCGACCACGTCGACGAGGTGCTGACCGTCTCCGAGGAGGCACTGTCCACCGCCCTGCTGATGCTGCTGGAGCGGGCCAAGCTGGTGGTGGAACCGGCCGGAGCCGCGGCGGTCGCGGCGCTGCTGGCGCAGCAGCGGGAGCTGACGGGGCCGGTGGTCGCGGTGCTGTCGGGCGGCAACATCGACCCGCTGCTGCTGATGGGGGTGATTCGGCACGGGATGGCCGCCGCGGGTCGCTACCTGTCGTTCCAGGCGCGGATCCCCGATCGACCGGGTGGGCTGGCCCGGCTACTGGCCGAGCTCGCCGAGGCCGGTGCGAACGTGCTCGACGTGGTGCACAGCCGTACGTCCGCGCAACTGCATGTGGGCGAGGTGGAGGTGGCGTTGCAGGTCGAGACCCGCAGCCCCGAGCATGCCGAGTCCGTCGTCGAGCGGCTGCGCAGCCTCGGCTACCCGGTGACACCGGCCTGAGCCGGTTCCGGTAGAAACCCTGAGCGTGCTCGGGTAGAAAATCCGGTGCGGAGCCCCGCGGGATGCTCCAGACTCGGAGGTCGCGCGATGGTCGCCTGGACACCATCCGCTCGGTGCCTGCCGTGATCGACCCGCGCTGGACAACCCGTACCTGATCGACCGCATCAGATCGACGAGGAGAGTTGATGTCTGCCATCGAGGTGAGCGGCCTGACCAAGTCGTTCGGCAAGGGCGGGCGGCTGGTGCGGGCACTGGACGGGCTGGACCTGTCCGCGGAGGAGGGGCAGGTGCTGGGCCTGCTGGGCCCGAACGGCGCCGGCAAGACCACCACGGTCCGGGTGCTGAGCACGCTGCTGCGGCCCGACGCCGGCAGTGCTCGGGTGCTGGGGCACGACGTGGTGGCCGAGCCCGGGGTGGTCCGCGGCCTGATCGGGCTGTCCGGGCAGTTCTCCGCGATCGACGAGAACCTCACCGGCCGGGAGAACCTGTGGATGTTCGGCCGGCTCTACGGGCTGCCGTCGGCAGCGGCCCGGCGCCGTTCGACGGAGCTGCTGGAGATGTTCGAGCTGGCCGATGCGGGGGACCGCGTCTGCAAGACGTACTCCGGGGGGATGAAGCGCCGGCTGGATCTCGCGGGGTCACTGATCGCGCACCCGAAGGTGCTGTTCCTGGACGAGCCGACCACCGGGCTGGACCCCAAGGCCAGGCTGGACCTGTGGGACATCATCCGGGAACGGGTGCGGTCGGGCGTCACGTTGCTGCTCACCACGCAGTATCTGGAGGAGGCCGACGTGCTCGCCGACACGATCGCGGTGATCGACCGCGGTGACGTGATCGCCAAGGGCACCAGTGACGAGCTCAAGTCCCAGGTCGGCGGCGAGCGGATCGAGCTGGTCGTGCGCCACCCCGAGCAACTGGCGCAGGCCCGGGAGCTGCTGGCCGCCATCGCCGACGGCGACCTCGAGGTGGACGAGCACAGTCGGCGGCTGGTCGCCCCGTCCAGCGGCGGGTCGACCGCGCTGGTGCAGGTGATCCGCGGGCTGGACGGCGCCGGCATCGAGATCGACGACATCGGCTTGCGTCGGCCCACGCTGGACGACGTGTTCATGAGCCTCACCGGCCACGCCGCCGAGGAGGAGCCGCAGCTCGAACCGACAGGAGAACCGGCATGACGACCCAGGCGCCGGCCCAGGTGCCGTCGCGCGGCGCGCCCGAGGGGATCGGCAACAACAACGCGCTGACCGACGCGATGATCATCACCTGGCGCAACCTGAAGCGGATCCCCAGGGTGCCGGACCTGCTGATCTTCGGCACCATCCAGCCGATCATGTTCGTGGTGCTGTTCGCGTACGTCTTCGGCGGCGCGATCCCGCTGCCCGGCCAGGAGGAAGCCGGCCCGGAGCTGTACCGCGAGTACCTGATGGCCGGGATCTTCGCCCAGACCATGGCGTTCGCGGTCGCCTCGTCGTCGGTCGGGCTGGCCGATGACATGCAGAAGGGGCTGATCGACCGGTTCCGGTCGCTGCCGATCGCCCGGTCCGCGGTGATCAGCGGCCGCGTGGTCGGCGACCTCGTCTACCACGGCTTCATCATGGCGGTGATGGTCGTGTGCGCGCTGCTGGTCGGCTGGCGCTGGCACAACGGTGTGCTCAGCGGGTTGGCCGGCTTCGGGCTGCTCGCGCTATTCGCGTTCGCGATGCTCTGGGTCGGCGCGGTGATCGGACTCTCGGTGCGCTCGACCGAGGTCGCGAACACTGCCGGCCTGGTGTGGCTGTTCCCGGTGACGTTCATCTCCAACGCGTTCGTCCCGACGCCGACCCTGCCCGGGTGGATGCAGCCGATCGCGGAATGGAACCCGATCTCGGCGGTGGTCGCCGGCTGCCGTGAGCTGTTCGGCAACCCGAACCCGTTCGCGACCGACGGTTTCCCCGCCCAGCACCCGGTGCTGCTGGCGCTGATCTACATTGCGGCGATCGTCGCGATCTTCGCGCCGCTGGCGGTGCGGAAGTACAAGCACGCCGCCTCCCGCTGACCGGGTGTCGGCCGGTCAGCCGGTGCTGGGTCAGCCGGCCAGCGTGTCGACCAAGCCCTGCACCAGGTCGAAGGTGGCCCGGTCCGCCGCCGGGATCAGCCCGCGTGGGGGGTCCTGCTGCGAGGCGTACGCGGCGCCGTCGAAGGTGCCGACGAAGCCGCCGGCCTCGGCCAGCAGCAACGACCCCGGTGCGTGGTCCCACGGCTTGGCCCGGCGGTAGAGCATGTAGTCGGCGGCGCCCTCCACCAGGTGCGGGTAGTCGACCCCGCAGCACACCCAGGTCGGGTCCAGGGCCGGCAGCGCGCCCAGCGCCCGGCCCACCCAGCTGCGGCGGGCGGTGACCCCGCGGACCGGCTCGCCCACCGGGGGCCGGCTCAGCCGCTGACCGTCCAGCCAAGCGCCGGCGCCGCGCTCCGCGACGTACCCCTTCTTGTGCTGCGGCTGCCAGATCCAGCCGCGCACGGTCTCGCCGTGCCGGACCTCGGCGACCATCATCGCGTGGTCCGCAGACCCGTGGACGAAGTTCTTGGTGCCGTCCACGGGGTCGATGGTGAACGCGTGCTCGGCGGCCCGGAACCGCTCCAGCAGGGTCGGGTCGGTGTCGGTGGCCTCCTCGCCGAGCAGCAGCGCGTCGGGATACGCCGCCCGCAGCGCCTCGGTGATCAGCGTCTCCGCCTCCCGGTCGGCCACCGTGACCAGGTCGCCGGGGTTCTTCTCGGCGATCTCGTTGCCGGCCAGGTCGCGGAACCGTGGGTTGACGACCTCCTCGGCGACGTGCTTCAGCAGCGCGAGGATGTCGTCGGTGTCCACAGCCGCAACCTACCCGGGACCGCGGACGCCGATGCCCCGGCCCACCGTGGACCGGCTCGCCGAACCGTGCCCACCGGGCGCCCTCGCTACGAAAGACGTTCGTCACGGTGCGGCAGCGTGCCGAACCCGGTTCGGAGGAGACACGCCCGGAGTACGGCGGAGGGGCGGGGACCCGCGGTCCCCGCCCCTCCGGGCGTTCGGGTGAATCCGGCCGCTCAGTCGGCGTACGGCACGGTCTCCAGGATCTCCACGTTCAGCGTGGAGCCGTTCGGGGCCTGGTACGACACCGTCTCGCCGCGCTTGCGGCCGTTGATGGCCGAGCCCAACGGGGACTGCGGCGAGTAGACGTCGAGGTCGACGCTGTCGTCGAAGTCGGCCAGCTCGCGGGCGCCGAACAGGAACGTCTCGGTGTCGGTGTCGCCCGCGAAGCGCACGGTGACCTTCATCCCCGGCTCGACGACCCCGTCATCGGGCGGGGTGTCGCCGACCTTGCTCCGCGAGAGCATGTCCTCCAGTTGCCGGATGCGCGCCTCGGACTTGCCCTGCTCCTCCTTGGCGGCGTGGTAGCCGCCGTTCTCACGGAGGTCGCCCTCGTCGCGCGCGGCGGCGATGCGGGCACTCAACTCGCTACGGGAGGGGCCGCGGAGGTAGTCGAGCTCCTCCTTGAGCTTGTCGTAGGCCTCGCGGGTCAGCCAGATCACGTTCTCGTCGGTCGACTGGGTCACTAGTTCCTGCTCCTTGACTACGGGCACCGGCCGAGACATCGCGGTGACATCCGGCAGGTGCCCAATGGAAGATTCAATTCTAACAACCGATCCGGCACAACGCAGGTCGTACGGCGTCAGCCGAGATCGGCGACGCAGGAATCCAGGGTGCCGGAGGAGGCCGGTCTCTCGGTCGCCACCACAACGGTCCGCACCAGCGAGGTGTCGTCTCCGGCGGGGATGTGGATCTCCCGCACGCCGACGATCGCGTGGTCCGCGGCCTGGGCCTGCACCGTGCAGCGTACCGGGGTCCCGGCGGCGCGTTCGATCGCGATCGTGATGCGGACGGTGTTCGCGTCGGTGACCACATATCCCTCGGTACGGGCGGACACGTCGGTCCGGGAATGGAACCATGCCGCCCACAGCACCCACGCCAGCCCCGCGGCGGCCAGGGCGCAGATCACCGCGATCGTGACGAACCGGACCCACGGCGGCCGGCGCCCGTAGCGCTCCGCGGGCCGTCCGGGGACCGACATCTCACCTCGCCGTGCCTATTCGTACCGGGGACTCCGCAGCATTGTCCGGTAACCGGTTCGCGCCTGCCCGGGCGCGTCCGTCACCATTGTGTCGGTGGGGCCGCCGCGGATCGAGGCCGGGCCCCCGGAGCCAGGAAGGTTGTCAGTGTCTGAACGTCTGCGTCTGATGCACGTCCACGCGCATCCCGACGATGAGTCCAGCAAGGGAGCGGCGACGACGGCCAAGTACGTCGCCGAGGGGGTCGACGTGCACGTCGTGACCTGCACCGGCGGCGAGCGCGGCTCGATCCTCAACCCGCGGATGGACCGGCCCGACGTGCTGGCCAACATCACCGAGATCCGTCGCAAGGAGATGGAGCGCGCCCGCGAGATCCTGGGCGTGACCCAGGACTGGCTGGGTTTCGTGGACTCCGGCTGGCCGGAGGGCGACCCCAAGCCCCCGCTGCCCGAGGGCAGCTTCGCGGCGTTGCCGTTGGAGGTGGTCACCGAACCCCTGGTGCGGCTGGTGCGCAGCTTCCGTCCCCACGTGCTCACCACCTACGACGAGAAGGGCGGTTACCCCCACCCCGACCACGTCCGCTGCCACGAGGTGACGATGGCGGCGTGGGACGCCGCGGGTGACCCGGACCGGTTCCCCGAGGCCGGCCCGCCGTGGCAGCCACTGAAGCTCTACTACCAGCACACGTTCAACCGCGAGCGCACCCAGGCGCTGCACGACGCGATGCTCGCGCGTGGGCTGGAGTCGCCGTACGAGCAGCGACTGCGCGACTGGAAGCCCGACCCCGAGCACGCGGCCCGGATCACCACCCGCGTGCCGGCCGCTGACTACTTCGAGGTCCGCGACCGGGCGCTGATCGCCCACGCCACCCAGATCGACCCCGACGGCCACTGGTTCGCGATACCCCTCGACATCCACAAGGAGACCTGGCCCACCGAGGAGTTCGAGCTGGTCTACTCGCTGGTCGACACCACGCTGCCCGAGGACGACCTGTTCGCCGGGGTGCGTGAACTGGTCGAGTCGGGGGTCGACCCGAGCCGGTTGCGGTGGGGCTCGTCCGGCACCATCGTCGACCGACGCTCGAACCGGGGCGTTGCGACGGCGGAACGACAGGGCACCATAGGAGCATGAGCGTGTTGCTGACCGCCGCCGGTCCCCGGCTGCAGGATCTCGACCCGGGGCTCGACCCGGAGCGGGTACGCCCCGGGGTGCTGGCGCTGGTGATCGTGCTCGCGCTGTGCGTGCTGACGTTCCTGCTGTGGCGGTCGATGAACAAGCAGCTCAAGAAGATCCGGTTCGACGACCGGGACGGCTCGGTGGGCGCCGATCCGGCACGCCGCGACGGCGACCATCTCGCCGCGACCCGCAACGGTGATCGCCCGGATCGCGGTCCGGACCCCAGCGGCGGCGATCCGCCGGACGATGTGCCGCCCAGCCCCTGACGTCCGCGGCCTGCGTCGGTCGGTGCTCAGGCCAGCGACAGGAACAGCTTCTCCAGCCTCCGCACATCCATGTCGGGCGCCTCGCCGTCGTCGGCGACGTTGAGGCACTGCCGCAGGCCGGACGCGATGATCGCGAACCCGGCCCGGTCCAGCGCCCGGGAGACGGCGGCCAGCTGGGTGACCACGTCCTCGCAGTCGCGACCGTCCTCGAGCATCTGCAGCACGCCGCCGAGTTGGCCCTGGGCTCGCCGCAGCCGGTTGACGACCGGGGCCAGCTCGTGGGCGGGGAGTTCCATCGCCGCTCCTCAGGCGAGCGCGTCGAGCGCGCCGCGCAGCCGGGCGGCGGCCTCGTCGGCGACCGGCTGCAGGTCCTCGTTGTCGGTGAGCGCGACCATCGTCTGCGGATCGACGGCCTCCACGATGGTGGTGGACTCGTCCAGCGCCCGGACCACGACGTTGCACGGCAGCAGCGCGCCGATCGACGGCTCGGCCTGCAGCGCCTGGTGCGCCAACGGCGGGCGACAGGCGCCGAGGATCACCTGCGGCGCCACATCCACGTCCAGCTTCGTCTTCAACGTGGCCCGGACGTCGATCTCGGTGAGCACGCCGAAGCCCTGTTCGGCCAGTGCGTCGCGGACCGCGGCGACGGTCTCGTCGTAGGGGCGGTCGACGGTGCGTTCGATTCCGTACTTGCTCGCCTGTGTCTGTGTCTGTGTCATGCCACGATTATACCCCGGGGGGTATAGAGGAGGGCGGACGAATCCGGCTCAGACGTCGACGATGTCCGCGTTCTGCGGCGTGTACTTCACCAGCGCGCAGTTGCGCTTGAGCAGCTCGGAGCCGACCACGTTCCCCGTCCGCCGGTCCACCGCGTCCCGCCAGATCTCGTTGTGCCGGAAGATCTCCTCACCACAGGGACCACGGCGGCGCAGGAAGCCCTCGCCGCGGGCGTACACCTTGTAGGTGTGCCGGGGCTCGACGTCGGTGCGCAACTCGCCCTCGAGGTAGCGCTCCCCGACCTTCGTGAACACGGTGAAGCTGGCGTTGGTGTCGTTGCGCACCACGAGGTCGACGTAGTTGTAGACGATCGAGCAGCCGACCCCCCACGGCAGCACCCGCCCGTTGTCCGGGAACGGGTCGAAGCTGTGCTCGGAGCGCTC
>CAZNCE010000040.1:17156-22974 GCA_964571285.1 uncultured Nocardioidaceae bacterium | reverse complement strand
AGGAACATGTTCTGCACGATGTCGAGGTTGTCGCACAGCGCGAGGTCCTGGTAGACGGTCGCGATCCCCTGCTTGGCCGCGTCCCGGGGCGAGTGGAACCGCACCGGCCGCCCGCGCCACTGCAGCTCGCCGTCGTCCGGCCCCCAGATGCCGGAGATGGTCTTGATCAGCGTGGACTTGCCGGCCCCGTTGTCGCCGACCAGGGCGGTGACCCGCCCCGCAGGGACGTCGAGGTCGACGTCGCGCAGGGCCTGCACCGGTCCGAAGTTCTTGACGACGCCCCGCAGCCGGAGCAACGGGGCGTCGTCGACGGTGGAACTGCTCACTGGATCCCGTACTTCGTGCAGTACTTCGCGTACTTTCCCTTGCACAGTTGCGAAGCCGGTACGAACTTGTCCGCGATCACGGTCTGCTCCATGTTCTTGGGCGTCACCCACACCGGCTTCAGCAGCACCGAGTCCACGGCCTTGTCCGCCTTGGTGTCCTGGGTGGTGCCGTTGACCAGGCCGCTCGGTGGCGTCATCCCGGCGTTCAGGTACACGGCCAGGGCGGCGGCCGCCTGGGCTTCCAGGTAGATCGGCTTGTACGCCGTGCCGCACTGGTAGCCGGCGAGGATGTTCTGCAGTCCGACCAGCGTGGCATCCTGCCCGGTCACCGGGAAGGTCTGCGGCTTGACACTCAGCGTCTTCAGGTAGTTGATGATCGGGGCCGCGTTCTCGTCGTTGGGCACCAGCACGGAGTTGACGCCCTTGTGCGCGGTGAACGCCTGCTGGAACTCGGTCTTGGCCGTCGGCGGGTCCCAGGTCCCGGCCGGCTCCGCCGCCTTGGTCCACCCGGAGGAGAACTTCGGCTTCAGCACGCTCATGTAGCCCTGGGCGAAGAGCGTGGCGTTGTTGTCGGTCGGGTCACCGCGCATGACGATCATGTTCGGCTGCTTGACCCCCCATTGCTGCAGACAGTCGACCATGCCCTGCCCGATCAGCTTGCCGACCTCGACGTTGTCGAAGCTGACGTAGTAGTCCCGGTCCCCGCCCAGCGTCAGCCGGTCGTAGTCGATCGCCTTTGCCCCGTGCTGGGCGGCGTACTTCTCGATCTGTGCACCCACGCCGGAGTCGAGCGGATCGACGATCAGCACGGCGGCGCCGTTGGTGATGTCGGACTGCGCGTCGGTGAGCTGGGTGGAGTCGCTGCCCTGCGCGTTCTGGATGATCACCTTCGAGGACGGCACGCCGGCCTTGGACAGCGCCTCCTTGAGGTACGGCGCATCGAACTCGGTGTAGCGGGCCGACGTGGTCGTATCCGGCAGGATCACCGCAATCTTGCCCTTCCCCTTCGCGGCCACCGACTTCAACTGCGCCATCGCGGAGAAGTCGTTGGTGAAGGAGGTCGCCGTCAGGTTCGGCGCTCCGCCTCCCCCGCCCCCGGAACCAGCGGACTCGGTGTCGTTGCTGCTGCTGGCGGATCCGCTGGAGCTGCCGCCGCAGGACGCGGCGAGCAGGGCCGTCGCGGACAGAGCCGCTACGAGTGAGGTGTTGCGGAGGAGACGCACGCTGCATCATCCCTTGCCTGGTTGGTCCCCCGGCCGCATCGCGACCGGCGGCGCCCGCCCTCCGGGCGCTCACCTTCGACGCTAGTTCGGTTCGCGTGAACGCCCCGTAAACGTTCGGTCGAGCACGTCAACAAACCATTAACGGCGACCGGATCCCTCAGTCCGGCAGGGCCAACCGGTATCCGGCGCGCGGCTGGGTCAGGATCAGCGGTTGGCTGTCGTCGGTCTCCAGCTTGGCGCGGAGCCGGCCGACGTAGACCCGGACGTACTCGGTCTCCGTCTCGTAGCCGGGACCCCACACCCGGCGCAGCAGCTGCGCGTGGGTGAGCAGCCGGCCGGGATGCGTGGTCAGCTCGCGCAGCAGCGCGTACTCGGTCGGGGTCAGGTGCACCGGCACGCCGTCCCGGGTGACCCGCTGGTCGCTGAGGTCCACCTCGACGGCTCCGACCCGCACCACGCTGGTGGTCTCTGGCATCGGTGCCACCGCCCTGGTGCGCCGCAGCGTCGCGCTGATCCGGGCCAGCAGCTCCTCGATCCCGAACGGCTTGGTCATGTAGTCGTCGGCGCCCATGTTGAGCGCGGTCACCTTGTCGCGCTCCCCGCCGCGTGCCGAGACCACGATGATCCCCACCGACGACCGTTCGCGGATCTGCCGGCACAGGTTCATGCCGTCCGCGTCCGGCAGCATCAGGTCGAGCAGGACGATGTCGGGCTGCTCGGTCTCGAGCAGCCGGAGGGCGTGCAGGCCGTCGGTCGAGACCACTGTGTCGAAGCCGCGCACGTTGAGGTTGGACCGGATCAGGTCGACGATGTTGGGGTCGTCCTCGACCATCAGCACCTTCGTACGAGGACTCTGGTCAGCCATCGACGGCCCCCTCCCCGGGCAGCAGCGGCCCGAGTTCGGACGGCTCGTCGTCCTCCGGCTCGGTCGGCAAAGTGATGACGAACCGCACGCCGGGGTCGGCCGGTTCGGCCACCAGGCCGCCTCCGTGCGCGGCGACGATGGCGCGGGCGATGGACAGCCCGAGGCCTGCCCCGGTCCCCCTGCCCCGTCGGTCCGGGGGGCGGCGATCGCGGCTCAGCCTGCCGGGGTCACCGGTCCCGTCGTCGCGGACCGCCACCACGACCCGACCGGCCGGGGCCGGCAGCAGCGACACCCACACCCGGGTGCCCGGCGGGTTGTGCCGGATCGCGTTGTCGAACAGGTTCACGAACACCTGCTCGAGCCGGTCGTGGTCGGCCCAGATCGGCGGCAGATCCTCAGGTACGGCGACGTCCACCCGGCCCCGCGCCTGCTCGCCGAGGCAGGCCCGGGCGGCGTCGACCACCAGCGCCAGATCGGACCAGTCCCGCTGCAGGCGGAGCACGCCGGAGTCGATCGCGGAGTGGTCCAGCAGGTCCTCGACGAGCCTGCCCAGCCGTCGAGACTCGTCGACGATCCGGGACAGGAAACGCTCGCGGGAGTCCGCGTCCCAGACCACGTCCCGCTGCAACAGCGAGTCGGCGTACCCGCCGATGGCGGTGAGCGGGGTACGCAGCTCGTGCGACAGCCGCGCCAGGAAGTCGCGCTGCAACTCGCGGGACCGGCGCAGCGCGGCGGCCTCCTGGGCGGCCTGCTCGGCGCGGTCGCGTTCGAGGGCGAGTCGCACCGAGTGGGCGGCGTCGTCGACCAGCGCCCCGGTCTCGCCCGAGGCCGTACCCTCCGGGCAGACGACCACCAGCCAGTCCATCGTCTGCGCGCCGGGCAGGCCGACGACCCGGCCCCGGCGGCCCGATCCGAGCGGGAAGTCCGCGCCGCTCGCATCGGCCGGGTGCTCGCGCACCATCGCCGCCAGCTCGATCTCGTGGACGGGATGCGCACCCGCGGTGACCAGCGCGAGGCAGGTCGCCCCGGCTGCTCCCGGGTCGCGGCTGAACACGGCCGCGCCGTCGGCTCGCACCCCCTGCACCAGGCGCTGCAGCGCCGTGCGGAGGGCAGCCGTGATCGGCACCGGCGCGCTCAACGTCTCCAGCACGTCGCGGATCGTCTCCAGCACGCGGTTGCGCGACGTCAGCTCGCCGACCAGCCGGTCGCGCTCGAGCGCGTTGGCGGCGTAGCCGCCGTAGAGCACGGCCAGGTCGAGCTCGCTCCGGGTCGGGCTGCCGATCCGGTCCCGGAACACCGTGATCACCCCGCCGAGCCCCTCGGAGCCGTAGAACGGGACCGCCCAGGAGCTGGCGATCCGCAGCCGCCAGAGCCGGTCACGCCAGCGCTGCCACCCCGCGCCGACGCGCACATCCGCGTCCACGACGGCCTCGGCCCGCTCGAAGGCCAGCCCGATCGGGCCGCCGCCGGAGCCGGCCGGCAACGTCGCCCACGACCGCTGCACGTCGGCCGGCAGGCCCAGCGCCCCGAGCAGCCGCAGGCCGCCCTCCGGGGTGGCGACGTGCATGACCAACTGGACGGCGCCGAGGGCCGCCGCGAGGGCGCTCAGGATCAGCACCGGGATCGACGAGGGGTCGGCCGAGGCGAGCCGATCTGTCAGCGCGTGCAGCCGGCTCAGCTGGTGGTGGGCGGAAGTGTCCATCTGCTGGCCTGCGACCAGCGCCGCGATGTCGTCGGGATGCCCGCTGACCGGGTCCACCTCGCCGGCCACCCGGCCCTTCCGCAGCACGACGATCCGGTCCGCGACCCGGAACAGCTGCTCGACGTCGCGGGAGACCAGCAGCACCGAAGTGCCGCCGCGGTGCAGGTCCTGCACCAGCCGCTCCACCCGGGCCGCGTCGGCGACGCCGAGCGAGGCACTGGGCTCGTCGAGCAGCAGCAGTCCCGGGCCCGGTGCCGCGGCGCGCGCGATCGACAGCAGCTGCCGGCGCGACCGGGACAGCCGCCCGACCAGGTCGGTGGTCGGGCTCAGCTCGTCCACCAGGTCGAGGTCGGTGAGGACGCTGCGGGCCCGCCGGTGCAGCGGGGCTGTCGAGAGCGGTCGCCAGCGACGCTCGCGGCCGAGGAACAGGTTCTGGGCGATGTCGAGGTTGTCGCACAGCGCGGAGTGCTGCCAGGCCAGCCGCACCCCCGCCGACGGCGCGAGCTCCACCGACCCGGCCAGCGGGGTCAGGTCACCGGCCAGGCAACGCAGCAGAGTCGACTTGCCGGCGCCGTTCTCCCCGGTCACCCCGACCAGCTCGCCGCGCCGGATCTCGAGGTCGATCCCACCCAGCGTGGTCGTACTCCCGTACCCGGCCATCAGGCCGATCGTCCTGCCAACCAGCTCGTCGGCCAGCGCGCTATCGACGGGCGTGGGGGTGCCCAGGCCCGCGAGCAACGAGGTCATACCGCCATCTTGCCGCCGGCCACCGCACCATCCCCGCCGGCGGCCGGATCTTCCGCCGAGCGGTCAGGATCACACGACGAACGGTCCTCGCGGCTAGCCGCGGGACGCATTCCGGACGCCGTCCGGAATGTGCGTCAGCGTGCTGCGGCCGCGGTCTGGCGCAGGGACTGCACCATCGCATCGGGCTGGTCGGCGCCGAATACGGCGGACCCCGCGACGAACATGTCCGCGCCGGCCTCGGCACAGCGGCCGATCGTCGCCTCCGATACCCCGCCGTCCACCTGCAGCCACACCTCGCCGCCACTGCGCTCGATCAGCTCGCGGGCCCGCCGGATCTTCGGTAGGCACAGGTCCAGGAACTTCTGCCCGCCGAAACCAGGCTCCACGGTCATGATCAGCAGCAGGTCCAGCTCGCCGAGCAGGTCGGCGTAGGGCTCCACCGGAGTGGCCGGGCGCAGCGCCATCCCCGCCCGGGCACCCATCGACCGCAGCTGCCGGGCCAGCCGTACCGGCGCGGTGGCCGCCTCGACGTGAAAGGTGACGCTGCGAGCACCCGCCTCGACGTAGTCCCCCGCCCAGCGGTCGGGGTCCTCGATCATCAGATGACAGTCCATCGGCTGCGCGGCGACCTTGCCGAGCGCCTCCACCACCGGGGCGCCCAGGGTGAGGTTGGGCACGAAGTGGTTGTCCATCACGTCGACGTGCAGCCAGTCGGCCGAGGGTACGGCCGCCGCCTCCCGCTCCAGGTTGGCGAAGTCGGCCGAGAGGATGCTCGGTGCGATCTGGATTCCCATAGCCACCCGAGCCTAGACCGTACGACGTGGCAGGCGACCCACCGGCACGGTGGCTGCCGCGACCTCAGGGCAGGCTGAGCCACGCCGTCCACTCCCCCTTCCCCGCCGACCCCGCGCCCCGGTACACCACCCAGCAGACAACCCCATGTACCCAAGCGCAG
>CAZNCE010000040.1:0-17056 GCA_964571285.1 uncultured Nocardioidaceae bacterium | reverse complement strand
CCAAGCGCAGGGTCGGCGCGAAGACCCACGTACCCAAGCGCAGCCTCGGTGCGGAGGGAGGCGTCTATTCGGCGTACACCTGCAGGTCGCTCGCGAATCGTTCACTCATCTCGATCACCCGCTGCAACTCGCGGTGGCGTACGACCACGATGCCGTCGCCGATGGTGGTGGCCCGCCAGTCGCGGCGCTGGGCGCCGACCGGCAGCAGATCGACCAGCACGACGTCGTCGCCGTACTGGGCGAGCAGCTGCTCCATCCCCTGCACCGACGTGATCCGGCCGACTCCCCTGGCCCGCTTGGAGATGCTGGCGACGTTGTAGCGGTGTTCCAGCGGGCGCATGCCTCCGTGCACCACGGCCTCTGCCCAC
Organism: uncultured Nocardioidaceae bacterium; assembly: GCA_964571285.1. Classification (GTDB taxonomy): domain Bacteria; phylum Actinomycetota; class Actinomycetes; order Propionibacteriales; family Nocardioidaceae; genus CAZNCE01. The sequence continues at coordinate 16,688 of CAZNCE010000040.1, read as the reverse complement.
CCGGCGTACACATCGCCGTCGGTGTTGAAGTTCATCAGGTCGACCACCCGGGCCCCCGGCGGCCGCGCGCCGATCTCGCCGAACACGACCTCGCCGTCGGCCTTGCGGTACCACTCCATGTGGGTGAAACCGCTCTGGAACCCCAGCGCGGCCAGCACCTGCAGGCCCATCTCCCGCCCGCCCTGCACGTACGGCACGGTCAGGTCCCGCAGCGAGATCGCCACCGGGCTGACCCATTCGTGCATGCGCATCTGCAGCGGCCGCGGCCGGTACCACAGGATGTGGTCGAACAGGACCCGCCCGTTCGCGCATACGGTGTCGTAGGTCAGCTCGTCGGCGTCGACGAACTCCTCCACGCTGACTTCGGGCACGTGCCGCAGCAACGGGAGTACGTCGCCGAGCTCCGCCGTGGAGTCGACCCGGTAGGTGTCTGCCGAGCCCGCACCGGCGATCGGCTTCACGATCAGCGGGTAGCCGATCCGCTCGGCGGCCTCCCACACCTGCGCCACGCTGGTCGCCCGGACGTGCCAGGGCGTGCGGATGCCGGCGGCGTCCAGCATCCGCTTCATGTGCTCCTTGTCCCGGAACGGCAGCGTCTGCTCGACGGTCATGCCGGGCAGCCCGAACGCCTCGCGCAGCTGCGCAGCGAGCATCATGTACGGCTCCCAGAGGCACTCCACCTGGTCGAACCGCACATGCCGGGAGAGCCCGCGCAGCGCGGACAACACCGCCCCGGAGTCGGCCAGCGACACGTGCTCGTAGTGGGTCAGCGCCTGCCGGGCCGGGTCCGGCAGCGCATGCGGCGGCTGGTCCCCGACGCCGATCACGGTCGCCCCGACCTGGGCCAGCCCGCGGGTGAAGTACGCCATCTCGGCGGGATAGCCCGGAGAGATCATGATTACGTTGCTCACAAGGCCTCCACCCTCGCGCAGGTATCCGGGCGCACGGATGCGCCGGGAGTCACAGGGTCTCCACCAACTCGATCCGGATCCCGCCGATGATCTGATCGAGCGCTTCGCGCACCACCTCGGTGTCCGGGTCGCGCACGATCACGTACCCCTGGCCGAGGTAGTCGGATCCGGCCGGCTGACCCGGTTCGGGGAGCCGACTCTCCACCACCAGGTGCCCGATCCGTCGCTGCACCTCCTCCACGCCGTGCACCGCGGCGACCCGGCCCCGGCCGAGACCGCGCAGGTACGCGGCGCCGGCCGAGTAGCGCCGTTCGGGCGGGTCGAACCGGCCGAGCACGACCAGGCCGGCCCAGGCGCGGTAGAAGTCGATGTCGTGCGCGTAGCCGTGCATGGACGACAGCTGGGCGCCTGGCGGCCTGGCCGCGACCTCGGACACGGCGACCGAACCGTCCGGGCGGCGGAACCACTCCATGTGGGTGAGCGCGTCGGTGACGCCGAGGGCGCGCAGCGCGGCGGGGCCGACCGCCTGGATGCCGTCGTACCTGGATCCGCTGACGTCGCGGGGCAGCAGCACCGTCCACTGGATCCACGGGTTCCGCAGCACGTCGAGCGGCGGTGGGTGGTAGTCCGCGATCGAGGCCCAGACCGTGTTCCCGCCGATGGACACGCTGTCGAAGGTGTGCTCCTCCCCGACCAGGAACTCCTCCAGCAGCGCGGGCGCGGAGCCGCTCGGCGGGGCGGCCTGCAGCCACTCCTCCAGGCCGGCGCCGTGGTCCAGCCGGTACGTGGCCTGCGAGCCGGCCCCGGCCTGGGGCTTGGCCACCAGCGGGAATCCGACCTCGTCGGCGAACCGGCGCGCCTCCACCGGATCGTGCACCAGGGCGTGCCGGGCGCACGGCAGGCCGGCGGCCCGCATCACCGACTTCATCCGGGCCTTGTCCCGGACGTTCAGCGCCGTGTTGACGTCCATGCCCTCGATGCCGAGGCCTTCGCGGACCTGGGCCAGCGGCACCTGCAGCTGCTCCAGCGCCCCGACCAGCCGGTCGACCCCGCCCAGCTGGCGGGCGATGCCGGTGACCCCCTCGGCGATCTGCCGGGGGTCGAGGGCGTTCTCCACCCGCCAGTGCCCGGCCAGGTGGTCGCGCAGTGGCGGCGCGATGCGCTCCAGCGGTTCGCTGGTGACCAGCCCGAGTCGTACCCCGGGCAGGGTGGCGGCCGACAGCACGAACCGTGCGGTGGCCTCCATGAGGTACGGCGCGACGAACGCGGCGACGACCATGACCGCGACCTTACTGACAACGCGGCATCCCGAACAGTGACCGAGCTGCAGCAACACGCCGGTGGTCTGTTACCCGGCGCGGCGCAGCAGGGCAAGGAACATCGCGTCGGTGCCGTGGACGTGCGGCCACAGCTGCACATGCGGTCCGGGCCCGAGGTCGGGCACGCCGGGGAGCATCGGGCGAGCGTCGAGCTGGACGGTGTCGGCACGCCCGCCGAGCACGTGCTGCACCACGCCAACGGTCTCCTCGACCACCGGGCTGCAGGTCACGTACGCGACCACGCCGCCCGGTGCGCAGGATTCGAGGGCGGCGCGGAGCAGGTCCCCTTGCAGCGCCACCAGCGCGGGCAGGTCGTCCTCTCGCCGGCGCCACCGTGCCTCCGGGCGGCGGCGCAGCGCACCCAGCCCGGTGCACGGCGCGTCGACCAGCACCCGGTCGAACCGCCTGGCCGGCCATGCCGGCCGGGTGCCGTCCGCGACCACCGTCCAGGCACGGGGCAGACCGTCGAGCGCCTCGGCGACCAGCCGGGCGCGGTGCGGCTGCCGCTCGACGGCGAGCAGGTCCGCGTGGTGTCCGATCGCCAGGCCGGCCAGCAGCGCCGCCTTGCCGCCGGGTCCAGCGCACAGGTCCAGCCAGCGCTCCGGGGCGCGGTCCGTGCCGGGCTCGGTCCCACCGAGGTGCACCCGGGTCAGGGCGATCGCAACCAGCTGCGAGCCCTCGTCCTGCACGGCGGCGCGGCCCTCGCGGACCGCGGGAATCGTGGTGGGATCCCCGGCCGGCCAGGTCGCGGCGACCGGCGACCAGCGACCCGGTTCGGCCCCGGCGGCGAGCAGCTCCCCGAGGTCGGATCGACCGGGGCGGGCGCCCAGGCTGACGGTCGGCGGCACGTTGTCGGCCGCCAGCAGCGCCTCGGTGGCGGCCCAGTCGGCACCGCCCGGATGATTGACCGCCTGGTGCAGCCGCTCGACCACCCAGCGCGGGTGCGAGTGGCGTACCGCCAGGTGGCCAGCGGGGTCCGACTCCCGCGGCGGGGCCACCCGGGCCAGCCAGGTTTCCAGCTCGTGCGCGGCCACCTTGCGCAGCACGGCGTTGGTCAGCCGCACCGGCCGCTCCCCGGCCACCTCGCGGACCAGCTCGACCGAGGTGGAGACCGCCGCGTGCCGGGGCACCCGCATGGACAGCAGCTGGTGGACGCCCAGCCGCAGCACATCCCGGACCCGGGGGTCGAGCCGGTGCCGCACCAGGGTGTCGAGGATCGCGTCGTAGCTGCCCTGCAGGCGGATGGTGCCGTGCGCCAGCGCGGTGGCCAGGGCTGCGTCCCGGCCCTGCAACCCGGACCGCCGCAGCAGCGCGGGGAGCGCCAGGTTCGCGTACGCGTCCCGCTCACGGACCGCGGACAGCGTCTCGTACGCGACGCGCCGCGGCAGGTCTACTCGGCCCACAGCCGCTCGCCGGGCTCGATCCGGGCGCCGCGGGCCCAGGCGTCCGCGGCCAGCTCCGGCTTGCCCGGGGGCTGCACGGTGGTCAGCCGGACCGGCTCGGTGGACGTACCCACCCAGACCGCGTGCTTGCCGGCGGACAACTCCCCGGGACGCAGCGATGTGGGCGGGGCGTCGTCGCCGCGGAGCCGGACCGGCCCCAGCTTGAGCCGCTGGTCGCGGAACCCGGTCCAGGCGCCGGGCTGCGGTGTGCAGGCGCGGACCAACCGGTCGACCCGCACCGCGGGGCTGGTCCAGTCGATCCGTGCGTCGGCGACCCGGATCTTGGGCGCGGAGGACACCCCGTCCGCCGGTTGCGGTCGGGGCTCGATCGTGCCGTCCTCGATGCCGTCCAGGGTGGCCAGCAGCAACTCGGCGCCATGGGTGGCCAGCCGGTCCAGCAGCGTCCCCGCGGTGTCGTCCGGCCGGATGGCCTCGGTCATCGACCCGTACGCCGGCCCAGCGTCCAGTTCAGCGACGATCCGGAACGTGGTGGCGCCGGTGATCTCGTCCCCGGCCAGCAGCGCGTGCTGCACCGGGGCTGCGCCCCGCCAGGCCGGCAGCAGCGAGAAGTGCAGGTTCACCCAGCCGTGCCGGGGCACGTCCAGCACCGGCTGCGGCAGCAGGGCACCGTAGGCCACGACGGGACAGCAGTCCGGCGCCAACTCGGTGAGCCGTGACCGGAAGTCGGGGTCGGAGGCGCGGACCGGCTTCAGCGTCTCCAGCCCATGCTCGGCGGCCAGCTCGGCGACCGGCGACGGGTGCAGCCGCCGCCCGCGGCCGCGCTGGGCGTCGGCTCTGGTGATGACTGCGACCACCTGGTGCCGGGATCCGAGCAGTGCCCGCAGCGACGGCAGCGCGACCTCGGGCGTACCCGCGAACACCACGCGCATGCCGCTACATCCCCAGGCCGAACGTGTCGTGCGGCGACAAGCGCACGGTCGGTGCTCCGTCGGCTCCCCAGTCGGTCTCCCGGATGATCCGCATCGCTTCGCGCTTGGCGTCCGGATCCAGTCGGTCGATGAACAAGATGCCGTCCAGGTGGTCGGTCTCGTGCTGCAGCGCCCGGGACAGCAGGTCGGAGCCCTCGATCGCCACCGGATCGCCGTACATGTTGAAGCCACGGGCCACGGTGCGCAGCGCGCGACGGCAGTCAACGGTGACGCCGGGGATGGACAGGCAGCCCTCGGGCCCGAACTGCTCCTCCTCCGACAGCGTCAGCTCTGGGTTGACCAGATGACCCAACTGGTCGCCGACCGAGTACGTGAACACGCGCAGGCCGACGCCGAGCTGCGGGGCGGCGAGCCCGGAGCCGGGCGCGTCCAGCATGGTGTCGGTCAGGTCCGCGACCAGCGTGCGCAGTTCCTTGTCGAAGTCCACGACCGGGGCTGCCTTGGTGCGCAGCACCGGGTCGCCGAACATCCGGATAGGGCGTACGGACACGGGCGTCGGCACCTCCTTGCGTCATCGCTCGGTGGGGCGGACCACGACCGCGGTCCGTCGCAGACCGTAGCGCAGCCGCACCGGCCGGTCGGGCGCGGGCCGGGTGGACCGGCGCCCTGGCCGGTGCGCGGAGGAGACGTGACGGTTTGGTCACGAGTCGGCGAACACACCCGGAATATCCACGGATACCGACACGCGCGGGGCATCCTTGAAGTGAGCCCCAGATGGGAGGCCGAGATGCACCTCGACATCACCGCCGACCAGGCCAGCGTCCTCCGGGACATGCTCAACGCCCGGCTCGCTGACCTCGCAGTGGAAATCCGCCACACCGACAGTCCCGCGGTCCGCGCCGGGCTACGGGAACGCCGCGAGTCCATCCGCGGCCTGCTGGAACAGCTGGCGCTGGTACCCAGCAACTGACCAGTCGGCTCACCCGAGTTCGACCGGATCCACCTCGACCCGCAGGTGGGGCAGTTTGCGCGCACTGCGGGTGGCCTGCAGAACCTTGAGCGCGCGCGACAGCGCCTCCCGCTGGGCGGGCGGGACCCGCACCACCAGCCGGGCGGAGTCAGCATCCACCGCCAGCGGTCCCAGCACCTCCAGGTCGGGAGACAGCGTGTCCTGCACTCGGTCGATCTCCTCCGCCGGCCCGCTCACCACCGCCAGCCGCGCCACGGGCGGCAGCCGGGCCGCACGGCGTTCGGCCAACTCCCGCTCCGCCGCGCCCTGCGGGTCCCAGCGCACCAGCGCCTGCACCTGGCGTACGGCTGGGTCGCCGACCACCACGACGCGCCCGCCGGCATCCGCAGGTCGTACCAGCGCCGCCGCGTTGAACCACCGGCGCAGCCCCTCCTCCGCCGTTCGCAACCCCGGCCGGGACAGCGTCAGCCAGGTGTCCAGCAGCAGCGCGGCCGCGTAGCCGCCCTCGGCCACCGGCTCCGCGCCGGGCGTACTCACCACCAGCGCCGGCCGGTCCGCCACCGTTTCGCGGACCTGCCCGGCCGACGAGCTGACCACCGGCACCCCGGCGAACGAACGACCCAGTTCCTCCGCGGTGCGCCGCGACCCCACGACCGGGGCGCGGTAGCGGTCCGCACCGCACTCCGCGCAGCGCCAGCGCAGCGCGGGCTGGCCGCACCAGCCGCACACCGCGATCCGCTGCTGCCGGGACCGCAGCGCCAGCGGCCCGTGACACCGTCCGCACCGCGCGGGGTGACGACAGCGCACGCAGGCCAGCGCCGGCAGATATCCGCCCCGTGGCACCTGTACCAGCACCGGCCCGGAGCGAAGGCCGTCCCGGGCCGTCTCCAGCGCCAGGCTGGGCAGCCGCGCGGCCCTGGCGGCGGGGTCGCGCAGCTGCTCATCCTCACTCTCACCCGTGACGTGGATCCGCGGCGCGCCCGCGCGTACCGCCGATCGAGTGCCGACCACCGGCTGAGCCCAGCCGGACTCCACCAACGCGGCCCCCTCCGCGGTCATCGCGAACCCGCCGCACACGTACGCCGCCTCCTCCAGCCCCGCCCGCAACGCCAGCACCTGACGGGGGTGCGGGTACGGCGCCCGCGGCTCCGCATGCAGGTCGTCGCCGTCGTCCCACACCACCGCCAGGCCGAGGTCGCGGACCGGCGCGAACATGGCCGCCCGGGTGCCTACCACCACCCGCGCGTCGCCGCGCACCACCCGCAGGAACGCCCGGTAGCGCGGCGCCGGCCCGAGATCGGCCGTCAGCGTGACCGTCACCGGGGACACCCAGCTCTGCCCGAGACGATCGGCCAGCCGACGCACGTCCCGCACGTCCGGCAGGCACACCAGGGCACCGCGCCCGGAGGCGACCGCGCTCTCCACGAGGTCGCTCAGGGTGGCCGGCCAGTCCGTGCCGGGGACCGCGGCCCAGACCGCGCGCGGTGCCTCACCGGCACGGATCCGGCGCCGCAGCGCCCGACCGCCGACCAGGCCGTCCCAGCCCTCCGCGGACGACCCGCCCACCGGCTCTTCCGGGGGTTTCGACGGGGCCCAGGTCTCCTTCTCCACCCTGGCGTGGCGCGGCGGAACCGCCAGCCGAAGCACATCGGACAGCACGCCTGCGTAGCGGTCGGCGACCGCGCGACACAGCGCGGCCACCGCGGGGGTGAGGACGGGTTCCGCCGACACCACGCGGCGGATCGGGGCCAGCCGACCCGGGTGGTCCGAGGTGGCCACCCGCTCGAGGAGATAGCCGTCCACGTCCTGGCCGGCGAACCGAACCCGCACCCGGGACCCGGGCACGGCCACCGCATCCTGCTCAGCGCTCACCCGGTAGTCGAACGGCCGGTCCAGGTGGGCCAGCCCGACGTCCACCAGCACCCGGGCCACCGGCAGCTCCACCGGAGACTCCGCCGGCGACTGCGGTGAGGCCGGGGGCCGCGCAGGGTCCTCGGTCACGTGCCCGTCCTACCAGACCGCTCCCCCAGCCAGCCGGCGGTCAACGACCCAGCCTGGACTCATCTTCACCCCGCTGCGGCGGCAGCCGGGTCAGCGACCGACCGCGGCCCGCAGCGCGTCGGCGCGGTCGGTGCGCTCCCAGGTGAAGTCGGGCACCTGGCGCCCGAAGTGGCCGTAGGCGGCGGTCCGCGCGTAGATCGGCCGCAGCAGGTCGAGGTCGCGGATGATCGCCAGCGGCCGCAGATCGAAGACCTCGAGCACGGCGTCCTGGATCCGAGCCACCGGAACGGTCTCGGTGCCGAACGTGTCCACATAGAACCCGACCGGCTGCGCCTTGCCGATGGCGTACGCGATCTGGCACTCGCACCGCGACGCCAGACCGGCAGCGACCACGTTCTTGGCGACCCACCGCATCGCGTAGGCCGCCGAGCGGTCCACCTTCGACGGGTCCTTGCCGCTGAACGCTCCGCCGCCTTGCCGCGCGACCCAGCAGGCTGTGTCGACGCTGCCGGTGAGGTCGGTGAGGCCGGCGGCCTCCATCGGCCCGCCGATCTCGAACCGGCCGGTGGGGTTGACCAGCAGCCGGTAGTCGCTGTGGTCGATCGCGAAGCCGTCCAGCACCTCGTCGACCACGTGCTTCTTCACGTCCGGGGTGAGCATGGTGTCCAGCGCGATGTCCTGGGCGTGCTGGGTGGATACCAGCACCGTGTCCACGCGCACCGCCTGCTCACCGTCGTACTCGATGGTCACCTGCGTCTTGCCGTCGGGTCGCAGGTAGGCGAGCGTGCCGTCCTTGCGCACGTGCGCCAGCCGCTGCGCCAGCCGGTGCGCGATCGTGATCGGCAGCGGCATCAGCTCCGGGGTCTCGTCGGTGGCATAGCCGAACATCAGCCCCTGGTCACCGGCGCCCTGCCGGTCCAGCGGGTCGATCGACCCTTCGCTGCGGCTCTCGTACCCCGCGTCGACGCCACCGGCGATGTCCGGTGACTGGGCGCCGATGGAGATCTGCACGCCGCAGGAGTTGCCGTCAAAGCCCTTCTTCGACGAGTCGTAGCCGACGTCGAGAATGCGGTCGCGAACGATCCGCGGGATGTCGGCGTAGGCCTCGGTCGTCACCTCGCCGGCCACCACGACCAGCCCGGTGGTCACCAGGGTCTCCACCGCGACCCGGCTGCCCGGGTCCTGTGAGATCAGCGCGTCCAGGATGGAGTCGCTGATCTGGTCGGCGATCTTGTCCGGGTGACCCTCGGTCACCGACTCGGACGTGAACAGGCGAGGTGACAACAGCTTCTCCCAGCGTGGTACGACGGCTCTCGAGATCCCCCGACCTCGGTTTCGGCCTCTCACAGTACCTGCAGCATCCGCCGCGGGTTCGGCGTCTCAGCCGTTGGGGACACGGCGGGTTGCTGGAGGCGCGGATTTCACCGCTCCGACGTGCACTTGTCAGCCTGCTGGCGGGTACGCGCTGCCGGTACGGGCCTGACAACCGGCCCGGCGAGCAGCCCGAAGTGTCGTGCGGGAAGGCGGTGCCCCGGGAAGTTTTGGCTGCTCACCGCGAAGTCTTGGCTGCTCACCGCGAAGTCTTGGCTGCTCACCGGGAAGTCTTGGCGTCTCAGCCGGAAGTTTTGGCGTCTCAGCGGGAAGTTTTGGCTTCTCAGCGGCGGGGGGCGAGGCGGGCGGCGACGGCGTCCAGCACCGCATGCGCAACCGCGGCCTTGGTGGCGCGCGGAACCGGGATCTCGGCACCGTCGGCGGCCAGGATCATCACCTCGTTCTCGGTGCTGCCGAACACCTGCCCGCCGCTGACGTCGTTGACCACGAGCAGGTCGCAGCCCTTGCGGGCCAGCTTGGCGCGGCCGTGCTGCAGCACGTCCCCGGAGTCGTCGCCGGTCTCCGCGGCGAACCCGACGATCACCGACGCGTGGCTGGGGCGTTCGGCGACCAGAGTGGCCAGGATGTCGTCGTTCTGGACCAGCTCGATCGTGGGCGCCGAGCCGTCGTCGGACTTCTTGATCTTGTGCTGGGACGGGTCGACCGGCCGGAAGTCGGCCACGGCAGCGGCCATCACCACCGCGTCCGCGCCGCTCCCGAGCCCGAGCATGGAGTCACGCAGCTCGGCGGTGGTGCCGACCGGGACCACCTTGACCCCCGCGGGGTCGGGCAGCGCCACATTCGCGGCGACCACGGTCACGTCGGCGCCGCGCAGCGCCGCGGCCGCGGCCAGCGCGTAGCCCTGCCGGCCGGAGGAGCGGTTGCCCAGGAAGCGGACCGGGTCCAGCGGTTCGCGGGTTCCCCCGGCGCTGATCACCACGCTCCGGCCGGACAGGTCGGGGGGTTGCGGACCGCGGAGCAGCAGCTGCTCGGCCGCGGTGAAGATCTGCGGCGGCTCGGGCAGCCGGCCAGGGCCGGAGTCCGCTCCGGTGAGCCGGCCGGCGGCGGGCTCGAGCACCAGCGCGCCGCGCTCGCGGAGCAGGTGCACGTTGGCGCGGGTGGCCGGATGTTCCCACATCTCGGTGTGCATCGCCGGGGCGAACAGTACCGGGCAGCGCGCGGTCAGCAGGGTGCTGGTGAGCAGGTCGTCGGCCCTCCCCTGCGCGGCCCGGGCCAGCAGGTCGGCGGTGGCCGGGGCGACCACGACCAGGTCGGCTCGCTGCCCGATCCGCACGTGCGGCACCTCGTGCACGTCGTCCCAGACGCGCGTGGTCACCGGGTTGCCGGACAGTGCCGCCCAGGTGGCGGCGCCGACGAACTGCAGGGCGCTGTCGGTGGGGACGACCCGGACCTCGTGGCCCGACTCGGTGAACAGCCGCAGCAGTTCACAGACCTTGTACGCGGCGATGCCGCCGCCGACGCCGAGGACGACCGTGGCCACGTCGGACGCCGGTCAGTCCTGGGGCTCGGGGTCGCCGTCCTCGAAGGTCAGCTTGCCGTCGTCGATCTCGCGCAGCGCGATGGACAGCGGCTTCTCCTGCACGTGGGTCTCCACCAGGGGCCCGACGTACTCGAGCAGGCCCTCACCGAGCTGGGAGTAGTAGGCGTTGATCTGCCGGGCCCGCTTGGCCGCGTAGAGGACCAGCTTGTACTTGGAGTCGGTCTTCTCCAGCAGGTCGTCGATGGGCGGGTCGATGATGCCCGCCGCGGCGGAAGGGGTGCCGGACACGCTCAAGCCTCCGAAGATGAGGGGTGGGAACACATCAAGCGTACCAATTCCTCCGCGGTATCAGTAACTTCGCGATTCACCAGCGACACGTCGAACTCCGGTTCCGCCGCCAGCTCCTCCCGCGCGGTGCGGAGCCGGCGGTCGCGTTCCTCCGCCGGCTCCGTGCCGCGCCCGACCAGGCGGCGGACCAGCTCCTCCCAGCTCGGCGGGCGCAGGAACACGAACAGCGCGTCCGGGACACGCCGGCGCACCTGCCGCGCCCCGGCCAGGTCGATCTCGAGGAGTACGGGCCGCCCGGCGGCCAGCGCCTCCTCGACCGGCCGCCGTGGCGTGCCGTAGCGGGCGCTGCCGTGCACCTCGGCCCATTCGAGCAGGTCGTCGCGGGCGATCATGTCGTCGAACTCGGCCTCGGACAGGAACCAGTAGTGCACGCCCGGGAGCTCCCCTGGCCGCGCCGGCCGAGTGGTGGCCGAGACCGAGATCCAGATCTCGGGGTGGTGATCGCGGATGTACGCGGCGACGGTGCCCTTGCCGACCGCACTGGGGCCGGCCAGGACGGTCAGCCGCGCGGCCGGGGCATCAGCGGGCGTCGAACTCACGCTCGAGCGCGGCGACCTGGTTCGTGCCGAGCCCGCGGACGCGGCGGCTCTCCGAGATGCCGATCCGCTGCATCAGCTGGCTGGCGCGCACCTTGCCGAGGCCGGGCATCGCCTGCAACAGGTCCAGCACCTTCATCTTGCCGATGACCTCGTTGGTCCGGCCGTCGCGCAGCACCTCGGTCAGGCTGGCCCCGGAGTTCTTCAACCGGTTCTTGACCTCGGCCCGCTCCCTCCGGGCAGCGGCCGCCTTGTCGAGAGCCGCTTGCCGCTCTTCCGGGGTCAATGGGGGCAGGGCCACCGGTTCACCTCTGGTCTCCAGGACGTCACATCACCGATGACAACGGAACCTAGCGAGGTCGCCGGACGGTGGCAAACCGCGCCCGTCGAACCGGGCGCGGGCGCCGCTCAGGAGTTTTCGCCGAGCTCGATCCCGCACTCGTCCTTGGCGTGCTTGGTGATGTTGTCGCCGGCCTTCTCGAAGTCCTCCCCGCCGAGGCCCTGGATCTCCTGGCCGAGCTCGAGCAGCTTCTGCTGGTCCACGCCCTCCGGCAGCTCGCCGGTCTTGCTGATCTCCTCGAGGTCGGACATCTTGATGCCGGCCTCGTCCAGACCGTCCTGGAGCTTGGTGATGGCCCCGTCGATCTTCGACCAGTCCGCGGAGACGGCCTCGGGGGCCTGGTCGGCGAGCTCGTGGAAGGTCTGGAAGGCCTTGTCCATCTGTCCGAGGTCGCCCTCTTCGAGGGTCTGGAAGTCCTTCTGAGCCTGCTCGAGCGAGCTGCAGTAGTCGTCGGTGTCGCTGCTGGCGCCGCCACCGCAGGCGGCGAGCGAACCGGCCAGCACGACAGCACTGGCCAGGGCGATCGGGAGTCTCATAGTGGTCCTCTGCTCAGCGGTCCGGACCGGAGTAACTCCCCCGAGTCGGTCCGCGCCGGTTGATGTTGACCACAAATATGCCAGCCTGCAGGGTCATCTGGGGTCGCGTACCGCTCGTATCCGACCCGAAATCCCGCCTCCCACGCGGCGATCAGGCCGTGGCGGTGCGGCGCAGTGTGGCGAACGCCTCATTCAGCCGTCGGGACGCGGCTCGCAGCGCCGCGGGTTCGGGTCCGGCCGCGAGCACCGAGCGCGAGCAGGCGGGCACCACCGCCCGCAGCTGGCCGCCGAAGATCCGGCGTACGTCCTCCGGGGAGCCGCCTTGGGCGCCGATCCCGGGAGCCAGCAGTGGGCCGTTGACGTGCAGGTCCTCATCGGTGGCCCCGATGGTCGCGCCGACGACAGCGCCGACCGAGCCCAGCGGCGTTGCTCCGCAGTTGCACGCGGCGACCTGCCGGAGCACGTCGCCGGCGACCGTGGCACCGGCCTCGGTCCGGGCGGCCTGCACCTGGCGGCCCTCCGGGTTGGAGGTGAGGGCCAGCACGAAGACACCGTTCCCGTGCGCCGCCGCCGCGTCCAGCAGCGGCTGCAGGCTGCCGAAGCCGAGGTACGGGGACGCGGTCACCGCATCGGAGGCCAGCGGTGACGACGGATCCAGGTAGGCGTCCGCGTACGCCTGCGCCGTGGACCCGATGTCGCCACGCTTGGCGTCGGTCAGCACCAGCGCGCCCTGCGATCGGGCGTCCGCGATCACCTGCTCGAGGACGGCGACGCCCGCAGACCCGTGCCGCTCGAAGAACGCCGACTGCGGTTTGAGGACGGCGACCTCGGCGGCGACCGCGTCGACGACGGTCCGGCTGAACCGCTCCAGCCCGGCCGCGTCGTCGCCCAGGCCCCAGGCGTCGAGCAGACCGGGGTGGGGATCGATGCCGACGCACAGTGGCCCGCGCTGGTCCATCGCGTCGCACAGGCGCTCGCCGAAGGTGCTCATGTGGTCCTTCCTGTCCGGTGGGCGTAACCGACCGCGTCGCCGACGCGGGAGAATCCGTGCGCCGCCAGCGCCAGGCCCAGTTCGTCGCGGACCCGCAGCGGCGCCGTCGGGTCGCGCAGGGTGGCGGTGCCCACCTGGACCGCGGTCGCCCCGGCGGCCAGGAAGTGCAGGGCGTCGCGTCCGGAGCCGATCCCGCCGACCCCCACGACCGGGAGCTGCGGCAGCGCGGCGTGCACCTGCCAGACGCAGCGCAACGCGATCGGCCGCAGCGCCGGCCCGGACAGGGCCCCGATGGCCGCGCCGGGAGCCGACTCCTCGTCCCCGACGCCCGGGTGGCCGAGCACCGGCTCCAGGGTCCGCGGGTCGAGACTCAGCCCCTGCGCGGCGTTCACCAGCACGACCGCATCCGCGCCGGCGTCGACGACCGCGCGGGCCAGGTCGACCACTGAGCTGGTCTCGGGGGCCAGCTTCACCAGCACCGGCACGCCGCGCGGGGCCTCTCGCCGGACGACGGCGACCAGCCGGCCGGCCTGGTACGGGTCGGCGCCCAGCTGCTGGTGCAACCCGGACGGCCCGGACAGGTTCACCTCGACGCCGGCGATGCCCGGGGCAGGGGCGAGCCGGCGCGACAGCTCGGCGTACTGGCCGACCGAGCCGGCGGTGATCGACACGATCGTGCGGACCTTGTGCTGGGCCAGCCACGGCAGGTCGGTGGCCAAGAACCCGTCCACCCCCTGCCCGGCCGGACCACCGGTCAGCACCCCAGACGGGGTCTCGGCCAGGCTCCGGCGCGGGCCCGGCCGCGGAGGGTCGAGGGTGACCGACCGGCTGACGAAGCCGCCCAGCTCGGCAGGCGGGAAGTACGCCGCCAGTTCCCGGCCGGCTCCGGCGCACCCGGCGGCGGTCAGCACCGGGTTCGCCAGCCGCAGCCCGGCCAGGGTGGTGGTGAGGTCGGCGCTCGGAGCGTTCATCGGTCACTGACCAGGTCGGACCAGCACACCCGGTCGCCGGGCAGCACCGGGCCCTCCACGCAGCCGCGGGCCGGTCGGCGCACCCCGTCGCGCCCGACGACCGGCACCGTGCAGGTGTGGCACAGCCCGGTGCCGCAGGCCATCGGCGTCTCGACCGCGCACTGGCTCCAGGCGCCGTACTCGGCGGCGACCCGGGCGACGCCGGCCAGCGTGTCGACCGGGCCGGCGGCGTACACGACGGCTGATTCGGTGCGTTCGAGCAGATCGGGCAGCGGGCCGGTGGGGTCGCCGTGGATGCCGACCGAGCCGTCCAGCGTGGTGACCGTCACCGACTTGGCCGCCCGCCGTGCCTCCAGCACTCCGAGCAGCCAGGGCTCGGAGGCCGCGCCCAGCAGGATGTGCACCGCGCACTCGCGCATCCGCAGCCGCTCGGCCAGGTAGAACATCGGCGCGGCGCCGTGCCCGTCGCCGACCAGGGTGCAGACCACGGGCTCCTGCGGCAGGGCGAACGGCCGGCCGAGCGGCCCGAGCAGGTCCAGCGGGTCGCCCTGACGGGTCCGGGCCAACTGGTCGGTGCCGGGGCCGCGGACCGCGAACACCACCTCCACGGTGCCGCCGTAGGCGCCGCTGGCCCGGGCGCGGTGCACCCACAGCGGGCGGCGCAGGACCGACGCCGAGTGCGGGCCGCCGGCTGCGAGCATCACGAAGTCGCCGGGGCGGCACAGCTGGGCGAGCCCGTCGGCGACGATGGTCAGGTGGGTGTATCCGCCGGCCCGCTTGACGGTGAGCACCTCGCCGTCCACGCGGACCGGAACACGCCGCCGGGCCGCCGTCACGCCGCCCACTCCGGACGGGCCCGGCCTCCCGTCCGGCCGCCCGACGGCCGCAGCCCCCGCTGCAGGCGTGCCGGCCAGCCCGGGCCCCCGTAGATGAACCCGGTGTAGGCCTGCACCAGCGTGGCGCCGGCGTCCAGCCGCTGCTGCAGGTCCGCGGTGGTGGACACGCCGCCGACCGAGATCAGGGTCAGTCGCTGCCCCACCCGCTCGCGCAGCAGTCGCAGCACCTGCACAGACCGGTCGGCCAGCGGTGCCCCGGACAGTCCCCCGGCGCCGGCCCGGGCGACCTCGGCCGCGGTGGAGAGCAGGCCGTCGCGGGCGATCGTGGTGTTGGTGGCGACGATGCCCTCCAACCCGAGCTCCAGGGCCAGGTCGGCCACGGCCAGCAGGTCGGCGTCGTCGAGGTCCGGGGCCACCTTCACCAGCAGCGGCACGGAACGCCCGGCCGCAGCGTCGGCCTGTTGCCGGACCCGGGTGAGCAGCGGGCGCAGCCGCTCCACCGCCTGCAGGTCCCGCAGCCCGGGGGTGTTCGGCGAGCTGACGTTGACCACCAGGTAGTCCGCGTACGGCGCCAGCAGCCGAGCGCTGCGCTCGTAGTCGGCCACCGCGTCGCCGTCGGGCACGTTCTTGGTGCGCCCGATGTTGATCCCTACCACTGCGCCGGGGTACGGCCGTCGGGCCAGCCGGCGCTGCAGCCGTTGGGCCACCGCCTGGGCGCCGTCGTTGTTGAACCCCATCCGGTTGACCACCGCCCGGTCACGGGTCAGCCGGAACAGCCGTGGTCGCGGGTTGCCGGGTTGGCCGTGCCCGGTGACGGTGCCCACCTCGACGAAACCGAAGCCCAGCGTGGTGAGCGCATCGACGGCCTCGGCGTTCTTGTCGAACCCCGCGGCCACGCCGAGCGGCCCGGGGAAGGTCAGCCCCATCGCCTGCACCTCGCGGCCCCGCAGCGCGCGGGCCCGGCGCCGGCGCAGCGCCGTGCGGAGCCCCGGCGTCCGGTCGGCGAGCCGGATCGCGGTGAACGCGGCACGGTGCGCTGTCTCGGCGTCGAGACGGCTCAGCAGCCCGTCGAACAGCCGGTCGTAGACCGGTGCGCCGGTCATGGGGTGGCCTCGTCTGCCCAGCTCTGCAGCGACCGCACGTCCAGCTGGCCCGACTGCAGCGCCTCGATGCCCTGCACCGCGGCAGCCAGTCCTTGCACGGTGGTGATGCTGGGCAGGTCGCGCAGCACCGCGGCGGTGCGGATCTCGTACCCGTCCACCCGGACCGTTCCCCCGGCGGAACTGCCGTGCGGGGTGTTGATCACCAGGTCCACGTCGCCGGCCAGGATGCGGCCGACGATGGTCGGCTCGCCGTCGGCCGACGGACCCTCGGAGTGCTTGCGGACCACGGTGGCCGGCACCCCGTTGCGGGCCAGGACCGCGGCGGTGCCCTTGGTGGCGAGGATCTCGAAGCCGAGGTCGGCGAGCCGCTTGACCGGGAAGATCATGTGTCGCTTGTCCCGGTTCGCCACCGAGACGAACGCCCGCCCGGAGGTCGGCATCTTGCCGATCGCCCCGAGCTGGGCCTTCGCGAACGCGGTGCCGAAGGAGCCGTTCATCCCCATCACCTCGCCGGTGGAGCGCATCTCCGGGCCGAGCACGGTGTCCACGCCGTGACCGTCCAGGGTGCGGAACCGGTTGAACGGCATCACCGCCTCCTTGACCGCGACCGGGCGACCGGGGC
>CAZNCE010000039.1:9639-23556 GCA_964571285.1 uncultured Nocardioidaceae bacterium | reverse complement strand
GTCGAACGGCTTCATGTACAATGGATAGCCGAGCCGGTCTGCGATATCGTCGAGGTCGAACGGCAGGTTGTAGTGCGCCGAGGTGTAGGCCCAGCGCACGTTGTCCACCGGGTTCTTGTAGGGCACGAGGACGGTCCGCGGGATCTTCAGCCCCAGCCGCAGCATCGCTCAGTACGCGCTGTGCTTCTCCATCGACTGGAAAGTGAACGGGGAGTTGAGCAGGTAGACGTCGTCCATCAGCGACGCCTTCTTCAGCCACTCGCGCGGGTGGTAGTACCAGTGCGCGAGACGGTCGATGACCAGATCCTGCCGTGCCTTGTCGGTCAGCTCGAACGGCTCGATCGTCATCCGCTCGGTGTCGAAGACGTGTTCGCGCCCATGGGCGTCGGTCACCGTGCCCAGCAGCCGCAGAATCGCCTCGAAGGCCCGGGGCCAGTCCTCCTCGGCACCCAGCAAGAGTCCGATCAGGTGTCGGGTCTGGTCTGCCACGTCGCCTCCTCGTCGTCCGGTCCTGCCTGACAGGAGTCTTGCCGCTGATCCCGTCCAAGTCGAGAGCCGACATGCAACCGTGCGTGGTGTTGCCGGGCGGCGGGTGGGTGGGCCGCCACCCTGACCTGCCCACCTTGCAACCAGCCGTGTCGGGGAGCACCGTGAAGCATGCCGAACAACAACCAACCGCTGCGGCGGGACCTGAACGTGCCCATCACCTCCCGGCCGATCTCGGTGAAGCCGGTGGAGGAGGGGATCCGCAAGGGCGTCGAGTCGACGGTGAAGCGGCGCCTCGGGCTGAGCGGTGCGCTGCCGGCCGACCTGAAGGACGTGATCTCGGCCGCAGCCAAGAACGCTGCGGCGCAAAGCGTCGAGCTGTCGGTGGTCAAGGCCGCCGAGGAGGCGGCGCGGGACGCCGCCCGGCCGAACGTGACGGTGCGGTTCGACGAGAAGGTGTCGATCGCCGCGGAGAGCCTGGCACACATCGGAGCCAGCTCGAAGGTGGACCGGGTGCTCAAGAGTCGCTCGCAGCTGCTGGCCAAGAAGCGTGACTCGCTGGTCGCGGCCGGGTTCAGCAACGAGGAGGCCATGCAGATCCTGCTTGCCGACATCGCCGCCCGTTCGCACTGACCGGTCATGGGCTGGGGATTCATCGGGGATGTCGTCGACGCTGCCGGGGACGCCGTCGACAGCGCCGCCGACTGGGTGTCCGACACGGCCGAGGGTGCGGCCGATGCCATCGCCGGTGCCGCCGAGGACGTGGTCGATGCCGTGGTCGACGTGGGGGAGGCGATCGCGGACGCGGCACAGGACGCGTTCGACGCGGCCTCGGACGCGGTCGACGAGATCGGAGACGCGGTCGACGACGCGCTCGACGGGATCGGCGAGCTGGCCGGGGATGCCTGGGACGCCCTCGAGGGCACCTGGGACGACGTCACCGAGGCGGCCGAGGACGCCTGGGACCAGATCGCCGACACCGCGGAGGATGCCTGGGAGTCGCTGTCTGATGCGGTGGAGGATGCCTGGGACGCGGTGGCGACCACGATCGAGGACGCCTGGGCGAACATCGAGCGGGCCGCCTCCGACGCCTGGGACGCCGCCGTCTCCGCGGCCGAGGACGCCTGGGACCGGGCCGGGGAGATCGTGGAAGCGGGCATCGACGTGCTCGCGGGGGCCTACGAATGGGCGGTGCAGGCGCTGTCCGATGCGTACGAGTGGTTCGGCGGAGTGCTGCTGGATGCCTGGGAGCTGATCAAGCAGCTGGGCGCCTGCCTGGCCGGGCAGGTCGTCTACCGGCTGGCCAAGGCGGGCAACGTGGTCGCCAACTTCTACAAGATGCCCTGGCAGGTCCCCGCGTCGTTCCGCGACGACATGGAGCCGATCTTCGCCGCAGCCGGGATCGGCGGGCCGACGACTTCGTTCGACTTCGCGACCACGTTCGTCGTGGACGACGCCACCCTCGACGCCAACTGGTTCGGCGACGGCGGCACCGACGGGATGACGTTCGGCGCGGTCAGCCGCGGGGTCGGCCTCGGGTGCGTGATCTACCTGGACGAGTCGTGGGACGAGGCCGACGACAAGGACCGGGTGCTGCTCGCGCACGAGCTGGTCCACGTCACCCAGCAGCGCCGGTTCGTGACCGAGACCGGGTTCGCCTGCGCGTACGGCATCGGCTTCGCCAAGGCCGGTTTCGACTATCGCGGGAACCCGCTGGAGCGACAGGCCTACGACTTCACCGCCGCCCACCGACCGGCGATCGTGGCCTGACGCCGGCCGCGCTTCGCCGTCGGCGAGAAAGGCCGGTGACGCGCCCGCTTCTTACTTGCCGTGCAGCGTGCGATGCCGCACAGTGACCGGCATGGAACCGATGACCCCCGCGTACGGCACCGCAGCGCTGCTGCTGATCGCGGCGGCGGCGATCGCGCTGCTGCTGATCCTGATCATCGCCTTCAAGCTGCACGCGTTCGTCACGCTGGTGCTGGTCAGCCTGCTCACCGCGGTGGCCGCCAAGGTGCCGCTGGGCGACATCCCCGACGTGCTGCTCGGCGGCTTCGGCTCCACCTTGGCCTCGGTCGCCTTGCTGGTCGGATTCGGGGCGATGATCGGCCGGCTGCTGGAGAGGTCCGGCGGGGCCCAGGTGCTCGCCGACACGCTGATCTCGCGCTTCGGCGAGCACCGCGCCCCGTTCGCGCTCGGCATCGCGTCGCTGCTGTTCGGCTTCCCGATCTTCTTCGACGCGGGCCTGGTGGTGTTCTTGCCGATCATCTTGACCGTCGCCCGTCGGTTCGGTGGCTCGCTGCTGTTCTATGCGCTCCCGGCTGCCGGGGCGTTCGCCGTGATGCACGCGATCGTCCCGCCGCACCCCGGACCGGTCACAGCCGCCGACCTGCTCGGCGCGAACATCGGGTACGTGCTGCTGGTGGGTGTGCCGGTGGCGGTGGTCACCTGGTACCTCGGCAGCTACCTGTTCTCCCGGTGGATGGCGCCCCGGGTCTTCGTACCGGTGCTGGACGTCTTCGCGGGCGAACCGGAGGAGGGGAACGGCGACTCGACGGGCGGGAGCGGCGGAGCCGGTGGGCCGGCCACCGGCACCGCGGTCCGCACCGCCCCCTCGTTCGGGACGGTGCTACTGGTCCTGCTGCTGCCGCTGGTGCTGATCGCGGCGAACACCGTCGTCGCCACGCTGGGCACCGCCGGCGTGCTGGACGGCGAGGCCGGATGGGCGAGCGCCGTGCAGCTGATCGGCCAGACGGCGGTCGCCCTGCTGATCACCGTGCTCGCCTCCGTGCTGCTGCTCAAGCAGGGCCGGACCAAGAGCGAGATCGAGACCATCCTGAACGACTCGCTGGCCCCGATCTGCGCGGTGGTGCTGATCACCGGCGCCGGCGGGATGTTCGGCGGCGTGCTGCGCTACAGCGGGATCGGCGGTGCGCTGGCGGAGTCGCTCAACGACATCGGCATGCCGCTGATCATCGCCGCGTTCGTGATCGCGGTGGGACTGCGCGTGGCCCAGGGGTCGGCCACCGTCTCGCTGACCACGACTGCCGGGCTGATCGCTCCGGCGGTAGCGGCGACCGAGGGCCTGCACCAGTTCGACCTGGTGCTGCTGGTGATCACGATCGCGGCCGGGGCGACCGTGCTCTCGCACGTGAACGACTCCGGATTCTGGCTGGTCAGCCGGTTCTTCGGCATGGACGAGAAGACCACGCTGAAGACCTGGACCGTGATGGAGACGTTGCTCGGCGGCATCGCCTTCCTGATCGCACTCGTGCTGTGGTACGTCTTCTGAATGGAGACTCGCCACCTGGTCGTGATGGGGGTGTCCGGCACCGGCAAGAGCGCGGTCGGGAAGCCGTTGGCGGACCGGCTCGGCTACGTCTTCGCCGAAGGTGACGACTTCCACCCGCCGGCGAACATCGCCAAGATGTCCGCGGGCACACCGCTCAACGACCAGGACCGGATGCCGTGGCTGGATGCGCTGGCAACCTGGACCCGGGACCGCTCGATGTCCGGGGAGTCGACCGTCCTGGCCTGCTCGGCCCTGAAGCGTGCCTACCGCGACGTGCTGCGCACCGGGGCTCCGCAGACCTTCTTCGTGCTCCTGAACGGAGACAAGGCCCTGATCCTGGAGCGGATGCGCCATCGGGAGCATTTCATGCCGCCCAGCCTGCTGGACTCACAGTTCGCAACCCTGCAGCCCCTGGCGGCGGACGAGGCAGGCATCACCGTGGACATCGCCTCGCCGGTGGACGAGATCGTGGACAAGGTCCTCGTCCGCCTGGAGACCGAGCAGGCGCGCTGAACCGCCCCGGGTGAGTCAGCGGATCAGGGGCACGAACGCGTAGAAGCCGTGCCTGCGGACCCGGGTCCCACCGGACTCCAGCCGTTCGACGAGCACCAGGCGCCCCGCCACGGGGACCACCATCCGCCCCCCGGGCCCGAGCTGCTCGACCAGCTCCTCCGGCAGGGCGCCGGCCTCGGCCGAGACCAGGATGCGGTCGAACGGGGCCAGGTCCGGCAGGCCCAGCACCCCGCCGGTGGCCGGTTCCACCCGCACCCAGGACATCGGTCGGGTGCTCAGGTTCTCCCGGCTCCATGCCACCAGCTCCGGAACTCTCTCCACACCCACGACCAGGCCCTCCGGGCCGACCAGTTCTCCGAGCAGCGCGGTCGTCCACCCCGAGCCACTGCCGACGTCCAGGACCCGATCACCGGGCCGGGCGTCCAGCAGCTCCAGCAGGTGCCGGACGGTGGTGGGCTGCGAGTTGGTCTGCCGGTGGCCGATCGGGAGCGCACGGTCCTCGGCGTAGTGCTTGCGCTGGCGTTCGGGCAGGAACCACCGCCGGTCGATGCGCCGCATCGCGACCCGTACCCGCTCCTGCGGCGTGCCTTCCGCCGGTGGCCCGCCCGCGGTTCCGGGATCCATCGGTCCGTCTTACCCGCCGACGGCGCCCGTTGCGGTGCCGTCCGGCGCCCAGCACTCGGGGTGCCGGGCCGCCCAGGACCGGCCCGACTCGGCCTCGGCCGCCTCCAGCTGCGCGGCCAGCGCCAGCAGCAGGTGGTCCTGGCCGGGCCGGCCGGCGAGCATCACGCCGATGGGGAGTCCGTCCGCGGTCCAGTGCAGCGGCAGCGAGACCGCGGGCATGCCGGTGACGTTCCACATCGACGTGTACGGCGAGAAGTCCTTCTGGTTCTCGAAGTCGCGAGCGGGGTCCTCGTCGTCACGGAGCGCGCCCACCGGCACCGGCGGGCGGGCGAGGGTCGGGGTCAGCACGGCGTCGAACTCGTGCAGGTCGCTGATGCAGGCGGCGGCGAGCTGCCGCGACTCTGCGATCGCCGCGGCGAACTCGGGACCGCTGATCCGCCGCCCGGCGTCCCGGTGCCACCGGGTCAGGGGGCGCAGCAACGGCTCGCCGCCCTCGGGAACCGGGCTGGACGCGCTCAGCACCTGCCACAGCACCTCGAACACCGCCGCGGCCTCGGGTGGGAAGGGCGTCGGCACGTCCTCGACCACATGGCCCAGGTCGACCAGCACCTGCGTGGCCCGCTCATAGGCCTCCAGGCACTCCGGCGCCGGCGACACGTGCGACAGCGCCGGCGCGGAGAATCGCGCGACCCGCCGCTGCCGGGGGTCGCGGTCGCACCAGCCGAGGAACGACTCACCGGCCGGCAGGGGCTGCGCCCAGAACGGATCGCCGACGGCCGGCCCCGCCAGGACGTCCAGCAGCGCCGCCGCGTCCCGGACCGTTCGGGCGATCGGCCCGGACGTGGCCAGCCCGGTGGGGTCGCCGTACAACGGCGCGGCGCTGACCCGGCCCCGGGACGGCTTGAAGCCGACCAGTCCGCACACGCTGGCCGGGATCCGGATCGAGCCCCCGCCGTCGCTGCCGTGCGCCCACGGCGTCAGGCCGCCGGCCACCGCCGCGGCGGCGCCCCCGCTCGAGCCACCGGCACTGCGGCTCAGGTCGTACGGCGTGCGTGCCGGCGGCGCCACCTCGGGCTCGGTGTAGCAGGGGGTCCCGAACTCCGGCGTGTTGGTCTTGCCGAGGCTGATCAGGCCGGCGCGCTCGATCCGGTGCACGACCTCGGCGCTGATGGTCGGCACGAACGTGCTCATCGCCGCCGAGCCGAACGTGGTGCGGACGCCCGCGGTCATCGCCAGGTCCTTGATCGCCGTCGGCACCCCCGCGTACGGCGGCAACGACTCGGGGTCGTCGGCGTCGCGCACCGCCTGCTCGGCCCGCTGGGCCGCCTCCAGCGCGCGGTCGTCAGTGACCGTGACGAAGGCGCCGAGCCGGTTGGAGTGCGTGCCGATGCGGTCCAGGTAATGGCGTACCAACTCGACGGGGGAGACCTCCTGCGACCGCACGGCAGCCGCCTGCTCCAGCGCGGTCAGGTCGTGCAGTTCGGACATGGCACCACCCTAGAGGTCTCCGGACGCAGCACAGCGCACGGCGCGCGTACGCCGTGAGACGTCAGCGCGGGGAAGTTCCTTGACTTGAAGTGAACTTCAACTAGCAGTCTGGATGCCGAAGACCGAACCGCACACCGAAGGAGACGGGCCATGCCGGTCGCAGTCATCACCGGAGCTTCCCGCGGCCTGGGGCGCGCACTCGCCGCAGGACTGATCGACCGCGGTTGGGAGGTGATCGCAGACGCCCGAGACGCGGACCGGCTGAAGGCGGCCGGCACAGCTCTCGGGGCCCGCGCCCGGCCAGTACCCGGGGACGTCCGCGACCCGCGGCATCGCGCCGACCTGGTGCGAGCGGCGGCGCAGCTCGGCGGTGCCAGCCTGCTGGTGAACAACGCCAGCAGCCTCGGGCCCAGCCCGCTGCCACCGCTCGCCGACGCCGACCCGGACGCGCTGACCGAGGTGCACCGCACCAACGTTGTCGCGCCGACGGCGCTCACCCAGGCGCTGCTGCCCCAGCTCACCGACCACGCCGGAGCGGTGCTGAATGTGAGCTCCGACGCCGCCGTCGCGTCGTACCCGGGCTGGGGCGTCTACGGCTCGTCCAAGGCGGCACTGGACCAGCTGACGCGCACCTGGGCCGAGGAGCGCCCCGACCTGCGCTTCTGGTCGGTCGACCCCGGCGACCTGCGCACCGCGATGCACCAGGACGCGTACCCGGGACAGGACATCTCCGATCGTCCGGAGCCGGAGACCGTGGTCCCCGCGCTCCTGGCGCTGATCGAGCGGCGGCTGTCGAGCGGCCGCTACACCGCCGCGCAGCTCGCCTCGGGGGCGGCCGCATGAGCGCCGCGACCACGCGGACCGCCACCGTGCCCGCCCCACAGTTCCGGCTCCCCGAGCACGCCGAGGCAACCGAACCCCCCGAGGAGCGCGGCCTCCGCCGCGACCAGGTACGCCTGCTGGTCGCCAGCCCGGACCGAATCCGGCACCGGCGGTTCCACGACCTGCCCCAACTCCTGCATCCGGGCGACCTGGTCGTGCTGAACGTCTCCGCCACCCTTCCCGCCGCGGTCGACGTCATCCGGGCCGGCATCGACGCGCCGTTGCACGTGTCCGCCGAACTCGACGACGGGCGCTGGGTGGTGGAGGTCCGGCGCCCGGGCAACGACGGGCCGGCGACCGATGTCCGCCCGGGTGAGGTGCTGCGGTTGCCCGGCGGGCAGCGACTGCGCGTCCACGGCGCCTACCCCGAGCACGGCGGGCGGCAGCACCGCCCCCCGCGCATGGGACAGCGGCTCTGGGCCGCGACGCCGATGCCGGCCGCGCACACGGTCGACTACCTGGCTCGGCACGGCCGGCCCGTCCACTACGCCTACCTGTCGCACCCACCCGCCCTCGACGACCTGCAGAACGTGTACGCGACCGAGCCCGGCAGCGCCGAGATGGCCAGCGCCGGCCGACCGTTCACCGAGGCGCTGCTGACCCGGCTGGTCGCTCGTGGCGTGATCGTCGCACCGGTGGTGCTGCACACCGGCGTCTCCAGCCCGGAGTCCGATGAGCCCCCGGTCCCCGAGCCGTTCACGGTCCCCGCGGCCACGGCCCGGCTGGTGAACGGGACCCGCGCTGCCGGTCGGCGCGTGATCGCGGTGGGCACCACCGTGACCCGCGCGCTGGAGACCGTGGCCGACCGGACCGGGCGGGTCCATGCCGCCGCCGGATGGACCAGCCTGGTGCTCGGCCCCGATCGGCCGGCCCGCGCGGTGAACGGCCTGGTCACCGGCCTGCATACGCCGGAGGCCAGCCACCTGCGGTTGCTGCAGGCGGTGGCCGGTCCGACGCTGGTGCAGCAGGCGTACGACGCGGCCGTGCAGGCGGATTATCGGTGGCACGAATTTGGTGACGCCACGTTGTTCTGGCCCTGACTCAGGGTAGGTTCGGCGTCGGAACCGCCGGGCAAATCGGCGATTCCGACCAGGGGGCGTACGTCTCGGGGAGGTTGACCGGTCCTGCGGGGCGGCTCATGGTCAAATGTGGTGAACTCTGAGGTGTCACCCGGATCCGCTGGGTGGCCGTGAGCGGACCAAGGACGCACGCACAACGTGACAGCGAACACCTCGCGGACCACCGTCCGGTATCGAGACCTGTTCCGGGATCTCGAGTTCAGCGGGCTGTACATCGCGGACGTCCTCACCATGACGGGGACCTACCTCGCCCGGCTCGCGGTCGCCGTGCTGGTCTACCGGCGCACCGAGTCGGTCGGGTTGACCGCGGCCGCGTTCGCGATCAGCTTCGCGCCCTATCTGTTCGCACCGTGGCTGTCCACGCTGGCCGACCGGCTCCCGCGCAAGCACCTGCTGGTGATCGCGGACCTGCTGCGCGCGGCCCTGGTCGTGGTGCTGCTCATCCCGGGCGTCCCGCTACCGCTGCTGCTCGGTGTGCTGTTCGTCCTGGAGCTGATCCAGATACCGTTCGGCGCGGCCCGCCTGGCGACGCTCGCCGACGTGCTGGACGCGGAGCGGTTCCCGGTCGGCAACGCGCTGGTCGCGTCCACCCGCCAGGCGCTGCAGGTCGGCGGGTTCTTGGTGGGAGGCGTGCTGGTCGCCGCCACCTCGCCGCAGGTCGCGTTGGTCGTGGACATCGCCACGTACGCCCTGTCCGGGCTGCTGATCTGGCTGACGGTGAAGCACCGGCCGCTGCCGTGGACCCCCGCCAACCCCGCCCCGCGGATGTGGAAGGGCGCGATCGAGGGGTTCGTCGTGGTCCGCCGCATCCCCGGCATGACCCAGCTGTTCCTGCTGCTCGGGCTGGGCCCGGGCCTGATCGTGGTCGCCGAGGGCCTCGCGGTGCCCTACGTGGACCAGTTGGGGTCGGGTACGGCGATGGCCGGCGTGATGATGGCGGCCGCCCCGATCGGCAACATCGTCGGTTTCGCCATCGCGGGCCGGCTCACGCTGGACCGGCAGCGGTCGCTGGTGTACCCGTTGGCCGCCGCCGCCGGGCTGCTCGTGGCGGGGGCCGGGCTGGCCGGCGACCTGCTCGGCGCCGCCGCCCCGGTCGTGGGCATCCTGGTGTTCGCGGGGGCCTCCCTGGCGTACCTCAATGCCATCCAGGCCGAGATCGCCACCGTGGTGCCCCGCGAGGCCCGCGGGCGGGTGTTCGGGCTCGCCAACGCGGTGATGATGATCTTCCAGGGGCTCTGCGTCGCGCTGGCCGGGGTGCTCGCCGAGGCGCGCAGTATCTCGGTGGTGTTGATCGTGATCGGGACTGCCGGGATCGGGGCCGTGGGAATTCTGGTGTGGCTCGCACGCGGGAGCCGGGAAGCAGGTCAGACTGTGTCAGCGCTGTCCTCCCGGGATGCCGGGGAGTAGCGCGTTCCTGATCACTCCGAGAGGAGCCACAGATGACCGACCACGTGGAACTCGAACGTCAGCCCGAGTTGAAACGGGTGATGGGCACCAAGCTGCTGCTGCTGTTCATCGTCGGCGACATCCTGGGCACGGGCGTCTACGCCCTGACCGGTGAGGTCGCGGGGGAGGTCGGCGGAGCGGCCTGGGCGCCGTTCATCGTGGCGTTCGTCGTCGCCGCCATCACCGCACTGTCGTACCTGGAACTGGTGACGAAGTACCCCCAGGCGGCCGGGGCCGCGCTGTACACCCACAAGGCCTTCGGGGTGCACTTCGTCACGTTCCTGGTCGCGTTCACCGTGATGGCCTCAGGGATCACCTCCGCCTCCACCGCCTCGAAGGCGTTCGCGGACAACTTCGTCGCGGGAATCGGTCAGGACTGGAGCCCGACCGTGGTGATGATCATCGCGATGGGGTTCATGGTCATGCTCGCGCTGATCAACCTGCGCGGCGTCGGCGAGAGCGTCAAGTTCAACGTCGTGCTGACGCTGGTCGAGCTCACCGGCCTGCTGCTGGTGATCTTCGTCGGCGTCTGGGCGATGGGCCAGGGCAAGGCCGACTTCGCACCGGTCTTCGAGTTCGACACGTCCGGCGACAAGTCGGTGTTCATCGCGATCACGGCGGCCACCTCGCTGGCGTTCTTCGCGATGGTCGGATTCGAGGACTCGGTCAACATGGCCGAGGAGACCCAAGACCCCAGCCGGATCTTCCCCAAGATCATGCTCACCGGCCTGACCATCACCGGTGTGATCTATGTGCTCGTCTCCATCGCCGCGGTCGCCCTCGTCCCGGTCAGGGAACTGGCGGACTCGACCACGCCACCGCTGCTGCGCGTCGTCGCGGCTGGCGCGCCCAACCTGCCGATCCAGGACGTCTACCCGTTCATCACCATGTTCGCGGTGGCCAACTCGGCGCTGATCAACATGCTGATGGCCAGTCGGCTGATCTACGGGATGGCTCACCAGGACGTGCTGCCGCGGGTGCTCGGAAAGGTGCACCCGACCCGGCGCAGCCCGTACGTGTCGATCATCTTCGTCACGCTGATCGCCCTGGGGCTGATCTTCGTGGTCACGCAGTTCTCCGGTGGCGAGATCATCTCCGCGCTGGGCGGCACCACGGCGCTGCTGCTCCTGGCCGTGTTCACGGTCGTGAACATCGCCTGCCTGGTGTTGCGTCGGAACCCGGTGGAGCACGACCACTTCCGTGCCCCCCAGATGATGCCGGTGGTGGGGGCGCTCACCTGTGCGTTCCTGGTCGGGCCGTGGACCGGCCGGGACACGATCCAGTACTCCATCGGGGCGGGGCTGCTCGCGCTCGGCATCGTGCTGTGGTTCATCACGTGGCTGATCAACCGCGGGGTGCGCGCCAAGCGGACGGGTTTCCGGGACCCGACCGAGATCGGCGGCTGAGCCGGGGCTGGGAAGCTAAGGCGTCGGGCCGGGAGCGCCTCACGGCGCGTGGCCGCTCGTAGCGGCTTATGTTGGGACCCGGGGCTGCCGCGGCCCGACGCCGTGAACAGGGTAGGGGTTGGGCGGGCCCGACACAAAGCGGCTCAGCTGAGTTCGCCGGCGCGTTCGGCTCGTGCCGCCGCCTCGAGTTGCTCGGCCATCGTCAGCAGCCTGGCTGCCTGATCGGCGGGAGTGCTGCCCAGTTCGGCCCGGCCGGCGGACACGATCCGGCAGAAGGCCGCCGCTCGGTCGAACGTGGTCGCCAGGTCGCCTTCGGCTGCGCCCATCAGCACCTTGTCCGACAGCTCTCGGACCTCCGCGGCTCCGGGAGGGTCGACCACGCCGGCGACCACCTCCGACACCGGGGCGAACCGGCGGCCCGCGTCGAACTCCCGGGCGGCTGACTCCGGGTCGGCGTGCACCCAGCCGCGCAGCAGGTACAGCCGCCACATCGCCCCCGGCAGGGAGACGGCCGGGGAATGCGACCACAGCTCGGCCAGGGTCTCGAAGCCATGCTCGTCGGTGTGTTCGACGATCCGCCGGACGACCTCCGCGTCGCCTGAGCCGCGCACGCCGTGGGCGAGCAGCGCGGCCGTGCGGTGCGCGGCCTCGGCCCGATCGGCAGGGTCCACCTCGCCGGTGAACCGGTCGAACGTCGCGTCGCCGGGCATCAGCGGGCGCCGTGGATGCTGCTCGGTCACCCCACCATCCTGCCCCACGAGCATCGTGCGGCGAAGCCGACGGAGCCGGATCACGGCGGTGGCGCGCGGTGATCCGGTCGCGGCAGCCCTATTGTCGGGTCCGTGAGAACTCGACGGCCGTCGGAGGAGCGGGCGACCCCGGGGCTGGTCAAGCTGCCGGCCAGCGACGTGACTCCGCTGTGGGCACTGGGCCGGCGCCTGCTGCTGGCGCTGGCGTTGCTCGGCCTGATGGTCCTGCTGGTGTGGCTGGACAAGGGCGGCTATCAGGACAACACCGCGCCGGAGCGCGAGCTGACCCTGGTCGACGTGCTCTACTACTCGACGGTGACCATCACCACGACCGGCTATGGAGACGTCACCCCGGTCAGCCAGTCCGCCCGGTTGGTGAACGCGCTCTTGGTGACGCCGCTGCGCGTGATGTTCCTGGTGCTGTTGATCGGCACCACCCTGGAGGTGCTCGCCACCCAGGGTCGTGAGATGTGGCGGATCGCCCGTTGGAGGAAGCGGATGCAGGACCACTTCATCGTCGTCGGGTACGGCACCAAGGGACGCAGCGCCATCCAGACCCTGCTCGGCAACGGCGTCCGCAAGGAGGAGATCACGGTCGTCGACCCGAACCCGGCAGCGGTCGCGGAGGCCACCGCGGACGGTCTGGCGGTGGTGGTCGGAGACGGGGCGTCCCGCCAGGTGCTGCGCCGCGCACACGCCGGGCAGGCCTCGCAGGCCGTGATCACCATCGACCGCGACGATGCCGCCGTGCTGATCACGCTCACCGTCCGCCAGCTCAACCCCGACGCCTACGTGGTGGTGGCGGTGCGTGAGCAGCAGAACGTGCCGCTGGTGCGCCAGAGCGGCGCCGACTCGGTGATCACATCCTCGGACGCGGTCGGCCGCATCCTGGGCTTGTCCGCGGTCAGCCCGAGCCTGGGTAGCGTGATGGAGGACCTGCTGACCTACGGCGAGGGGCTGGAGGTGGCAGAGCGGCCGGTGCTGCCCCGGGAGGTCGGCAAGCAACCGCAGCGGCTCCTGGACCAGGTGGTCGCGGTGGTGCGTGACGGGCAGGTGTACCGGTACTTCGACCCGACGGTCACGCTCCTGGAGCCCGGCGACAAGCTCGTCGTCGTCCGCCCGGCGGCAGAGACCCCGTGGGCTCCTCGTCCGGGTACCGATCCCGACGACCGGCCGGCGGATTGGGGCGGAGAGGACGAGGACGACGAGGAGGACGCAGCGGGCCAGCCGGCGACCGCACGCCGGCTGGATGAGTGAGCGGCCACGGGCTCAGACGTCGCGGGGCGGGATCAGGTCGTACGCCTCGTCGGTGGTCAGGCCGGTGATCTCCAGCAGGTCGACGATCAGCGAACGGATCTGAGCCAGCACCACCGCCCCGGACAGGCCGGGCGGTGCCGGCAGCGTCGCGGTCACCACGCCGATCGACACCAGTTCGGGGCGGGCGGCGATCGCCATCCGGCCCTGGGACAGTTCGTCGGCCACGGTGTCGACGGCGTCGGCCAGCCGGGCGATGGCGGCGCCGTAGGCGGGCGGGATCGGCTCGCCGCTGCGGACGGCGGCGACCAGCCGGCGGATCAGGACCCGGACGTTGCGGACGGCGTGGTCGAGCGGGTCGATCAGCTCGGCCATCAGCCGCACCCCGGTGCGATGCCGGAACCGCAACGGTGAGGAGGCCACCACGTCCAGCCCCTCGCGGGCGGCCGAGCGCAGGTCGTCCAGCGCCGGTTCGGTATCGCGGGCCTGCTCCAGGATCTGCTCGGCGGCCTCCAGGTCGCCGTCGGCGATCCGGCGGGTGGCGGCGCGCAGCAGCGCGGCCAGCTCCTTGGCCACCCCGGCCGCCCGCTCCCGCGGCCGGCGCAGGGGCGCCCGGGGCACAACGGTTGCGGCGACCAGGGCCACCAGCCCTCCGAGAACTGCGTCCAGCCACCGCTCCAGGCCGGCGCCGGGCCCGG
>CAZNCE010000039.1:0-9539 GCA_964571285.1 uncultured Nocardioidaceae bacterium | reverse complement strand
GGCCCGGCCTGGAGCAGCACCGCGGCGACCATGCTGGCCGCGACCACTGCGGTGACCTGCCAGACTCCGGTGCCGGCGTAGTGCACGAACAGGTCGGCAACGCCGACGCCGAGCGCCACGCCGGCCATCACCTCGGCCACCCGCCGCAGCCGCTGGCCGTACGAGACGCCGAGGCAGACGATGGCCGCAACCGGCGCCAGGAACGGCCGCTCGTGACCGAGCACGTGGAGCGCCAGCCACCAGGCCAGCGCGGCGGCGATGGAGCTCTGCCCGATCAGCCAGGCGAGCGAGCGCAGCCGGCGCCACCGGGCCGCCATCGAGACCCGGCCGCGCCGGACCAGCGGGTGCTCTGTGCTCACCGGAGCAGCATGACGCAACGCCGGGTAAGGACATGACAGTGGCGGCCACCGAGATCGGTGGCCGCCACTACGGGTGTGAGGTCGGGGCTACGCGCCCCGTCGGTCTCCGCTCAGCGCTCCTCGTCAGCGCTCCTCGTCGGGGGCGGTGGCGGGTACGTCGCGAAGTCGATGGGTCTCGTCGTGGACGGCGGTGGCGACGCTGCGCAGCGCCTCCTCGTGCTCACGCGCGTGGTGCGCACAGAACAAGAGCTCTCCGCCGCTGGCCAGCTCCACTCTCAGATACGCCTGCGCGCCGCACCGGTCGCACCGGTCCAGGGCGCTCAGGCTGGGACCAGGGGCTACTGCTGTAGTCACTATGGCCTCTTTCCCTGCTCGCTCGTGGTGTACATCTCGTTCTTCGTCGTGCTGTCGTGCTTCGGTCCGTCTTGTCTATCCCAACGCGAGTGCCACCTGCATTCTTCCCGGCCGGCCGTGGCAACAACCTGCCAGCCCCGGTCAGGGATGCGATGATCCTCGCCCCACAGGACGCATAGTGCCCCGGGAAAGGTTCCCGATGCGGGAGATTTCACATCGTGACACCCGCGTGTCCGCGAGGACTGTCCGGTGGGCGGACTAACCTGAGGCTCGCGTGCGGGCGCTGTCACCCCGCGCGGCCAGGCACGAGACGACACCCCGACCAGCCGAGACCGACCGACTGAAACCGACCACTGAACCCGACCACTGAGACCAGGGAGCGCATGGCAGCCCAGGGGGCCAAGATCGACAACTCCTACAACGCCCGGCACCTGCTGGTGCTCGAGGGACTCGAAGCGGTCCGGAAGCGCCCGGGCATGTACATCGGGTCCACCGACACCCGCGGGCTGATGCACTGCGCGTGGGAGATCATCGACAACGCCGTGGACGAGGCGTTGGGCGGCTTCTGCCACCACATCACCGTGGTGTTGCACGCCGACGGATCCGCGCAGGTGGATGACGACGGCCGTGGCATCCCGGTCGACATCGAACCCAAGACCGGGCTGCCCGGGGTGGAGGTGGTCTACACCAAACTGCACGCCGGCGGGAAGTTCGGGGGCGGGTCGTACGTCGCCACCGGCGGGCTGCACGGGGTCGGCTCCTCGGTGGTGAATGCGCTGTCGGCGCGGCTGGACGTCGAGGTGGACCGCTCCCCGGCCACTCGGCTGATCTCGTTCCGGCGCGGCGTGCCGGGTGTGTTCGACGGGGCGGGCCCCACGGCCGGCTTCGCGCCGCAGAGCGGGCTGCGGAAGGGCGCGCGGGTCCGCAAGGGGGTCACCGGCACCCGAGTCCGGTTCTGGCCCGACCGGCAGATCTTCACCCGCGACGCGGAGTTCTCCTACGACGAGCTGGTGACCCGGGCCCGGCAGACCTCGTTCTTGGTGCCGGGCCTGACGCTCACCATCCGGGACGAGCGTGCCGACGAGGTCCGGGAGGAGACCTTCCGCCACGACGGCGGGATCGCGGAGTTCTGTGACTTCCTGGCTTCCGACGAGCCGGTGACGGACGTGCTGCGGCTGCAGGGCACCGAGAGCTTCACCGAGACCGTGCCGCTCCTCGACGACTCCGGGCACATGACGCCACAGGACGTGGAGCGCGAGCTGGTCGCGGACATCGCGCTGCGCTGGGGGACCGGCTACGAGACCGAGGTCCGTTCGTTCGTCAACATCATCGCCACGCCCAAGGGCGGCACGCACCTGGCCGGGTTCGAGTCCGGGATCACCAAGGCGCTCAACGAGGGGCTCAAGGCGACCCGGACTCTGCGCTCCGGCGAGCCCGACGTGCTGAAGGAGGACGTGCTCGAAGGGCTCACCGCAGTGGTGACGGTGCGGCTCGCCGAACCGCAGTTCGAGGGGCAGACCAAGGAGGTGCTCGGCACCCCCAGCGTCCGGCGGATCGTGTCCAAGGTGGTGCAGCGCCAGCTCAAGGAGTTCCTCACCACCAGCAAGCGCGGGAAGAAGCCGCAGGCGCGGGCGGTGTTGGACAAGGTGGCCGGGGCGTCCCGGGCCAGGATCGCCGCCCGGCAGCACCGGGAGACGCAGCGGCGCAAGAACGCGCTGGAGTCCAGTGCGCTGCCGGCCAAGCTCGCCGACTGCCGCTCGACCGACGTGGACCGCACCGAGCTGTTCATCGTCGAGGGGGACTCGGCGCTCGGCACCGCCAAGTACGCGCGCAACTCCGAGTACCAGGCCCTGCTGCCGATCCGCGGGAAGATCCTGAACACCCAGAAGGCGTCGGTCGGCGACATGCTGAAGAACGCCGAGTGCGGGGCCATCATCCAGGTGGTCGGGGCCGGCAGCGGCCGCACCTTCGACCTGGACCAGGTCCGCTACAACAAGATCATCTTCATGGCCGACGCCGACTCCGACGGCGCCCACATCCGGTGCCTGCTGGCCACCCTGTTCTTCCGTTACATGCGCCCACTGGTCGATGCCCAACGGGTATACACCGCGGTGCCGCCGCTGCACCGGATCGAGCTGGTGAACCCCAAGAAGGGCATGGACAAGTACGTCTACACCTACAGCGACAACGAGCTGCAGCGCAGGCTCGCCGAGCTGTCCCGCAAGGGCGTGCGGTGGAAGGACCCGGTGCAGCGCTACAAGGGCCTCGGCGAGATGGACGCCGGCCAGCTGGCCGAGACCACCATGGATCCGCGGCGACGGACCCTGCGCAGGCTCACCACGTCCGACGCCGACGAGGCCTCCCGGGTGTTCGAGCTGTTGATGGGCAACGAGGTCGCCCCGCGCAAGGAGTTCCTGGTGCAGGGTGCCTACGAGCTCGATGCCGAGCGGATCGACGCCTGACCCGTCCGGATCACCTGGTCACGATGCCCGTCCGCTCACGCCGCCTCCGCCCGCTGGTGGCCGCGGCACTGTGTGGCACGCTGCTCGCCACCGGCTGCTCGAACGGCGCCGGCTCGAACGGGGACCGCTCCCCGTCACCCGCGACCAGTCGTTCGACGAGCGACCATGCCACGGAGCAGTCCACCGGGCCCTCGACCGGGCAGTCGACCGGGCAATCGACCGGGCGACCAACCGAAGCCGACGATGAGCCGTCGGGCGCCAGGGGCTTCGACCGGCTGCCGGCCACGCCGGTGGGCAGGACCTTGACCCGCGCGTTGACGGCGCTGTCGTCCGGACCGCTGGACCAGCGCGCGTACCGACGGCTGTTCGCCCCGTCCTTCCGGGACAAGGTGACGTTGCAGCAGTTGAACGGCGTGGCGGGTCGAGCGATCACCATCCGCCGCGTGCGGCCGGGGAAGGCGCCCAACTACCTCAGCGCCGCCGGTGCGGTCGAAGGAATCGGCGACGTCGTGATCACCGCCGCTGTGGACGTGGCCGCCACAGGCGCTCCGCTCACCCAGTTGGCCCTGGCGGCCGACCCGCAGCCGACCGCCCCCGTCCCCGACAGCCTCGGTCGCTGGTCGGCCGTCGACGCCGCGGTGCGGGACCTGGCGCCGCGGGCTTCGATGCTGGCCGCGGAGGTGATCGACGGAGCCTGTCGTCCGGTGCACACCCTGCGGGCCGACGCCGCCGCGCCACTCGGTTCGACCTTCAAGCTGTGGGTCCTGCAGACGGTGGCCCGGGCCGTCGAGTCCGGCCGGCTGGACTGGAATCAGCGGCTGAGGGTGACCGACGCGGTCCGGACCCTGCCTTCCGGGGTGCTGCAGGACACGACCGGTCGGGTGCCGATCAGCCTGCTGGACACGACCGCGCTGATGATCTCGCTCAGCGACAACACCGCGACCGATCTGGCGATCCAGGCGGTGGGCCGGCAGCGGGTCCAGGCTGTGGCGTCGGCCGGTGACCGGGCCGACCCGCGGTCGATGACCCCGCTGCTCACCGTCGCCGACCTGATGTCCCTGCGGCTGAACGACTACCCCCGGCTGGCCCGCCGATATGTCGCGGCGGGGACAGCTGAGCGCCGGCAGCTGCTCGCGTCTGCGGCGGTCCGGAATCGGCCCACCATCGCGGACGCCGAGGCCTGGACGAAGCCGCGCTGGGCCGGCGGTCCGGGGTGGCAGGCTTCAGCGGCCGATCTGTGCAACGTGCTCGCCGACCTGGATGCGCTCGATGGAAAGCCGCAGTCGATGGTCTCCGAGGTGCTGTCGCTGAACGACGGGGGCCTGTCGCTGGACCCCGGATCCTGGCGACGAGTGTGGTTCAAGGGTGGCTCCGAGCCGGGGGTCTTCGCGCTCGCGTACCTCGCCGAGCACGACGACGGACGGGTGATCGCCGTCACCATGCTGCTGGCCGACCCCAAGCAGGCCCTGAACGAGCAGCAGGTGGCGCCGGCGGCGTTGAACGCCGTGCGTGCCGCCTTCCAGCTGTCCGCCTCCTGAGAGCGACCCCTACCAGGGCGTTCCGGACGTTTGCGGGGGGTCGTTTCGGCCTGATCGCCGCCGGCCGGGACGAAGACACCATCCGCCCGCTGGCGAGGCGGGTTTGCCCCCCTGCGACCAGTCCGTAGTCTTTGTTTGTTTGCCGTTCACCCACTTTCACACCGTGAGGACACCGCAATGGTCCGTGCAGGACGGCTGCGTATCGGGTTCGCACCGGAGGGCGCCGACGCGTCGGCCGGTTCCGATCGGCATGAGCACCGGCGCTACTGGGAGCAGTTCTACGCGAGCACCGCCAGCTCCGCGGTCCCGCCGGAGCCGTCGCCGTTCGCCCGTTGGGTGGTCACCCGGCTGCCGGTTCCGGGTCCGGTGGTGGACATGGGCACCGGGACCGGGCGGGACGCCCAGTGGCTCGCCGGCCAGGGGTACGACGTGCTGGGCCTGGACTACGCCGAGAGCGGCCTGGCCGTGGCCCGTGCATCGGCCGAGCAGTTCGGCGTGTCCGTGCGGTTCGACCAGGTCAACCTGTACCACCGCGGCGAGACCGACGCGATGGCGGCCAAGGTGGCCGCCGAGCTCCGGCCGGCCGCGGTCTACGCCCGGTTCTTCGTACACGCGCTGGAGGAGGACGGCCGAGCGAACCTGTGGCGGTTCACCCGCCGGGCGCTGCCGGACGGTGGGCTATGCATGCTGGAGTTCCGCACCGAGCGCACCCGGCACGAGTTCGGCGAGCACTTCCGGCACTTCGTACAGCCGCACACCGTGGTCGAGGAGCTCACCGCCCTCGGTGCCACGATCGAGCACTGCGAGGAGGGCCGCGGGCTGGCCGTCTACAAGTCCGAGGATCCGCTGGTGGCGCGGATCGTGGCCCGGTTCCCCGGCTGACCGCCGGCGCCGTCAGCGGGCGGACAGGGCCTCCGGGGAGGACTGGGTCCGCGTCCGCAGCGGCAACAGCAGGAGAGCCAGCAGGGCAGCGACTCCGGCACACAGCGCCGCACCCCCGAACACGGCCTGCAACTGGGCCAGGCCGGCCTCCTTCAGCGCCGATGTGTACGCGGGGCAGTGGCCGGGGTTGTCGGGGCACAGCACCTGGGGATGCTCGATCGCCGACTGCACGGCGTAGTAGCGGTTGAGCCCCCACGCGGTCAGGCCGGAGATGCCGACCAGCATCCCGACCATCCGGGCCACGATCACCAGCGCGCTGGCGACGCCGTGCACGGCCTGGTCGGTGGCCGCGAGCACCGCCGCGTTCACCGGCGCGATCGCCAGCCCGAACCCGAGTCCGGCCGCGACCAGCGACACGTCGGCCGCACGTCCCTCCATCGCCGCGGCGTCCCAGCCGGACATCTGCACGAACCCCGCCGCGGCTATCGCCATGCCGACCGCGGTCACCAGCCCGGCCGGCAGCCAGCGCATCGCGTACCCGCCGAGCAGCGCCCCCACCGGAAGCGCAACCAGGAAGCGCAGCAGCTCCAGCGCGGCGCCGAGCTGGGAGTCGGGGTACACCGTCAGCCGGGCGAAGATCGGTACGTCCACGAGCGCGGCGATCAGCGCGGCACCCACGAACAGGCTGACCAGCAGCGAGCCCCACGCGGCACGACGCACGAGTGCCCGTCTCGGGATCAGCGGGTACGCGGCCGTGCGCTGCCGCCAGCCGAAGCCGACGGCGGCCAGCGCGGCCGCGCCCAGGTACCACGGCCAGCGCGGGGACAGCAGGAAGACCTGCGGGTCGGCGGTCGAGAAGGCCAGCACGATCCCGCCCAGCGCGACCGCCAACAACAGGGCGCCCCACAGATCCGTGTTGCCCGCCACCTGGGCCAGCCCACGCAGATCCAGCAACGGCCGCGCCGCGGTGAACTCGCGCAGCAGCCACAACAGCAGCAACGCCGCCAGGGCCAGCGCCAACGGTGACCACAGCAGCGAGTCGCCGACCAGGGGAACCCAGGCCAGCCCCCACGTCACGTGGGTCGTCAGCGCCTCCGGCCGGGACAGCAGCAACCCCAGTGCCGCCCCGGCAACGGCCAGCGCCAACAACCCCGGCCAGTCCAGACCGCGACCGGTCGCCGCGCGTGCCGAGAGCCGGGCGAGCACGGCGACGCCGACGGCCAGCAGCAGCCCGACGGCAAGGTTGATCCAGAAGATCGCCGGCCACCGCCAGGCGGCGAGCACCAGCGCGCCGTACAGCGGGCCGAGCACGCTGCCGAGCTCCTGCACCGCGCCGACGACGCCCAGCGGCAGACCGCGGCGTTCGGCCGGCCACAGGTCGGCGACCAGGGCCAGGGTGGCCGGCACCAGGCCACCTCCGCCCACGCCCTGCAGGAACCGCCCGGCGACCATGGTGCCCAGATCGCCGGCGGCGGCGGTGACCAGCGAGCCGACCGCGAACACCACCAACGAGAACACCAGGACCGGCACCCGGCCGCGCAGGTCGGCCACCCGGCCGATCAGCGGCAGCATCGCGACGTACCCGAGCAGGAACCCGGACACGATCGGCGCCGCCCGCTGCAACTGGTCGATGGACAGCCCGACGCCGCTCATCATGTCGGGCAGCGCGAGCACCACCACGTAGGTGTCCGCAGCGGCGAAGGCGACCGCGACGCAGGCCAGGGCCAGGCCGGCGAGTGTGGCGCGACCCGGACGCTCGGTGGGGGCGGCCACTACGGCGGCGTGATCTCGACCGTCTGGTCCGACGTCTCCAGCCGGATGGTGTAGGTGACGTCGTCGGCGCCGGCGTAGAACGGACCGCTGAGCTCGGCATGGTTGAGCTCGTCGGAGTCGGTCAGCGTGAAGACCGCATCGAACGACCCGGAGTCGTCGGCGGTCGGGAACAGCCGCTGCACGTCCGCGCCGGGGATCGTGCCGGCGATGTCGGTGAGCACCAGGTCACCGTCGCGGGACTGGCCCTGTTCGGAGACGTCCTGCGCGGAGGTGAGCAACGACGAGATGCCGCCATCGGTGCTCATCAGCTGCTCGGGATCCGGGGCGCCGTAGCTGGCCGGGTCGATCGGCACGAAGGTGTCGGTGAACGGCAGCTTGGCGTGCAGCTCGTCGTCGACGGCGACCACTTCGGCCGCGCCGGTGAACCCGGAGGCGACGATCTCGATGGTGCCCTTGAAGGCGGGGGCGTGCGTGCCGGTGCCCTTCGCGCTGAGGACGCCGTCGACCCCCTTCGGCAGCTCGTCCGTGCTCAGGTCCAGTTCGACCGACTTCGCCTGGTCCAGCGACTGCTTCGCCGCGGCCAGCCGGTCGGCCGGTGAGGCCTGCTGGTCGTCGTCGTCCCCGGTGCACCCGGTCAGCAGCCCTGCTGCCAGTCCACTCGCCAGGGCCAGCCCGGCCAGCCGGACGACCAGCCTGCTGCGGGGTGCCGCCGACCGTGCTCTGGGTGTACGCATCGTCGCTCCTACGCGTCCGTCGCCGGGGACACCAGCGTCGCGGCCGGACCCCCGACGGCGTGGATCGGCTGGGGGGCGGGCGAGCCGGAGCCGTCGCGCCGGCCATCGGCCGGCGGCAGCTCGACCGGGGCACCGCTGGCGGCGGTCGCCCGCGCCGGGCCGACGCCGACCCAGCCGAGCAGCAACCGATCCTCACCCTTGAGCAGCCGGTGGCAGCGCACGCCGCCGGTGCCGCGCCCCTTACGGGGGTACTCCGCCAGCGGGGTGACCTTCACCGCACCCGCCTGGGTGCCGGGTAACGCGTCGCCGGACCCGGAGACGGTGGTG
Source organism: uncultured Nocardioidaceae bacterium (assembly GCA_964571285.1). GTDB lineage: Bacteria > Actinomycetota > Actinomycetes > Propionibacteriales > Nocardioidaceae > CAZNCE01. Next base: position 1,110 of record CAZNCE010000039.1, on the reverse strand, counting down.
ACGACCGGCCGTCGGTCCTCATCGGCTGCCGCTTCCCCTGCGGCGACGGCGCCGAAGAACACCACCTCATCCCCCTCTGCGGTGCGGACCCCGGCGACTCCACCGCCGCCGCGGCCCTGGGGGCGTACCACGTCCGCGCCGAAGCGCAGCAGCCGACAGTCCGAGGTGATGAACACCAGCTCCTCGTCGCCGCGGCGCAGTTCGACCGCCCCGGCCAGCTCGTCACCGTCGGCGAGCCGGATCACTTCCCAGGCGTCCCGGTTGGCCAGGTGGTCGGGTGTCACCCGCTTGACCACGCCGCGCCGGGTCCCCAAGGCCAGGCCGGGCGAGTCGGGGTCGAGTGACGTGAGCGTGAGTACGCGCTCGCCGGCCTCCAGCGGCAGGAACTCCGCGATGGGTGCGCCGCCCTGGAGGTGCGGGGCGTTCGCGGTCGGCGGCAGCGTCGGCAGGTCCAGCACCCCCAGCCGCAGCAGCCGGCCCCGGTTGGTGACCGCGCCGACCGTGCCGCGAGCGGTCGCGGCGGCGGCGGTGACCACCACGTCGTGTTTGGCGCGTCCGCCGCCGGCCCCGAGCGGTTGCCGGTCGGTGGTCCGGGCGAGCAGCCCGGTCGCGGACAGCAGCACGTAGCAGGGGTCGTCGCTCACCTCCAGCGGCACCCCGGCCGCGGCGGGCGTGCCCACCGACTCCAGCAGCACGGTGCGCCGCGGAGTGCCGTGCTGCTTGGCCACCTCGGCCAGCTCGTCGGAGACGACCTGCCGCAGCAGCGACTCGTCCTCGAGGATCGCGGTCAACTCCTCGATGGTCTGCCGCAGCTGGGCCTGTTCCTGCTCCAGCTCGAGCCGGGAGAACTTGGTCAGCCGGCGCAGCGGCATGTCCAGGATGTAGGCCGCCTGGGTTTCGGTCAGGTCGAAGACGGCGATCAGCCGCTGCTTGGCCTCGGCGGCGTTCTCGCTGCTGCGGATCAGCTGGATCACCTCGTCGATGTCGAGGATCGCGATCAGCAGGCCCTCGACCAGGTGCAGCCGCTCGCGCCGGCGGGTCAGCCGGTGTCTGCTGCGCCGCGTGAACACATCGACCCGGTGGCGGAGGTAGACGTCGAGCAGGTCGCGC
>CAZNCE010000038.1:6130-24135 GCA_964571285.1 uncultured Nocardioidaceae bacterium | reverse complement strand
GGGTCGGCGCACGAAGGCCGACAAGATCGTCGCGGCCTCACGGCTTTCCCCTGGGTTGACTTCCTGAGCTAACCCGGCGAACCGCGACGAGGGAAGACCGCGCCAGACTTCCTTCCGTATTCCTTCCGGACAGCCGCAATCCACCGGACTCAACCGCCGTCAGTCGGACACCGAACCCCGTCATTCAACCGACGAACCTGCTGGTCAGGGGCCATTTGCGGGTGGTGGCAGGTGCAGGATTCGAACCTGCGTAGGCATACGCCGACGGATTTACAGTCCGCTTCCATTGGCCACTCGGACAACCTGCCAGGGTGCGCGCCCGGTTGGTGCCCGGCGCAACGAGTGGACACAATAGCGCAGGAGGCATCGAGGAAGAAAACGACTCCCGAGGAGACAACGTGGCCGGCGACTCGTCGTTCGACATCGTGAGCAAGCTCGACCAGCAGGAGGTCGACAACGCCATCAACCAGACCAGTCGCGAGCTGTCCCAGCGGTTCGACTTCAAGCACACCGGCGCCTCGATCGGCCGACACGGCGAGAACGCGGTGGAGATCAGCGCCAACGCCGACGAGCGGGCGCTGGCGGTCCTCGACGTGTTCAAGGAGAAGCTGATCAAGCGCAAGGTCAGCCTCAAGCACCTGGAGCCGGGTGAGCCGCGGCAGTCGGGCAAGGAGACCAAGCTGGACGTGGGCCTCAAGGAGGGCATCAGCTCCGAGCAGGCCAAGAAGCTGTCCAAGCTGATCAGGGACCAGGGCCCGAAGGGCGTGAAGGCGCAGATCCAGGGCGACGAGCTGCGCGTCTCCAGCAAGAAGAAGGACGACCTGCAGGCCGTTATCAGCCTGGTGAAGGAGCAGGATCTGGACTTCGCGGTCCAGTTCGTCAACTACCGGTGAGCCGCCCCGTTGCCGCGGTAGTGGTGGCAACGGGGCCGACCACGGCTTCGGTCGTGCCACCGACGGTGCTGCGGCGCGTCGGCGGGATCACGCTGCTCGAGCGGGCAGTACGCGTGCTCCGCGAGGCCGGGATCGAACGGATCGTGGTGGTAGCCGGCCACCGCGCCGCCCAGCTGGAGGAGGCGATCCGCCGCAGCCGGCTGGACGCCGAGCTGGTCGTGGACCCGGACTACCGCTCCGGTACGGCGTCCGCGGTCGCCGCAGGACTGCGCGCGGTCGGCTCGGACCGGGTGCTGGTCGCGATGGGCGACCACGTCTTCGAGGCCGCGGACGTACGGGCCCTGCTGGCCGCCCCCGGCCGGAACGTGCTCGCGGTCGACCCGGACCAGCGGCGGCAGGTCGGTGGCCTGGGCGGCCTGCCGCCCGCGCACGTCCACCTCGGCGACGACGGACAGGTGGTGCGCCTGGAGACCGTCAGCAAGGTACGGGACCGGACCGGCTACGTGGTCGACGCCGGGCTGGCCGTGCTGGACCCGGACGACCTGCTGGCGGTTGCGCCTGCCGAGGACACCCCAGCGTCCTGGAACGCGTGGCGGCAGCGGTTGATCGACGCCGGGTATTCCTTGCAGGCAAGCGAAGTACGCGGCCTATGGGGCAGCGTCGACTCCCCCGAGGCCGTCCGCACCCTGGAACGGGCGATGTGGCGCCGGTACGGCCCCAAGCCCACCGACGGGGTGGTGGCGCGGACGGTCAACCGGCGGATCTCGGGTCCGCTGACCCGCCAGCTTCTGCGCACCGGCATGGCGCCCGACGTGGCCACCGTGCTGGCCTTCGGGTTCACCCTCGCCGCCGCGGTGCTGCTCGCCCTCGGCGACCGCTGGCTGATGCTCGCCGGCGGGTTGCTGGTCATCCTCGGCGGAGCTCTGGACGGCGTGGACGGCGAACTGGCCCGGGTCAGCGGCCGGTCGTCCCGCCGCGGCGCCGTCCTCGACACCCTGCTGGACCGCTACGCCGACCTGGCCGTGGTGCTCGGCCTGGTGCTCGGCGCACGGGCCGGCGTCACCGGCTGGATCTGGGGGTTCGCCGCGGCCTGCGGCTGCCTGCTCGTCTCCTACCTGCACGCCGTGGGCCGTGACACCGACGTGCGGCTGCTGTTCCGGCGCGAAGTGCGGCTGCTGATCTTCGCGCTGTCGGCGATCGCGGGCTTCCCGCTCTGGGGGCTCGCCGCGGTCGCGGTCGCGGCCAACATCGACGTAGTTCGCGGCGTGGTGCTGCTGCTGCGGGCGGTGCACCGCTGACGTCGCCGCCCGCCGTCCAGAACCGATTTGCGCGCCGCCACCCCCGACCGGATAGTTCACCCATGCGCTTCCCGGACGACGTACCCGTGCTCACCGACTCCGTGGTGACGCTGCGCCCGCACACGCTGGACGACGGGCCCGCGGTGCTGGAGCAGTGCACCGACCCGGACAGCATCGCCTGGACCACGATCCCCGTCCCCTACAGCGCGGCGGACGCGAACGAATGGCTCGGCAGCATCGTCCCGCGCGGCTGGGCCGCCAACACCAGCCTGTGCTTCGCCATCGAGTACGAGGGCCGGTTCGCCGGGTCCGCGGACCTGCGGCCGCGGGGCGGCGGGGAGGCCGAGGTCGGATACGGCCTGCACCCGGCGTTCCGCGGCAAAGGAGTCATGCGCCGGGCGCTGAACCTGCTGCTGGACTGGGGCTTCGACCAGCAGGGCCTGTCGGTGGTGCACTGGCGGGCCAACGCGGGCAACTGGGCGTCGCGACGCACCGTGTGGTCCCTCGGCTTCTCGTTCGGCCCGACGATCCCGCGGCTGCTGGAGCAGCGCGGCGTCCGCTATGACGGCTGGACCGGCTGGATCGGCAAGGGGGATCCCAGAAAGCCGCACCGCCGCTGGCTGGTGCCGCCCGTGCTGGAGACCGGGCGGCTGCGGCTGCGGCCGTGGCGCGACGAGGACGGCGACCGGCTGGTCGAGGCCGCCAACGACGCGGTGCTACGCCAGGCCATCCCCGACTCCCCGCTCCCCCGCACCGCCGAGCAGGTCCCGGGCTACCTGCAGCGCGTGCATCTGATGGCCGCCAACGACGCACGCCTGGCCTGGTGCGTGGCCGATCCGGACACCGACCAGGCGCTCGGGAACGTGGCCCTGTTCGACTTCGACGCCGGACCCGGCCCCGACGACGACACCGCCGAGATCGGCTACTGGTCGCACCCGCAGGGACGCGGCCGCGGCCTACTGACGGAGGCGGTCGACCTGGCCGTGACCTGGGCGATGCGGCCGGGCGCGGACGGCGGACTGGGTCTGCGCCGGCTGTACCTGATGACCGCGGCCGGCAACACGGCGTCGCGGCGGCTGGCCGAGCGGGCCGGGTTCCGGCACGTGGGCACCGAGCGTTCCGCGGCACCGACGGCCGACGGCGGCTGGGACGACATGACGGTGTACGACCGGCTTCGCCCCGGCGCCTGACCACGTACCCCCTGGCCTCAAGATCCGACGCCACGATCCGACGGTCCGCGGTTCGTCCACGCGTGAACAGCCCGTCCCCCGTCGGAGTTTGAGGTCGGATCTTGAGGCAGAGCCCCCGGGGGCTAGGGGGTCTGCTCCGCGACCAGGGCGAACTTGCGCACCCGGCCGGTGCCCAGCCAAGCGCTCCACAGCCGGTGCGCGGCCAGCAGATCCCGCACGGCCGAGCTGCCCAGCCGGGCGGCGATCGACGCCGACTCCACGGCGAACGCCCCCGCCAGCGCCTCCGCCATCTCGCGGTGCGGCTCGGTCAGGTCCTCGACCCAGCGGACGGTCAGCCCGGCGTCGGCCAGCCAGTCGAGCATCCGGTCCAGCCGGGCCGGCCAGACCGTGTGGGCCGCGGGCATCCGGCGCCGCTCGGCACCGGTCAACGGCGCTCCCTCCTCCAGCGTGAACACGAACCGCCCACCGGGCCGCAGCGCCGCGGACACCTCGCGCACCAGCGCCCGCTTGTCCGGAAAGGCGAGCATCGTCTCGAACAGCAGCACCACGTCGAACCGACCGCGCGGCACCGGCGGCACCCGCCGCACCTCGAACCGGCACGGCAGCCGCCCGGCCCGCTCCCGGGCCGCGGCCACCGCACCGGCGCTGGCGTCGACGCCGAGGTACCGACAACACAGCGCCCGCGTGATCAGCCGGCCGGGACCGGCCAGCCCACAGCACAGGTCCAGCACGGACACCCCCGGCCCGATACCGGCCGCCCGGGCCACCGCCAGGATCTCGCTGGCCCGCATGAGGCTCTCCTGACCGACGTACTCGCCCGGCGCATACGCCGCCACCCGCGCCGGATGTAGCGCGCGGTCGTAGACCGCCCGGTCCACCGGATCCGGGTCCACCACCAACCGCCCCGGGCCGGCCGCGATGCGGTCCGCCGTGCTCATCGCGGCGCCCACCCGCTGAAGGCCCCGAGCAGCCGGTCTCGGAACGCGTCCATCGGCCAAACCGGGGCCTGCCCGTCCGGACGCAGCCCCGGCTGCCAGCCCCAGCCGGAGATCCGGTCCAGCACGGCGGGATCACGGGTCACGATCGAGATCGGCACGTCGCGGCTCGCGCCGTGCCCGGTCACCACGGTGGCCGGCTGGTGATCGCCCAGCGCGATCACGACCAGGTCGTCGTCGCCGTACCGGTCGATGAACGAGATCAGTGCCCGCAGCGAGTACGCCACCGAGTGCGCATACGCCGCGGGTACGTCCCCGCGACGGCGCCACAGGTCGGCCGCGGACTGGGCCTGGTCGTGGACGGCGTCGAACACCGACCCGTCACCCAGCCGGTCCCAGTCGACCATCCGCGGCACCGGCGCCCACGGCGCATGGCTGGAGGCCAGCTCGAGCTGCGCGAACATCGGGGTACGACCGGGGTGCGCCAGCTCCAGCCGCCGGAACGCGGCCAGCGCGTACTGGTCGGGCATCAACGAGAACCCGAACCGAGGCCCGGCGTAGTCCAGGTCGCGCCGGTCGTCGATCCGGTCGAACCGGTAGAACCGCTTCCCCTGCGGCCACGGATCGCGGTTGGACGGCATCAACGCGACCGTCCGCCACCCGGCCCGCCGGAAGTACCGGCTGAGCGTCATCCGGTTGCTGCTCAGCAGCCGGTCGTAGCGGCCCTGGTCGGAGACCCACAGCCCGGCCTGCAGGGTCGAGTGCGCCAGCCAGCTGAGCCCACCGAACGTCGGCGAGGTGAGGAAGGCGCTCCGGGACGCGAAACCGGACTCGCGCAGCGTCCTGGTGCCGTCCGCCAGCACCTGCCGCACCTCGTCGGACGCCCGCGGGCCGTCCACCGCCACCCGGCCGTAGCTCTCCACGAACACCACCAGGACCGTCTTCCCGCGCAGCCCCGCCAGCAGCTCGTCGTCGGGCACATCGCGGAACGGGTCGGCCGACAGCGCGGCCTGGAACCGCTGCTCGCCACGTACGGCCGAGGTCGCCAGGCGAACCTGGTCCACGGTCTCCCCTACCGAGCTGGCCGACGCCACCGGCCCCCCGGCACCGGTCTGCCACCCGGCGGCCGCACCGACCAGCCACAGCACGCTCAGCCCGACCAACACCGGCGCTGCCCGGCCGCGGTGCCGTGCGGCGACCGCGGTGACTCGTCGCAGCGCCACCGGCAGGCCGATCACGAGCGCCACGCCGACCAGCACCGCGGCGGTCAGCACCAGGTCACCGGCGACCGGGCCGACGGCGTCGCGGACCAGCCAGCGGACCGGGCTGAAGTAGCCCCGGTCGGTGACCAGGTTGAACGGGCGGTCGAGGGCGGCGTTGAAGCCCATGTCCAGCAACTTGAGCACCGTTGCCAGGCCCAGCACCCCGCCGACGACCAGCGAGATGACACGCCGCGGCCGGGCCGGCAACAACAACGCGACCCCACCGATCACCAGCGCCTCGACCGGGATGCGCAAGAACATGCCCGGGGTCAGCAGCCGCACCTGGTCGGGCAGGACCAGCACCAGCCAGATCACCGCCAGCGCGAACACGTCCACCCCGGCACTGAACACGCGCTGCCGCCGCGTCCGCGGCGCGGTGTCGTGCAGCGCCGAACGGTCGACCCCGGCACTGCTGTCCTTGCGGCGACGCCACAGCCACCACACGTCGCGGCCGAACGACTCGGCCAGCAGAGCGGCCGCGGCCACCAGGCCGGCGTACGCCCACGAGGACGACCCGACCCCCGACGCGGCCACGGTGAGCGCCACCCCGGTGACCGCGGTGACGACCTTGCGCCAGTAGCGCGGCGGCAGTGACCCGCGCAGCCAGGGCAGCACCCACCCTGCCGCGGCGAACGCGTAGCGGATCAGACCGAGGGCCAGCACCCACGCCCCGAAGGAGCGCGCCACATAGACGCTGAGCACCAGGATGAGGAACGCGTCGACCTCGCCGTCCAGCCGCGCCCCGAACGGGGTGGCGGACCGGGTCCGCCGGGCGACCCGGCCGTCGACCGCGTCCAGCATCAACGCGGTCACGCTGAGCCCCACCAGCACCTCGACCGCCGGCTCGCGGACGAACGAGTCGGCGACCAGCGCGGCGATCGCGCCGATGAGCAGGGCACGAGCCAGCGTCACCCGGTCGCCCGGCGGCGTGCTGCCGGCGCTCCGGCCCGCCGGATTGCACGCCACGACCGCGCTCGCCACCGCACCGCCGACCAGCCCGACGGTCCAGCCCAGCGCGCTCAACCCCACCGACACCGCAAGCAGGGTGAGCAGCGCCGCCTGGACGCCGAGGCCGAGGACCGGTCCGCGTCGCAGCCTCCGCACCGCACCTCCGTTCCTCAGCTACACGATAGGTACGGGCCTGGTTAGGGTTTTGGTTCATGCGAGGGGCAGCGTCCGGTGCGGCCTGAGACACGCGCGTTCTGGGTACGCGAACCCGGGGTCGGCGAGATCCGCCCCGCCCATCGACCGGAGCCGGGCCCGGACCAGGTCGCGGTGCGCACGCTGTGGTCCGGCCTCAGCCGTGGCACCGAGTCGTTGGTGTTCCGCGGCGGTGTCCCGGAGGGGCAGCGCGCCACCATGCGGGCACCGTTCCAGGAGGGCGACTTCCCCGGGCCGGTCAAGTACGGCTACCTGAACGTCGGCGTGGTGGAGCTTGGCCCCCCGGCCCTGCTCGGCCGTGCCGTGTTCTGCCTCTACCCGCACCAAACCGCGTACGTGGTGCCGGCGCACGCCGTAGTGGCCGTGCCGGACGGCGTGCCGCCGCGCCGGGCGGTGCTCGCCGGGACCGTGGAGACCGCGGTGAACGCACTGTGGGATGCCGCCCCACTCGTCGGCGACCGGGTGAGTGTGGTCGGCGGCGGCCTGGTGGGCTGCTGCATCGCCCGGTTGCTGGCCGGCTTCCCCGGACTCCAGGTCACCGTCGTCGACGTGGACACGTCTCGGGCCGAGGTGGCCGCGGGGCTGGGCGCCGGTTTCGCGCCGCCGGCGGAGGCGAGCGGCGGTCGCGATCTGGTGGTGCACACCAGCGCCACCTCCGACGGGCTGCAACTGAGTCTGGACCTGCTGGCGCCGGAGGGCACCGTGCTGGACCTGTCCTGGTACGGGGACCGGGAGGTCCGGCTGTCGCTCGGCGGCGCCTTCCACTCCCAGCGGCTGGGGCTGCGGTCGAGCCAGGTCGGGATGGTCTCGCCGGCCCGGCGCAGCAGCCGCAGCACCGCCGACCGGCTGGCCCTGGCGCTCGAGCTGCTGCGCGATCCCGCCTTCGACCTGCTGCTCACCGGCACGTCTGCGTTCGACCGGCTGCCCGAGGTGATGGCGCGGCTGGCCGCTGGGACGCTGCCTGGGCTGTGCCACACCATCCGGTACGACGAGGAGTGAACCGCATGTTCAGCGTCACCGTTCGAGATCACATCATGGTCGCGCACAGTTTCACCGGCGAGGTGTTCGGGCCCGCCCAGCGGCTGCACGGCGCGACCTTCGTGGTGGACGCGACCTTCCGGCGTACCGCGCTCGACGACGACAACTTGGTGGTGGACATCGGGCTGGCGGCCAAGCAGCTGCGGGCGGTGCTCGACGGCCTGGACTACCGCAACCTGGACGACGAGCCCGACTTCGCCGGCACCAACACCAGCACCGAGGCGCTGGCGCAGATCATCGCGGACCGGCTGGCCGACCGGGTCCGGGACGGTGCCCTGGGCGAGTCCGCACGCGGGCTGGCCGGGCTGGCGGTCACCCTGCACGAGTCGCACATCGCCTGGGCGAGCTACGAGCGGACCTTGTGAGCAAAGGGGTGACCGTCGATCCGTTGCCGCCCAGCGCGGCGGGCGGTGGCCCGGCGCGAGCAGGCTCGGTGCACGTGGTGGTGCCCGCAGGCATCGATGATCCCCGCCGGCCCAGCGGCGGCAACGTCTACGACCGCCGGCTGTGCGACGAGCTGGCCGCGGCCGGCTGGTCGGTGCACGAGCACGAGGCGGGGGGCGGCTGGCCGCAACCCGACGCCGCCGACCTGGCCGGCCTCGGCCGCCTGGCGGCGGGAATGCCCGACGGGGCGCTGGTGCTGGTGGACGGGCTGGTGGCCTCCGCCGCCGCGGACGTACTCCTCGGCCACGCCGACCGGCTGCGGCTGGTGATCCTGGTGCACCTGCCGTTGGCGGAAGCATCCGGCGGCGCGGACCCGGACGTCCGCCGACGGGAGGGTGCACTGCTGGCCGCCGCGACCGCGGTCCTGGTCACCAGCGCGTGGAGCCGGGCCCGGCTGCTGACCTTCTACCCGCTGGCCCCCGGGCGCGTACACGTGGCGGAGCCGGGGGTCGACCCCGCCGAGCTCGCCCCCGGCACGACCAGCGGCGGCGAGCTGCTGTGTGTCGCGGCGGTGGCCCGGCACAAGGGCCACGACGTGCTGCTTGAGGCGCTGGCGCGCATCCGCGACCTGTCGTGGCGCTGCACGTGCGTCGGCACCGTGGACCGCGAACCGGTCTTCGTGGCGGAGCTGCGGCGGCGGGCACGTGAGGACGAGCTCGGCCAACGGGTGAGGTTCACCGGCGCGCTGAGCGGGCCGCGGCTGGACGAGCGGTATGCGAGCAGCGACCTGCTGGTGCTGCCCTCGCGGGGCGAGACGTACGGCATGGTGGTCGCGGAGGCGCTCGTCCGCGGCATCCCGGTCGTGGCCAGCGATGTGGGCGGGCTGGCGCAGACGGTCGGTCAGGTGCCGGACGCCGGACCGCCGGGGCTGCTGCTGCCGGCCGGCGACCCCGCCGCGTTGGCGGGGGCGCTGCAGAGCTGGCTGCGTGACGCACGGCTGCGGGACCGGTTGCGGCTGGCCGCGCGCGCTCGTCGCGACCGGCTCACCGGCTGGCCGGTCACCGCGGCGCGGGTGGCCCGGGTGCTCGCCGAGGCGGAATGAGCATCCGGGGCTTGGCCGCCACCGGGGTCAGCCCGGCCTGGCTGGCGCTGCGCGAGCCGGCCGACGCGGCGGCCCGCTCCGGCGAGCTGGTCGACCTGCTGCGGGAGATGCTGCCCACCGGACGGCCGGTGACGGTGCACGACCTGGGCTCCGGCACCGGCTCGATGACGCGCTGGCTGGCCGGCCGGCTCACCGGCCCGCAGCGCTGGGTGCTGCACGATCGCGACCCCGAACTGCTCGGGCTGGCGGCGCGCACCGCCGGCCGGTCCCGGGACGGCTCGGTCGTCACCGTCGAGACCCGTCGCACCGACATCACCCGGCTCGGACCGGCAGCGCTGGCGGGCGCGGACCTGATCACCGCGTCCGCGGTGCTCGACATGTTGACCGCCGAGGAGGTCGAGCGGCTGGTGGCCGCGTGTGCCGGGGCAGGCTGCCCGGTGCTGATCGCGCTCAGCGTCACCGGCCGGGTGGACCTGGAGCCGCCCGATCCGCTGGACCGGGTCGTCGCCGAGGCGTTCAACGCGCACCAACGGCGGGCCGACCGCGGCCGCACCCGGCTCGGCCCGGAGGCGGTCGATGCGGCGATCGCCGCCTTCGCCCGGTCGGAGGCCGACGTCGTGGTCCGGGAGAGCCCGTGGCGGCTGGGTCCCGGTCAGGCCGCGCTGACCGAGGCCTGGTTCACCGGTTGGCTGGCCGCGGCCCGGGCCCAACGGCCCGGGCTCGCCGATGCGACGCGGGCGTACGCCCGGCAGCGCCTGGCCGACGCCGGCGCCGGCCGGCTCACGGTCACCGTGGGGCATCGCGATCTGCTGGTGCGCCCGTCCACTTGTCAGGCCGGCCCACGCTCAGCGCATCCGCCAGCCGGCTGACAACTCGACGTCGGGCGGGCGGCCGGTCGCTGAACCCCTGCTGCCGGGGGTACGTCGTTAGTCTCGGGAGACGATGCGGGTGGTCACACCCGCATCCGGTCGAGAGGGAGCGCGGATGCTGGGGCACAGCCGCTGGGCCTGGGCACGGCCGGCGACCGGGTGCGCGATCCTCGGGGTGGTGGTGTGGTGGGTCGGCCCGGCCACATTCCTGGCACCGCTGCACCGGGTGGACGCCGGGGCGCTCGCGGCCGGCGCCGCGATCGCCGCGGTGACCACCGTGTGCGCCGCCTGGCGCTGGCGACTGGTGTCGCGTGGGCTGGGGTCCGACCTGCCGCTGGGCACCGGCATCGCCGCGTACTACCGGGCGGTGTTCTTGAACCTGGTGCTGCCCGGCGGCGTGCTCGGCGATGTGCACCGGGCGGTGCGCCGCGGTCGCGAGGTCGGCGACATCGGCCACGCGGTGCGGGCGGTGGTGTGGGAACGGTCGGCGGGGCAGGTCGTGCAGGTTGTGCTGACCGTGCTGGTCCTGCTCGCGCTGCCGTCCCCGGTGCGAGCCGTCATGCCGCCGATCGCCCTGGCCGTCGCCGCCGCGATCGGGGTCACGGTGGTGGCCACCGTGCTGGCCCGCGGGCAGCGGATGCCCGGCTGGTGCCCGGCGCCACTGGCCCGGCTCGCGCGGGCGCTCGTACGCGATGTCTCCGCCGGGCTGCTGTCACGCCGGGCCTGGCCGGGCATCGCGCTCACCTCCATCGTGATCGTGCTGGGCCACGCGACCACGTTCGTGATCGCGGCGAAGACCGCCGGGTCTTCGGCCTCGGTGCTCGAGCTGCTGCCGTTGGCGTTGCTGGTGCTGCTGGCCATGGCGGTGCCGCTGAACGTCGCCGGCTGGGGTCCGCGCGAAGGGGCGGCCGCCTGGGTGTTCGCCGCTGCCGGGCTCGGCGCCGCGCAGGGGGTCGGCACCGCAGTGGTGTACGCCCTGCTGGCGCTGGTCGGTGCGCTGCCCGGGGCGGTCGCACTCCTCGCCTCGCGACGTCGCTCGCCACATCCAGGCGGCGAACCGGCCGTAGCCACCGCTGCGATGCTGCCCGAACCGCGGCCGGTCGCCGTCCGAGGGGGCGCCGGTGGCTGACCGCCCGTACACGCTGCTCAGCTGTGGGATGTCGATCGACGGCTATCTGGACGCGGCGACCGACGAGCGGCTGCTGCTGTCCAACGAGGCGGACCTGGACCGGGTGGACGAGGTGCGGGCGAGCTGCGACGCGATCCTGGTCGGGGCGACGACGGTCCGCAACGACGACCCGCGGCTGCTGGTCCGTTCGCGGTCCCGCCGCGACGAGCGGGTCGCCCGCGGGCTGCCGCCGTCGCCCACGAAGGTGACGGTGACCTGTGGGGCGGAGCTGGACGCCGGGTCGCGGTTCTTCACCGCCGGTCCCGCGGACAAGCTCGTCTACTGCGCGAGCGCGGCGGTCGACTCGGCCCGCGACCGGCTGGGCGCCTGCGCAACCGTGGTCGACGGTGGGCAGCCGGTGGACCTGCGGCGGCTCAGCGAGGACCTGTACGCCCGCGGGGTGCGGCGGCTGATGGTGGAGGGCGGCGGCACCGTGCACACGCAGTTCCTGACCGCGGACCTGGCCGACGAACTGCACCTGGTGATCGCGCCGTTCTTCGTCGGCGACTCGCGAGCCCGCCGGTTCGTCGACGACGGGCGGTTCCCGTTCCACCCCGGGCGGCGGGCGACGCTGGTGGAGGTACGGCCGATCGGCGACGTGGTGCTGCTGCGGTATGCGCTGTCCCGCCGCTGCCCCTCGATTCGTCTGCGATAACGCGGGCGGGTCGCGGAGGGCGACCACAGACGAATCGGTCAGGTGAGGACCTGCAGGACGATCGCGGGCCACACCGACAGTCCGGCGGCGGCGACCAGGGTGGCGCCGATCGCGCCGCCCACCACCGGGTGCACGTCCGGTGATGCGGCCTCAACCGGGTCGTCCGGCACCGGCCCGAGCACGACCACCATCCAGCGCAGGTAGTACGCGAGCCCGATCGCCACGTTGACCGCCATCACCACGGCCAGCCAGCCCACGCCACCGGCGACCACGGCCTGGAACACCACCACCTTGGCGAACAGCCCCACCACGCCCGGTGGCAGGCCGGCCAGGCACAGCAGCGCGAACGCCAACCCCACGCCGGCCCACGGCTCGCGGCGGATCAGCCCTTGGTAGTCGGCGATCCGGCCAGCCGGGCGGTGCCGGGTCATCATCGCCACCACGGCGAACGCGCCCATGTTCATCACTGCGTAGATGATCAGGTATGCGACCACCGCGGTCAGCGCATCCTGAGCGACCCCGGGCCGGTCGCTCACCGTCAGCGCCAACGCCGACAGCACGAACCCCGACTGAGCGACCGACGACCAGGCCAGTAGCCGGACGGCGTGCCGCTGCCGCATCGCCAGCACGTTGCCCACGGTCATGGTGAGCGCGGCCAGCACCGCGATCACCTGCCCCCACACCTGGCCGGCCGGCCCGACACCCTGGCTGACGATCACCAGCAGGCCGACGAAGCCGGCCGTCTTCGAGACCACCGACAGGTACGCGGCCACAGCCACCGGCGCACCGACGTACGTGTCCGGCACCCACCCGTGGAACGGCACCGCGGCGACCTTGAACAGCAGCCCGACCAGGGTGAGCAGCACCCCCACCAGCAACACGTTGTGGGTCGGCCCGTCGGCGGCCAGCCCGGCCCCAATACCGGTCACGTGCATGGTGCCGGTCACGCCGTACACCAGCGAGATGCCGTAGAGCATCACCGCGGTGCTCACCACCGAGACCAGGAAGAACTTCAGCGCCCCCTCGGCGGAGCGGCGGTCGCCGCGTTTGAGCCCGACCATCGCGAACGCGGGCAGCGACACGACCTCCAGCGCCACCACGATCGTGATCAGGTCGCGGCCCGCGGCGATGGTCAGCGCCCCGGTGGCGGAGGCGAGCAGCAGGAAGTGGTGTTCGCCGGTGGGCACCCGCCGGTCGATCGCGCCGACCGCGGACAGCAGCACGGTCACCAGCGTCCCCACCAGCACCACCACCCAGATGCCGAGGGTGAGGCGGTCCACGACGTACGAGCAGGCGGCCGGCGCGCCCTCCGGCACCGGCAGGCAGAAGGCGCCGCGCACCCGGTCGATCGACGGCACCACGGCGATCGCGGCGCCGACGACCCCCAGCACCGCCAGCCCGCCGGGCAGCCAGGACTGTTCGCGGGCGCCCAGCGCGTCCACCACCAGCACCACGATCGCCGTGATCGCGAGGATCAGCGGCGGCGCGATCGCCAGCCATTCGATCGGCTGCACCCCGGTCATCGGCCGCCCCCGCTCATCCGCCGGCCCCCAGCAGCAGCCGTACCGCCGGGTCGAACACGTCCAGCAGCAGCCAGGGCGCCAGGCCGAACAACAGCGTGAGCGCGAGCAGCGGCGTCCACACCACCAGGTCGCCGGTGCCGGCCTCGACCAGCCGGCTCGGCGGGGCCGTCGGCTCGCCCTGACACAGCGCTCGGACCATCCGTAGGAAGTAGGCCGCGGTGATCACGATGCCGACGCCGGCGGCCACCATGCAGACCAGGTAGGTCGCACGCGGCAGCCCGGCCGCCGGGTCGAACGCGGCCAGCAGGGTGAGCATCTCGCCCCAGAACCCGGCCAGTCCGGGCAGCCCGAGGCTGGCGAACGCGGTCACGGCCAGGATCGCCGCCAGCCGGGGCGACCGGCGGTACAGCCCGCGGCCGATCACCGCGAACTCGCCGGAACCATGCCGGTCCTTCAGCGCACCGGCGATGAAGAACAGCAGCCCGGTGATCAGCCCGTGCGCCACGTTCGCGACCATCGCGCCGTTGACACCGGCCGGGGTGAGGGTGGCGATGCCGAGCAGCACGAAGCCCATGTGCCCGACGCTGGAGTACGCCACCAGCCGCTTGATCTCGTGCTGGGCCAGGCAGGCCAGCGAACCGTAGACGATGCCGACCGCGGCCAGCCCCGCGAGGAACGGCGCGACCGCGCGTACGCCGTCCGGGACGACCGGCAGCCACACCCGGACCAGGCCGTAGGTGCCCATCTTCAACAGCACCCCGGCCAGCAGCACCGAGCCGACCGTGGGGGCCTTGCCGTGGGCGTCGGGCAGCCAGATGTGCAGCGGCCACATCGGGGCCTTGACCGCCAGCCCGGCGCCGATCGCCAGTGCGGCGACCAGTTGCACACCCGGGGTCATGCCGAGGCCGGCCCGCCCGGCGAGCTCGGTGACGTCGAATGTGCCGGTGTAGGCGTAGACCACCAGGAACCCGACCAGCATCAGCGCGGAGCCGATCACCGTCATCAGCAAGAACACGGTGGCCGCGCGCCGCCGGCCGGCGGGGTCGTGCTCGTCGCCCCAGTCCGCGATCACGAACCACATCGGGATCAGCACCAGCTCGAAGAACACGAAGAACAGCAGCAGGTCCAGCGCGCAGAAGGTGCCGAGCATGCCGGTCTCGAGCAGCAGCAGCGTCGCCACCAGCGCGCGCCGCCTCCCGCCCGCGGTGCCGTCCGACTTGTCAGGCGACCGCCCGTCCGTACCCTCCGGCGACCGGCTGACAACTGCGCGGGCGCCCTCCGAACCGTGCTGCCACGTGAGCGACACCATGCACAGCAGCGTGAGCAGCGCGGTGAGCAGCACCAGCGGCAGCGAGATGCCGTCCACGCCGACATGCCAGTACACGTCCAGCGACGGGATCCACGCCGACCTGGCCTCCAGCTGCATGCCGTCGCGGCCCCAGCCCAGTGCGGCCGCGACCACCGCCACCACCAACGTGAACCCGCTGACCGCGATGCCGACCGGGACCGCGACACGTTCGGCGCTGTGCCGTGGCCAGCCGGCCAGCAGCAGCGCCCCGGCCAGCGGGGCCACGATCAGGACCGCGAGCAGCCAGCTCATCCGGCCACCCACCAGGCGGCGGCGCCGATCACCAGGGCGCCCACGACGACCGCGGTCAGGTAGACCTGCACGTTGCCGTACTGCAGCCGGCGCAGCCCGATGCCCAGCCACCTGGCGGCACCGGCGGACCCGCGGACGTAGGGGTCGACGACGTCGCGGTCACCGGCGACCACCGTCTGCGCCAGGAACCGGGTGGGCCGCACCACTCCCCGGTCGTAGGTCCGGTCGACGTACAGCTCGGCGTGCAGCAGCCGCCGTACCCGACCGAACCGCGCCACCGGGTCGAAACCGTCCACCCGCCACCATTCGCCGTAGGCGACCAGCAGCACGACGACCACCGCGAGCAACACCACGACCGCCAGCGTGGGGTGGACCAGCCCGATCTCGGCGGAGCGGCCCAGCGGGTCGAGCACCGCCGGGTCGAGGACCAGCAGCCCGCCGACCAGCGTCAGCACGGTCAGCACGACCAGCGGGACCTGCATCGGCCAGTCCGGCTCGCCGTGGACAGTCGCCGGCGCCGCCTCCGCCGGCGCCTTGGTCCGGTCCCGGCCGAAGAACACCAGCAGCCAGGCCCGGGCGGAGTACGCCGCGGTGACCAGCGCGGTCACGAACCCGGCCAACAGCACCAGCCAGCCCTGCCACAGCCCACCGTGCACCGCGCCCTCGTACGCCGCCCCGAGCACGGCGTCCTTGGAGAAGAACCCGACCACCGGGACCAGCCCGGCCAGCGCGGCGAAGCCGACCGTCATCGACACGAAGGCCAGCGGCAGGCGGCGGCGCAGCCCACCCATCTCGCCCATCGACGTGCTGCCGACCGCATGGGACACCGAGCCGGCGCCCAGGAACAGCAGCGCCTTGAACGCGCCGTGCGACAGCAGGTGGAAGACGCCCGCGGCGTACCCACCGATCGCCAGGGCACCGAACATGTACGCCAGCTGGCTCACCGTGGACCAGGCCAGCACCCGTTTGAGGTCGTCCTGCGCGAGCGCGAACAGGGCCCCGAGCAGCATCGTGATCGCGGCGATCACGGCCAACACGCTGCGGGCGACCGGGGACGTCGCCATCGCGTCGTCCAGCCGGGCGACCAGATAGACGCCGGCGGCGACCATGGTCGCGGCGTGGATCAGCGCGCTGATCGGGCTGGGGCCGGGCATCGCGTCGGGCAGCCAGGTGTGCAGCGGGAACTGGGCCGACTTGCCGACCACGCCGCACAGCACCAGCAGCAGCGCGGTGGTGGTCTCGACGGTGCTCAGCTCGCCGTTCGCGGCGGCGGCATTGATGCCGGACAGCGAGAAGGTGCCGGCCGCGGTGCCGAACGCGAAGATGCCGAACAGGAAGCCGACGTCGCCGAGTTGGGTGACGACGAACGCCTTGATCGCGCCGGCCCGCGCGGCTGGCCGCTCCCAGTAGTGGCCGATCAGGAAGTACGAGCAGGCGCCCATCACCTCCCAGCCGACCAACAGCACGAAGAAGTCGTCGGCCAGGACGACCAACAGCATGGCGGCCGTGAAGACCAGCACCAGCGCGGTGTAGGAGGTCCGCCGGGTCTCGCCGGCCAGATAGGACACCGAGTACAGCAACACCAGCAGCGCCACCGTCGAGGTGAGCAGCACCATTGCCGCGGTCAGTCCGTCCACGGTCAGCGCCAGCCGGAACGGCACCGTCCCGGTCGGGATCTCCACCAGCGCCCAGCGCTCCGCACCGGACGACGCGAGCGCCGGGATCGCGACCCCGAGGCCGAGCAGCCAGGTGACCACTCCGACCCCGGCGCCGGTCCACGCGGGGGTACGTCCGCCGGGGTCCCGGTGGCCGAGCGCGAGCACGACGGCGACGCCGATCGCGGGGACCACGACCAGCCAGCCGGGGTTCACGCGTCCCCCCGGTCGGCCGGCAGCGCCGCGGTCCACATCCTGGTGTCGAGCGCGATCTGCTCGTCGACGGCGTCGGAGTCAGCCACCTCGCGCAGCGTGTCGACGTCGATCCGGCGGTGGGTGCGGAAGATCATCAGCACGATCGCGAGCCCCAGGCCGACCTCCGCGGCGGCGATCACGATCACGAACAGGGTCAACAGCTGGCCGGAGTGCACCACATCGCGCAGATAGAGGTCGAACGCCACCAGGTTGAGGTTGACCGCGTTCAGCATCAGCTCCACGCCCATCAGCACCAGCACGGCGTTGCGCCGGGCCAGCACGCCGTAGGTGCCGACGGAGAACAGCAGCGCGGATACGACCAGCGGGAACAGCAGCCTCATCGGGCGTCCCCGTTGCGTTCGCCGTTCGGCACGCTGCGTCCCCGTGCCGAACGACCGGCCGCCGGTGACGAACGGTCGGTTGCCCGGGACAGCACGATGGCGCCGACCAGCGCGGCCAGCAGCAGCACGCTCAGCAGCTCGAAGGGCAGCACCCAGTTGCGGAACAACGCATCGCCGATCGCACCTGCCGAGCCGACGGTCGACCCCTCCAGGTCCACCCGCACATCACGGAAGCCGGCGACGACCGTCGTGACCAACCCGGCCGCCACCAGCACGGCGACCGCCGCGGCCAGCGGCCGGTTGCGACCGGTCAGCCCCAGGCTGGCCCCGGTCGGCGCCCTGGTCAGCATCAGCGCGAACAGCAGCAGCACCACGATCGCGCCGACGTAGATCAGGATCTGCATCCAGGCGACGAACTCGGCGCCGAGCAGCAGATAGCACCCGGCCAGCGAGCCCAGCGACACCACCAGCCACAGCGCGGAGTGCACCAGCCGGTCGGTCGTGACCACCAGCAAGCCGGCGCCGACCGCCACCAGTCCGAGCAGGGCGAACAGCACCTCGACCGTGCTCACCCCTGCTCCCCCTGGCCGTCCGACCCGCCCTTGCCGTCCGACCCGCCCGTGCCGTCCGGCCCGCTCGGACTCTCCGGCTCCGGACCAGGCTCGGCCCGGGGAGT
>CAZNCE010000038.1:0-6030 GCA_964571285.1 uncultured Nocardioidaceae bacterium | reverse complement strand
CCGGGGAGTACGCCGCGGGCGGTCCGCCGACGGGGTACGCCGCGGACGGTCCGCACCAGTGGCCCCACCAGCAGCCGGACCGGAGCCGGCCCGATCGGGCGCGGAGTCCCGGGCGACCGCCTTGCGGGCGGTCTCCAGTTCCTTCGGTTCGGCGGCACCGGTCTCCAGGGCGGGCGGCGGCGGCATCGTCCACATCCAGTCCCGCAGCCGGTCCTTCTCATGGGTGAGGTCGCGGATGTCGAACTCGGAGTACTCGAACTCCGGCGTCCAGTGGATCGCGTCGAACGGGCACACCTCGATGCAGATCGAGCAGTACATGCACAGTGAGAAGTCGATCGCGAACCGGTCCAGCACGTTGCGGCTGCGCTCGCGGCCGCCCTCCTCCGCCGGCGGCACCGTCTCCTTGTGCGAATCGATGTAGATGCACCAGGCCGGGCACTCCCGGGCGCACAGCATGCAGACGGTGCAGTTCTCCTCGATCAGCGCGATCACCCCACGCGAGCGCGGCGGCAGCTCGGGCAGCGCGTCGGGGTACTGCGCGGTCACCGACCGCCGCGTCAGGTTCTGCCAGGTGACCTTCAGCCCGTCCAGCAGCCCCTTCCCCCAGCCCAGGCCGACCCGGCCGACTCCACCCCGGTCCACGACATCCCGGCCCTCCCGGTCCACACCATCCCGCCCGGTGTCGCCGTCGCCCGCTGCATCGCTCATCCGGTCCACCTCATCACACGACCACCACGACCGCGGTGAGCGCGAGCTGCAGCAGCGCCAGCGGCACCAGCACCTTCCAGGCCAGGCTCTGCAACTGGTCCTCGCGCATCCGCGGGAAGGCCACCCGCACCCAGATCACGCAGAACGACACCACGCCGACCTTCACCAGCGTCCACAGCCAGCCCAGCGCCTCGGGCGCCGGCCCGGCCCAACCGCCCAGGAACAGCACGGTGGTCAGCCCGGCCAGCAGCACGATGCCGGCGTACTCCGACAGCAGGAACAACGCGAACCGCAGCCCGGTGTACTCCGTGTAGGGCCCGAACACGATCTCCGCGTCCGCCACCGGCATGTCGAACGGCGGCCGCTGCAGTTCGGCCAGCCCGGCCACGAAGAACACCACCAGCCCGGGAAGCTGCCACAGCAGCCACCACCACTGCCACTGCTCCACGATCCCGGTGAGCGACAGCGTCCCCGCGGCCACCGCCGGGCTCACCGCGGCCAGCACGAAAGGCAGCTCGTACGACATCAGCTGCGCCGCCACCCGCAACCCGCCGAGCAGGCTGTACTTGTTCGCACTTGCCCAGCCGGCCATCAGCGACCCGAGCACGCCGACGCTCATCACCGCGAGCACGAAGAACAGCCCGAGATCCAGGTCCACCCCGACCACTCCGGGCGCGATCGGGATCGCGATGAACGCGACCAGGTACGGCAGCAGCGCCACCGCCGGGGCCAGCTTGAAGACCGTCCGGTCGGCCGCGGCCGGGACCACGTCCTCCTTCTGCACGAACTTGACCCCGTCGGCGACCAGCTGCGCCCAGCCGTGGAAGGCGCCCGCGTACATCGGCCCCACCCGGCTCTGCATGTGCGCCATCACCTTGTGCTCGGTCTGCCCGACGAGCAGCGGCAGCAGCAGGAAGGCCGCGAGCACGAGCACCACGCGCATGAGAACGTCCAGCCACTCAGGCATCCCCGGCCCCGCCTTCGCCCCCACCGCCACCACGGTCGCCACCGGCGCGCTTGCGCGGGGTGCGCCGGGCCGGGCGTCCCGGCACCGCGTGGGCCAACGGGTCCGGCCGCTCGCTCGCCGGCGGGCGCGGACCCCACTGCTCCGGCTCGGGTACGCCCGGGGGCCGCATCCGCCGGCGCGACGGCGACCCACCGGCATCGGACTCCCCCGGCTCCTTGGCGCCCGGCCACGGCTTGACCACCCGGGAGGCGAGCACGAACTCCTTGCGCAGCGGGTGTCCCTCAAACTCCTCGGGCAGCAGCAGGTGGCTGCCCTCCGGGTCGGCCGCCGGGCCGCCGGTGAACGCGATGCCGAACATCTCCGCGGTCTCCCGCTCGTGCCAGGCGGCGCCGTGGAAGAGGTCGGTCACCGTCGCCAGCGACGGCCGCTCCCGCGGTACCCGGGTGCGCAGCAGCAGGTGCCGCACCGGGGACGCTTCGCCGCCGGAGGCGCCGGGCAGCGCGGCCAGGTGGCACACCACCGAGAAGCCCTCGGCCAGCTCGTCCACCGCGGACAGCCAGTCGAAGAACCCGCACCCGAGCTCGTCACGGGCGCGGCCCACCGCCGCGGCCCAGTCGTCGGACGACACCTCGACGGTGAGCGGACCGAACCCCTCGTCGCAGTCACCGAGCACCTCGCGGACCCGGTCCGGCCAGTGCATCAGCCGTCCTCCGGCGTGACCAGGCCGCGCAGCAGCGAGCCGACGGATCGACGCCGCCGCGGCGCCGGGTAGCGCTGGGCCATCGACTCGGCGGCGATCTTGTCCTGCAGGTGCACGATGCCCTGCAGCAGCGCCTCCGGGCGCGGCGGGCACCCGGGGACGTACACGTCGACCGGGATGACCTGGTCGACGCCTTTGGTGACGCAGTACGAGTCCCAGTACGGCCCGCCGGAGTTGGCGCAGGACCCGAACGAGATCACGTACTTCGGATCCGGCATCTGCTCGTACAGCCGCCGCACCGCCGGCGCCATCTTGTCGGTGACGGTGCCGGAGACCACCATCAGGTCGGCCTGCCGCGGTCCGGGGGCGAACGGGATCACGCCGAGCCGGATGAAGTCGTGCCGGGCCATCGACGTGGCGATGAACTCGATCGCGCAGCAGGCCAGGCCGAAGTTGAACACCCACAGCGAGTACCGGCGACCCCAGTTGAGCACGAACCGCGCGGGCTCCGGGGCCAGTCGCGAGAGCGAGCCCACCGACCCGTGCGGGTGGCTCTCCGGCATGCCCAGGTCCACCGGTCCACGCTGCGTCCTGGCCGGTCGGTCCGCGGTCGGGGCCGTCGCCGGCGCAGCGGCCGGGCCGGCGGTGGGGCCGGCGCTGTGGCCGGCGGTGGGGTTGGCTGGGGTACCGGTGCTCATGTCCACGTCAGCACCCCCTTGCGCCAGGCGTACACCAGGCCGACGGCGAGGAACCCGATGAACACCGCCATCTCCACCACCACCGTCCACCCGAGCTCGGCGAACACGGTCGCCCAGGGGAACAAGAACGCGGCGTCCACCGCGAACACCACGTACAAGAACGCGTAGACGTAGTAGCGGACATGGGCTTGTGCCCAGCCCTCGCCCACCGGGTCGACGCCGGACTCGTAGGTGATCAGCTTCTCCGGGCTCGGCCGGTACGGCGACAACAGCCGGTTGGCGCCGAACATCAACGCAACGAGGCCGGCCCCCACGACGACGATGCCGAGCACCGGGAGGTACGACTCGTAGAACGCGCCCACGGGGCCGAGTCTAGGGATTTCGCGCCGGTTCGGGGACGAGCCAGACGCCGCCGCGCGGCCGCAGCGTCACCAGCGGGTCCAACCTCGGCCGGCGGCCCGGGATGGGCCGCAGGCGCCATTTCGCCAGGATCGTCGCCAGCGTGAGGATCCCTTCGGTCCAGGCGAAGCCCTCGCCGATGCACCGCCGGGTGCCGCCGCCGAACGGGAAGTAGCTGAACCGGGGCAGCGGGACGGAACCGGACGCGAACCGCGACGGGTCGAAGCGGTGCGGCTCGGGCCACCAGCGACCGTCGCGGTGCACCACCCACTGCGAGACGACCACCACGGTCCCCCGCGGCAGCTCCACCCCGCCGAGCTCGGTGGAGACCAGCGCCTGGCGACCCATCGCCCACGACGGCGGGAACAGCCGCAGGGTCTCGGCGAGGACCGCACGCACCGACGGCAGCCGCTCCACGTCCGCGGCCCCCGGCACCCCGTCCGGCCCGCACACCGAGAGCACCTCCTCGGCCACCTCGCGCTGCACGTCCTGGTCACGGGCCAGCAGGTGGCACGCGAAGGCCAGCGCGTTGGCCGTGGTCTCGTGGCCCGCCAGCAGCAGGGTCACCACCTGGTCGCGGGCCCACTGCCGCTCGTCCCGCCGGGCCCCTTCGCGGGCGGGTGGGCCGACCCGATCAGCGGCGCCGTTCGGACCTGCCCCGTCGGGGCCGGCGCAGCGCAACAGCGACAGCAGGTCACCGGGGTCCGCCGGGCCGCCGGCCTGGTCGGCCGCCGCGCGCTCGTCGAGCAGCCGGTCGGTGAGCCGGTGCAGGGCGGCGGCGCCGCGGCGCAGCCGCTGCCTGGTGAGCGGCAGCTGCGCCAACAACGGACCGGCGGGCAGCATCAGCACGCCATAGGCCGACAGCAGGTCGGTGAGCGCGCCGGACACCACCGCCACGTCCTCGTCCAAGTCGGTGCCGAACAGGGTGCGCCCGGCCACGGTGAGCGTCGTGCGCACGGTCTCCGCATGCACGTCGATCGGGCGTCCGGGCGGCCAGGCGTGCACGCGGCGGCGGGCGATCTCGGCCATCTGGGCGGCCTGGCCGGCGACCCGCCGCGGGTGGAACGCCGGCTGGATCAGCGCGCGGGCGGATCGGTGCGCCTCGCCCTCGCTGGTCAGCAGGCCGTCCCCGAGCACGATCCGGGCCCGTTGCAGCACCGGGCTCTTGGCGAAGTCGTGCTGCCGGCCGCTGAGCACGTCGCGTACCGCGTCGGGATGAGAGAGCAGCACCACGCCGACCGGGCCGATCCGGAACCGCGCCGCGTCGCCGTACTCGCGGGCGCAGCCGGTCAGGAAGCCCAGCCGGTCGCGGCGGAACCGCAGCGCGTCACCGGCCACCGGCAGCGCCTGCGGTCCCGGCAGCTCGCCGAGCCTCCGCACCACCCCACGGTAGCGGCCGCACCGGGGCCGCGCCCGGGGTGTGACCCCGCTGTGCGTCCCGGCCGGAAATCCCGGACGAATCACCGTGTGAATGTGGACACGTTCCTTTAGCGACGCCCCCGCAGCCGTAGCATGGAGTCGAGGAGGGCGTCACTGTGGAGAAACAGGTCCGGCAGTTGGACCGTGTCATCATTCGGTTCGCCGGCGACTCCGGGGACGGCATGCAACTGACCGGTGACCGGTTCACCCAGCAGACCGCCGCCTTCGGCAACGACTTGTCCACCCTGCCGAACTTCCCCGCGGAGATCCGTGCACCCGCCGGCACGCTGCCGGGCGTGTCGTCGTTCCAGGTGCACTTCGCCGACCACGACATCCTGACCCCGGGGGACGCGCCGGACGTACTGGTCGCGATGAACCCGGCCGCGCTCAAGGCCAACATCGCCGACCTGCCCAAGGGCGCGACGATCATCGTCGACACCAACGACTTCACCACCCGCAACCTGAGCCGGGCCGGCTACGCGGAGAACCCGCTCGAGGACGAGAGCCTGGACGCCTACCAGGTGCACCCGATCAACCTGACCAAGCTGACCGTGGACGCGGTGGCCGAGTTCGGGCTGACCCGCAAGGACGCGTCCCGGGCCAAGAACATGTTCGCGCTGGGCATGCTGTCGTGGCTGTACGGCCGGCCGGTGGAGCCGACGATCGCGTTCCTGCAGCGCCGGTTCGCCAAGAACCCGCAGATCCGCGACGCGAACGTCACCGCGTTCCGGATGGGCTGGAACTTCGGCGAGACGACCGAGGCGTTCGCGGTCTCCTACGAGATCAAGCCGGCCCCGCTGCCGGCCGGCACCTACCGCAACATCACCGGCAACCTGGCGCTCGCCTACGGGCTGATCGCCGCGTCGCGACGGTCCGGGCTGCCGCTGTTCCTGGGGTCGTACCCGATCACCCCGGCCTCCGACATCCTGCACGAGCTGAGCAAGCACAAGCGGTTCGGCGTGACCACCTTCCAGGCCGAGGACGAGATCGCCGGCGTCGCGGCGGCGCTGGGGGCGTCGTTCGGCGGTTCGCTCGGCGTGACCACGACCTCGGGCCCCGGCATCGCGCTGAAGTCGGAGACCATCGGGCTGGCGGTGATGACCGAGCTGCCGCTGGTGATCTGCGACATCCAGCGCGGC
>CAZNCE010000037.1:13988-24217 GCA_964571285.1 uncultured Nocardioidaceae bacterium | reverse complement strand
GATGAACCCGGTGCTGCTCAAGCCCGGCAGCGACCGGCGCAGCCACGTGGTGGTGCACGGGCGGCCCGCCGGGGAGATCGCGGCGCACGAGTTCACCGGCGGGCGGACGGTGCTCAGGGAGGCCGCGTTCGCGGCGTACGACGACCTGCGCAGCCGGTTCGACGTGGTGGTGTGCGAGGGCGCGGGCAGCCCGGCCGAGATCAACCTGCGGGCGCACGACTACGTCAACCTCGGCCTCGCCCGGCACGCGGACATCCCCGTCGTGGTGGTCGGCGACATCGATCGCGGCGGCGTCTACGCCGCGTTCTACGGCACCGTGGCCCTGCTGGAGGCCGCCGACCAGCGGCTGGTCGGCGGGTTCGTGGTGAACAGGTTCCGCGGCGACGAGTCCCTGCTGGCGCCGGCCAACGCCGAGCTCACCCGGATGACCGGCCGCCCCGTGCTCGGTGTGCTGCCGTGGAGCAAGGACGTGTGGCTGGACTCCGAGGACGGCCTCGACGTGACCGCCCGCACGGCATCGACCGGCGACCCGCTGCGGGTGGCAGCGATCCGGTTCCCGCGGATCAGCAACTTCACCGACCTGGACGCACTCGGGCTGGAGCCCGACGTGGACGTGCGGTTCGCCGCCCGGCCGGCCGACCTGGCCGACGCGGACCTGGTCGTGCTGCCCGGCACCCGGTCCACGATCGCCGACCTGGACTGGCTGCGGCGACGCGGCCTGGACCGCGCCGTGCTCGAGCATGCAGCCGGCGGCCGGCCGGTGCTGGGCATCTGCGGCGGGTTCCAGATGCTCGGCCGGACGCTGGCCGACCCGGACGGCGTCGAGAGCGGGACCGGCGCCGTCGTCGACGGCCTTGGGCTGCTCGACACGGAGACGGTGTTCGCGCCGGGCAAGACGCTGCGGCTGTGCCAGGACGCCTGGTCGGGTGTCCCGGTGTCCGGCTACGAGATCCACCACGGCGTCGTCTCGGGGGCCGTCGCGGGATTCGCCGGCGGCGCCCGCAACGACCAGGTGTTCGGCACGATGTGGCACGGCACCCTCGAGGCGGACGGCTTCCGGGCGGCTTTCCTGGCGGTGGTGGGCGCCGCGGCCGGGCGGGACCGCGTTCCGACCGGAGTGAGCTTCCCGGCCGCTCGGCAGGCGCGCATCGACCTGCTGGCCGACCTGCTCGAACGGCACCTCGACCTGGACGCGCTCGCCGCGCTGATCAGCGACGGTCCCCCGCCCGCCCTGCCGTTGCTGCCTCCCGGGGCGGCGCGATGACCGTCCTGGTGTTGGGTGGTACGTCGGAGGCGCGGGTGCTGGCGGAGCTCCTGGACCGCGACGGCGTCGAGTTCGTGTCCTCGCTGGCCGGTCGGGTGGACAAGCCACGGCTCCCGGTCGGCCCGGTCCGGATCGGCGGCTTCGGCGGAGTCGGCGGACTGGTCGCTTTCCTGACCGAGCGGGCCGTCTCCGCCGTGGTCGATGCGACACATCCGTTCGCGGAAGGCATGACGGCCAACGCGGTGGCGGCCTGTGCCGCTGCCGGTGTGCCGCTGTTGCGGCTGGAGCGGCCCGGCTGGTCCACGGCTCCAGGCTCGCAGACGTGGCACTGGGTGGACGACCACGCCGCCGCGGCCAGGCTCGCCGCCCGGCTCGGCCGTCGCCCGTTCCTCACCGTGGGTCGGCAGGAGTTGGCGGGCTTCGTCGGTCCGTTGTCCGGACACGCCGTGCTGGTGCGGGTGGTGGACGTCCCCGCGTTGGAGCTGCCGGTGGCCTGGACGCTGGTGACCAGCCGGGGGCCGTACGACCTGGCGGGGGAGCGGGCGCTGTGCACGGGGCATGGCGTCGATGTGCTCGTCACCAAGGACTCCGGTGGCAGCTACACCTGGCCGAAGCTGCAGGCCGCCGCCGAGCTGGAGATCCCCGTGGTGGTGATCCGCCGCCGGCCGGCCCCGGCCGTGATGCACACGGTCAGCGATCCCGCCGCGGCCGCAACCTGGATACGAGCGCAGGCCCGGAAGCATGCTCGCGATTCGCGTGCCTAGACCCGACTGCTTTCCGTCAACGGCTGCGGGCCGGACGATCACCCGAGGGCGGCGCCTGCTCGACTCGATCGGAAGGGCTGAGCACGCGGCGTTCCGCCAGCGAAGGTGCCACCGCTCGTGGACCGTGGTCCCGCGCCACCAAACCCAGGTCAGGTCAACGCACGCGCGTCCGCGAGCGCCGCGCAGACGAACTCCGGAATCGGGCAGCGCCGGGTACGAGCGTAAGCCCGGCAGCCAGCCAGAGGGCCGCCCAGTCGACGGCCGTCGCGAGACGGATGGACAAGGTGATGTCGTCGACCCCCGGCGCCGGTCCGGAGCCGAGCCCGCCCCGGTGCTCCACCCGCCCGTCGTAGACGTTGCTGCCTCCGAGCCGGACCCGTAGGGCGCCGGCGAACGCGGCCTCCACCGGCCCGGCGTTCGGGCTCGGATGTGCCGAGGCGTCGCGTCGCCACGCGCCGATCGCGTCTGCTGGGCGCCCCCCGACCAGCGGGGCGAGTCCGGCCGCCAGCCCGGCGGTGATTCGCGACGGCCCCAGGTTGAGCGCGTCGTCCAGCCGAGCCGAGGCCCAGCCGAACCGCCGGTAGCGGGGGGAGCGGTGACCGACCATCGCGTCCAGGGTGTTCGCCGCCCGGTAGCCCAGCAGTCCGGGCATGCCGAGCAGCCCGCCGAGCAGCAGTGGAGCGACCACGGCGTCGGCGGTGTTCTCGGCCACCGATTCGACCGTCGCCCGGGCGACCTCGTCCGGGGACAGCCCGCGGGCGTCGCGGCCGACGAGGTGGGTCACCCGGGATCGCGCCCCAGCCAGGTCGCCGGCGTTCAGCCGGTCCGAGACGACGGCCGCCTCGCGTCCCAGGGACCGGCCGCCGAGGACCGCCCAGACGCAGGCTGCAGTCAGCACGGTGTGCGTCCGGGGATGGGGCCGGGTGAGCCGCTCGCCCGCTCCGCCCACCGCCACGGCCGCGCCGACCAGGGCCGTGGTGAACCCGATCCCGGCCAGCCGCCGGTCGGCGTACCAGCGTCGCTCCAGGACCGCGGCGCAGCGACCGAACCCGGCCACCGGGTGGAAGTCCCACGGATCCCCGAGCAGCCGGTCGGCGACGAAGCCGGTGACCAGCCCGAGCGTGCGGCTCATCTCAGCCGAGTTCGGCCAGCAGCGCGACCTCGCGCAGCAACAGCGCTGCGGACCGGACCAGCGGGACCGCGGCGAGCGCCCCGCTGCCCTCACCCAGCCGCAGGCCGAGGTCGAGCAGTGGCGTGACGCCGAGTTTGTCCAGCGCGATCGACTGGGCCGGCTCGGTGGACCGGTGCCCACCCACGAACCAGGCCGCTGCGCCGGGAGCCAGCCGGTCGGCCATCGTCGCGGCGGCGACCGCGATCAGCCCGTCCAGCAGCACGGGGGTCCCGGCCGCGGCGGCCGCCGCCATGAACCCCGCGGCGGCAGCGATGTCGGCGCTGCCCAGAGCGGCCAGCAGATTCACCGGGTCGTGCAGGTCGTGCGCAGCGACCCGGTCCAGGGCCTGCTGGATCACCGCGGTCTTGCGGGCCAGGCCGTCGTCGTCGATCCCGGTGCCTCGGCCGGTCACCTCGAACGCGGGCAGGCCGTACGCGGCCGCGATCAGGGCCGCGGCCGGCGTCGTGTTGCCGATCCCCATGTCCCCGGCGACCAGCAGCTGCGCACCGTCGGTCAGCTCCTGATCGGCCACCGTGCGGCCGGCTGCGACCGCCTGCTCCGCCTCGGCCCGGCTCAGCGCATCCTCGAGCTGGATCGCGCCGCTGGCGCGCCGAACCTTGAACGCGGTCACCTGTGCGGGCACCTCCTGGCTGTCGTCGTCGACTGCCAGGTCCAGGACGCGCAGCCGCACGTCGTGCTGCCGGGCGAGCACGCAGACCCCCGCCTGTCCCTCGACGAGACTGCGCAACATCGCCGCGGTGATGGCCTTCGGGTAGGCCGAGACGCCGTGCTCCGCGACGCCGTGATCCCCCACGAAGACCACGGCATGCACGCGATCGACCGGCTGCGGAGGCACCCTGCCCTGGGCCGCCGCCAACCAGGCACCGAGCTCCCCGAGCCTCCCCAATGCCCCGAGCGGTACGGCGAGCGCGTCCAGCCGGGCCGTGGCCTCCGCCAGCACCGACGCGGACGGCGGCGCGACCGGGCGGGGCGAGCCGGTCACAGGCTGGCGGCCAGGTCGCGACGCTCGGCCACCCTGGTCTCCCGGTCGTACAGCCGCCCTACCAACCCGGTCAGGGCCACGCCCAGCACGGCCCACAGTGTGGCCAGCGTGAGCATCGACGCGCGCCGGAAGTACCACAGCGTGTCGCCGGGGAAGTCGCCGATCTCGTTGACCGTGGGCAGCGCGTGCCCGGCGATCACCACGACGGCCAGGTACGCCCCGGCGCCGATCACCACGGACTCGAGTGGTCCGAGGGTGCGAAGCAGGTAGCGGCTGAGCGCGACCGCCGCGCAGGCCGCGACGACAGAGACCAACAGGTATAGGAAGAACAGACCGGTGCGCGAGCCGATGGTGTCCTCGCTGCCGACCGCGGGTGGGTTCGCGGGGTACTTCAGGAACGGCACCAGCGACACCGAGACGAACCCGATCAAGGCGACCACGGCGGTGGACTGTGCGGGCCGCAACCGGCCCATCCGGCCGACCATCGCCGCCGACACCAAGGCGATGATCCCGCCGACGGCCGGACCGACCGCGATCATGGCGGTTGCCATGCCCCAGGTCTTCTGGGTGGTGCGGGAGACCTCGGCGCCTTCGGCGTGGCTGTGTCCGGCCGCGTCCGCGTCGTCGGAGCCGGCAGAGTGGTCCGCGGCCGCCTCGTGCACTGGTGCCACGGCGGCCGAACCGGCCTCCTCGATGGAGATCGCGGTGTCGATAGAGGGTTCGCCGAACACGTTGCCGACGACGAAGGCGGCCAGGCCGGCGATCAGCCCGGCCAGCAGACCCCGGATCAAGAAGTTGCGTGCGTTCATGAAAGTCCGTTCGGAGTGCTTGCAGCGGCCGTACGACCGGCCGGCGGCAGGAGAGGTGAGGTGTGGGGTGGGCTGCTGCGATCAGTGACAGGGGAACCCGAGCAGGTGCCGACCGTCGTGCACCCACTCGTGGATCGCGGTGCCGGCCGGGATGCTCACCGCCCCCTGGTCGGTGCTGACCAGGAACAGCACGATCAGCGACAACAGGCCGAACAAGACTGCCCACGGGGCGATCTGGCGGAGCGGGATGGTGGCAACCCCGATCTGCGGGGTAGCGGGAACGGACTGACTCATGTGAAGGCCTCCTCAGGGATACGTGCGTCCCATCTGCTGGGCGATCCCTGGCGTCGGGTCTGGCTTCACCCGCTCGCGGCCGTTCCGGTCCGTGGGCGGGTGTCACAGTAGCGCGACTGCGCCGGAGTTGCACCGGCTTCCTCGACCAGGGTCGGGCTCACGCTATCAGCGGCGCAGGTGCCCCGGTCAATCGTCCGGTCCACGTTTCGGGTCCGCGGACGGGCCGAGGCCCGCCACCGCCCCGATCACCGTGACGGCGGGCGGCCGTACCCCTGCCGCGTTGGCGTCCGCGCCGATGCTCGCGACCGTGCCCGTCACGATGCGCTGGCTCGGCAGCCCGCCGTCGGCCACCACCGCCGCCGGGGTCGCCGGGTCGAGGCCCGCGCCGGTCAGCGCCGATGCGATCGCGGGGAGGGTACGGACGCCCATCAGCACCACGATCGTGGTGCCGGCCGCGGCCAGCGCCCGGTAGTCGATGGTCGAGTCCGGGTGCCCCGGTGGGACGTGACCCGAGACCACCGCGAAGCCCTGGCTCAGGCCGCGGTGGGTCACGGGGATGCCGGCCAGCGCGGGGACGCTCACCGACGACGTCACTCCGGGGATCACCCGGACGCAGACACCGGCCTCCGCGCAGGCCAGCAACTCCTCCCCGCCGCGCCCGAAGACGAAACTGTCGCCGCCCTTGAGCCGGACGACCCGGCGGCCCGCCCGCGCCTGCTCGATCAGCACCCGGTTGATCTCGTCCTGCGGTGTGGCGGGACCGCCCGGCAGCTTGGCGACGTCGAGCAGTTCGGCGTCCGGCCGGGTCCAGCCGAGGGCCTGCGGCGGCACCAGTCGGTCACACAGCACCACGTCGGCGCGGGCCAGCGCGGCCCGGCCCCCGAGCGTCATCAGCTCGGGGTCGCCGGGACCGGCCCCGACCAGCACGACATCGCCGAGCGGCCGTACCCGAGCCGGTTCCGGCCGAGCGGCAGCACGGGACGTCGGCGCGGCCTCGGCGACGTCGGCCAGCGCAACGACCTCGGCGAGCGCGGCCAGCAGTGGCTCGGTCTGTGCCGGCGGCCGCACCGCGACCCGGATCCAGCCGTCGCCCAGCCCGGGGAACGTGTCGCAGCGGCGCACGGCGAAGCCGCGTTTTCTCAGCAGGGCATGGGTTCCTGGCGGGACGCGGGCCAGCACGAACGCCCCGGCGCCGGGTACGTGACGGACGCCGAGCCGGTCCAGTCCGGCGGCGAGCCGGGTCCGGTCGCGGGCCAGCTGCGCGGCCCGGTTGCGCTGCTCCTCGGCCCCCCGCGGCGTGACGACCGCGGTGATCGCCGCGGTCGCCGGCCCGGACACCGACCAGGGCGGCTGCTGCCGACGCAGGTCGGCGACCAGCCCGGGGTCGCCGAGGACGTATCCCGCGCGGATGCCGGGGATCGACCACAGCTTGGTGAGGCTGCGAACGACCAGCAGACCCGGGGCGGCCGTGGACGCCAGGCTCTCCGGTTCTCCGGGCACGGTGTCGAGGAAGGCCTCGTCGACGACAACGGTGCGGCCCGGCCGGAGCAGCGACCGCAGCACCTGGTCCGGGTGCAGCACCGCCGTCGGGTTCGTGGGGTTGCCCACCACCACCAGGTCGGCGTCGTCGGGGACCTCCCCGACCGGCAGCGCGAAGTCCTGCTCGGCGCGGCAGATCACCCGGTCGGGGTCGTGCCCGGCGGCGATCAGCGCCGCCTCCGGCTCGGTGAACTGCGGGTGCACCACCACCGGCCGACGCCACGGCCGGGCCCGTGCGATCAGCGTGAACGCCTCGGTCGCTCCGGCGGTGGCCAGCACCTCGTCCCGATCCCGGCCGTGCCGAGCCGCTACGGCGGCTTCCGCCGCGTCGGAGTCCGGGTAGGCCGTCGCCTGGGTGAGCGAGGACCCGATCGCCTCCAGGAGCCACCCCGGTGGTCCGGCGGGATGCACGTTCACGGCGAAGTCGGCCAGTCCCGCGGCCAGCTCGCGGTCCCCGTGATGCAGCAGCGGGACCACTGGCGGTGCCGTCGGCAACGGCGGTGGCGCGGGTGCCGCAGCCCCGCGGTCGAAGGCTCGCGCGGCCGCGGCGAAGCGCTCCGCGAGCTGCGGATGCCCGGCCCAGTGCACATGCAGGTACGACGCGGTCAGGCTGGCGGAACCGAACCCGTGCGACCCCTGGTCGACCAGGTAAGCGGCCGGATCACCGTGCTCCGGGGTGACCAGCGTGCGGTGGAACTCGTGACCGCGTACGCGGGTCTCGGCCGGACCGGCAAGCTGGTCGTCCGGCACGACCGCGGTCCGGTAGCCGAGGGTGAGGCGGGGCGTCATGGTGGCGTCGGCCGCGAGCGCACCCACCATCGGCCGGCCGTCGAGGGTCCGGCACAGGTACAGCAGGCCGGCGCACTCGGCGACCGTGGGCACCCCGGCCGCGACCGCCTCCAGCAGTTCCTTGCGCAGCCGGTGGTTGCGGGACAGCTCGCCGGCGTGTACCTCCGGGAAGCCGCCGCCGAGGTACAGCGCCCGGGTGCCGGGCGGCAGTTCCTCGTCGTGCAGCGGGTCGAACACGGCGATGTCGCAGCCGGCTGCCCGCAGCAGCTCCTCGGTCTCGGCGTACCGGAAGGTGAAGGCGCGGCCGCCCGCCACCGCCACCGTCGGGCGCGGGACCTGCGGCGGTGCCGCGACCTCCGTCGACGGCTCCCAGGGCGTGGCGTCGAGGTCGTCGGCCTCCGCGGCCAGCGCCAGCAGCCGGTCCAGATCCAGGCCGGCCTCGATCCGGTCGGCCAGCACGTCCAGCGCGGCCTGTGCGCTCGGTCGCTCGGCGACGGGCACCAGGCCGAGGTGACGGGACGGGGCGACGATCCCGTCGTCGCGGTGCAACACACCCAGCGCGGGCAGGCCGGCCGGGGCGAGCGCGTCCAGCACCTCGCCGGCGTGCCGGTCCGATCCGGCCTTGTTGAGCACCACACCGGCGATCCGCACCCTCGGGTCGAACGTCCGCATCCCGTGGACCACCGCGGCGATCGACCGGGACGCGTGCGAGATGTCCACGACCAGCACCACCGGGCTGCCGGTGGCGGCGGCGACGTGGGCTGTGGAGGCGAAGCCGGACCCACCGAGTTGCCCGTCGTAGAGCCCCATCACCCCTTCCACGACGGCGATGTCGGCATCCTCGGCGCCGTGCAGCAGCAGCGGCACCAGTCGCTCCGCGCCGACCAGGAACGGATCCAGGTTGCGGCCGGGTCGCCCGGTGGCCAGCCGGTGGTAGCCCGGGTCGATGTAGTCCGGCCCGACTTTGTGGCCGCTGACCACGAGCCCCCGGCGCCGCAGCGCGGCCATGATCCCGGTCGCGACGGTGGTCTTGCCGTGGCCGGATGCCGGGGCGGCGATCACCAGCCGGGGCAGCCTCACCACTCGATGCCCTTCTGCCCCTTCTGGCCGGCCTGGAACGGATGCTTGACCACGACCATCTCGGTGACCAGCCCGGCCAGCTCGACCAGCCGTGGGTGTGCCCGGCGGCCGGTGATCACCACGTGCTGATGCCCGGGCCGTTCGGACAGCGTGGACAGCACGTCGTCGACGTCGACCCAGCCCCACTCCATCGGGTAGGTGAACTCGTCCAGCAGGTACAGGTCGTGCCGCTGCGCCGTCAGCCGCCGCTTCACCTCGGCCCAGCCCTCGCGGGCCGCCTCGGCGTGGTCTGCCTCGGTGCCCTGCTTGCGCGACCAGGACCAGCCCGCGCCCATCTTGTTCCACTCGACCGGTCCCCCCTCGCCGGTCTGCTTGTGCAGTGCGCCGAGCCGCTCGAGGACGGTCTGCTCGCCGATCCGCCACTTGGCGGACTTCACGAACTGGAACACGCCGATGTCCCAGCCCTGGTTCCAGCCGCGCAGGGCCAGCCCGAACGCGGCGGTCGACTTGCCCTTCCCGTCGCCGGTGTTGACGATCAGCAGCGGCTGGTTGCGGCGCTGCCTGGTGGTCAACCCGTCGTCCGGGACGACCGGAGGCTGTCCCTTCGCCATCAGGCCGCACCCCCGGAGACCTGCCGCGCGGCGCTGGTCAGCGCGGACTCGTCGACGTCGGCGACGCTGACCAACTCGCCGTTGAGCAGCTCGGCCAGGCGGGCCGCCAGCCCCATCCGGAACCGCCCGGTCTCACAGTCGATGACCACCGAGCACAGCCCGGTGCGGCCCAGCTCGGCGGCGGCGCGGTGCGCCCGCAGCAGCGGGTCAGGGCCGTGGGTCGCGCGGCCGTCAGTGACCAGCACCAGCAGCGGTCGGCGGCGCGGGTCGCGTACCGCCTCCACGCGGACCACCTCGGCCACCCGGGTGAGCGCCTCGGCGAGCGGGGTACGGCCACCGGCGGGCAACTCCCGCAGCCGGGCGACGGCCACCTCCACCGAGCCGGTGGGGGGCAGCGCCAGCTCGGCGGCGCCGCCCCGGAAGGTCACCAGGCCCACCTTGTCCCGGCGCTGGTAGGCGTCGGTGAGCAGCGAGACGATCGCGGTCTTGACGGCCGCCATCCGCCGGTGGGCCGCCATCGACCCCGACGCGTCGACGCAGAACAGCACCAGGTTGGACTCGCGCCCCTCCTTGACCGCGACGCGCAGGTCGTCGGCCGCGAACCGCAACCGGCCGCGGGTACGTCCGCGAGCACGCTGGTGGGGTGCGGCCGCTCGTACCGTCTCGAGCAGGTGCAGCCCACCGCCGGCGCCGTGCCGATGGGCGCCGATCCGGCGGCCGCTCTGCGTCTGCGCCCGCGATCGCCGCCCGGGCTCACCACGGCCCACCCCGGAGACGGTGAGCAGCCGAGCGCGGTACGGGTCCCCCGCCGGGGCGGTGACGTGCCGCTGCCCGGTCCGCGGGCCCGCGTCCGGATCGAGATCGTCGGGTGCGGTCGGCGACGGGGCCGCTGAGCCTTGGTCGCC
>CAZNCE010000037.1:0-13888 GCA_964571285.1 uncultured Nocardioidaceae bacterium | reverse complement strand
CTGCTCGCCCGCGCCCTGCTCGCCCGGGTCCGGCGCACCGGACGGCGGCCCGGGATCGGGGTCCGGATCCGGCTCCGGTTCGGTCTGCTCCAGCAGGTCGTCCAGCCGCTCCTCGTCCAGGTCGGGGGCGTCGAACGGGTTGCGCCGCCGGCGGTGCGGGAGGGCGAGTCGCGCCGCCACCCGCAGATCCCCCGAGCCGATCCGGCTGCGTCCCTCCCACGCGGCGTGAGCCGCGGCGGTGCGTGCCATCACGATGTCGGCGCGCATCCCGTCCACTTCGAACGCCGAGCAGATCTCGGCGATCCGCAGCAGCGTCGTCGCGTCCAGTTCGACGTCGCCGAGCCGGGCACGCGCGGCGGCGATGCGGTCGCGCAGCAGGTCCTCGTCCGCGGCGAACCGGGCCGCGAAGTCATCCGGCGAGCGATCGAAGGCGAGCCGGCGGCGGATCACCTCCGCGCGCAACCGCGGATCGCGGGAGGCGGACAGCTGCACCGCCAGGCCGAACCGATCCAGCAGCTGCGGCCGGAGCTCGCCCTCCTCCGGGTTCATCGTGCCGACCAGCACGAACCGGGCGGCATGCTCGACCGACACCCCGTCCCGTTCGATCGTGACCCGCCCGGTGGCGGCGGCGTCCAACAGCACGTCCACCAGGTGGTCGTGCAGCAGGTTCACCTCGTCCACGTAGAGAATGCCGCGGTGCGCGCGGGCCAGTAGCCCCGGCTCGTACTCGGCCACCCCCTCCGACAACGCCCGCTGCAGGTGCAGCGAGCCGAGCACCCGGTCCTCGGTCGCGCCGACCGGCAGCTCCACCAGCCGGACCGGCCGGCACTCGACGGGCGCGTCGGCCGCGAACGGGCCGTCCGGCGACAGCGGCGCAGGATCGCGCGGATCGGACGAGAACCGGTCGCCGGCGATCACCTCGATCGGGGGGAGCACCGCCGCCAGCCCGCGCACCGCGGTGGTCTTGGCGGTGCCCTTCTCACCCCGGACGAGCACGCCGCCCACGTCCGGCGCGACCGCCGCGAGGATCAGGGCGAGCAACAGGTCGTCGGAGCCGACGATGGCGGACAACGGATACTGCTGTGGCATTCGGGGCTCCCGCACTCATTGCCAGCTGGTCGGCGAACGCGGCTGCGCACGCCGGCAGGCTCCGAGGCCGGTCTTCGGACTTCCCGGATCGCTTGGATCGGTCCGGGTCACCGCAGCGGGCCCTGTGCCGGATTCTCACCGGCTTCCCGATTCTCCCTGCCGGAACCGTTCCGGTTCGGCTGTCGTTCCGTTCGGTACGACGCGGGCACCTCGGGCCTGGTCACGGCAGTGTAGTACCGCCCGAGGACCCCATCGCAGTGGCGTACCGTGACCTGCCGTGACCCTGCACGTGGTGGGCATCGGCGCGGACGGCTGGGCGGGACTCGCCGAGCCCGCCCGGGCCCTGGTGTCGTCCGCCGAGGTCGTGCTGGGCTCGGCACGCCACCTCGGGCTGCTACCCGTCACCAGCGGCCAGCGCCGGATCGACTACCCAACGCCGCTGCGAGCCGGGCTGCCCGAACTGCTCGCCACGCTGCGGCCGGAGCTGTCTCGGGGAGCCGTAGTGGCGTTGGCCTCCGGGGACCCGCTGCTGGCCGGGATCGGCACGACCTTCGTCGACCTGCTCGGCAGTGAGTGCGTGCACATCGTCCCGGCGGTGTCGTCGGTCGCGCTGGCCCGCGCCCGGTTGGGCTGGCCGGCCGAGACGGTTCACGTGCTCCGCGACCCCGCCACGCTGTTCACGCACCTGGCACCGGGCCGCCGCATCCTCATCCTCTCGACCGACGCCGGCACCCCCGCCCAGGTCGCCGCCGGCCTGGTTGAGCGTGGGTTCGGCGGTACGGCGATGACCGTGTTGGCCGACCTGGGCGCCGCGGACGAGTCCGTGCGGCGCACCAGCGCGGCGGATTGGTCCGGGCCCGCGCCCGCGTTGCACGTACTGGCCCTCGAGTGTGTCGGTGCCACCTCACACGGCCTGCTGGGCGGGCTGCCCGACGACGCGTTCGAGCACGACGGCCAGCTGACCAAGCGGGACCTGCGCGCGTCCGCGCTGGCCCGCCTCGCACCGCAGCCCGGCCAGCTGCTGTGGGACGTCGGCGCCGGTGCCGGCTCGATCGCGATCGAGTGGATGCGCGCACACCCCAGCTGTCGCGCGGTCGCGGTGGAACGCGATCCGCGTCGCGCCGAGCGGATTCACCGAAACGCCGGCACCCTGGGCGTACCCGGCCTTCAGGTGATCACCGCCGCGGCGCCGGATGCGCTGGCCGGCCTGCCCCGGCCCGATGCGGTGTTCGTCGGTGGAGGCGCCACCGCGCCGGGGGTGCTGGACCGCTGCTGGGCCGCGCTCCCGCCCGGCGGGCGGCTGGTCGCGCACGGCGTCACCGTGCAGACCGAGAGCGCGCTGGCCGCCGTGTACCAGGCAAACGGCGGTGAGCTCACCCGGATCGCGGTCGAGCACGCCACTCCGCTCGGCGGGCTCACCGGCTGGGCGCCGGCCCGGACCGTGACGCAATGGTGGGGGACCAAGCCGTGACCGTGCACTTCGTGGGGGCCGGACCAGGCGCCGCCGACCTGTTGACGCTGCGCGCGGTCGCCCTGCTCGAGGCCGCCGACGTCTGCCTGTACCCCGGCACCTACCTGGACCGGCAAGTGCTCGATCACTGCCGGCCCGATGCTCGCCTCGTGGACACCCAGCACCTCGACCTGGACCGGATCACCGCGGAGCTGGTCACCGCCCACCGGGCCGGGTCGCGCGCCGTCCGGCTGTGCTCGGGTGACCCGTCGATCTACTCGGCACTGCACGAGCAGACCCGCCGGCTGGAGGCGGCGGGTGTGCCGTGGGAGGTGACCCCGGGGGTGCCGGCCTACGCCGCCGCGGCCGCCCGGATCGGCCGCGAGCTCACCGTGCCGGAGCTGGCCCAGTCGGTGGTGCTCACCCGGACCCAGGCCCGCTCCACCGTGATGCCGGCCGGCGAGCGGCTGGCCGCGTTCGCCGCCACCAACGCGACCCTGGTCC
This sequence comes from uncultured Nocardioidaceae bacterium, assembly GCA_964571285.1. GTDB lineage: Bacteria > Actinomycetota > Actinomycetes > Propionibacteriales > Nocardioidaceae > CAZNCE01. Next base: position 10,845 of record CAZNCE010000037.1, on the reverse strand, counting down.
TGCACCTGGCCGTCACCCGCACCAGGGTGCTCGCTGAGGAACTGGTGCCGCACTACGGCTCCGACTGCCCCGTGGTGGTCGTGGCGCACGCCTCCCAGCCGACCGAGCTGGTGCTGCACGGCACGCTGTCCGACATCGCCGACCGGGTGGAGGCCGCCGGGCTGCGCCAAGCCGCGGTGATCCTGGTCGGATGGGCGCTGAGCCCGGGGCCGCGAGGCGCCGAGTCCTACCTCTACGACCCGGGTCGGACGCGGGGCGTCGGATCTGCGACGTAGCGGGGTGTCCAGGCCTGCCCGCTCCCGGTCGTACGCGTGCTGGAGGACCCGATGATCAGCAGACAGCGCATGTCGACCGACGTGGGGTCCAGGTCCTGCAGGGTGGTCAGGACCAGCGATTCGCCGGGCCGGCCGACATCGCGGCCGACCACCACGACGGTGTCCGGCCGGCGGTGCTCCAGCAGCAGCTCTCGCAGCCGGTCCAGCTGCGTCGTGCGGGAGCGTGACCGCGGGTTGTAGACGGCAAGCACCAGGTCGGCCTCCGCGATCGCCCGGACCCGGCGTTCGATCACCGACCACGCCTTGAGCCGATCCGACAGGCTGAGCACCGCGAAGTCCGCGCCGATCGGGGCTCCTGCTCGTGCCGCCACCGCCTGGACGGCGCTCACGCCGGGGACCACCCGGATCGGAACGGAGACGTAGGCAGGGTCCTCGGCCGCCTCGAACACCGCCGAGGCCATCCCGAACACGCCGGCGTCCCCGCCCGACACCACCGCGACGCGCCCCCCGCCGGCCGCCAACCCGAGCGCGAACCGCGCCCGGTCCACCTCCACGGTGTTGCCCGACGGATGACGCTGCAGCCCGGCGCGCTGCGGCACCCGGGCCACGTACGGCGCGTACCCGACGACGTGCTCCACCTCGCCGAGCACCTGCCGGGCCTCGGCGGTGAGCCAGCCGTCCGGACCGGGGCCGAGACCGACCACGACGAGCTCCGCGGGCGCCTTCAGCGGCTGCCGGACGCGCGGCTGCGGCGGCTCGTCGTAGCGCACCCGGTCGGCGCTGCTGTCGCCCGGCACCACGATCAGCGAGAAGTACGGGACATCGGCCGGCTCCACCTCGGACACGGGCAGCCACCGCTGTCGGGGCGTCGAGGCATGCTCGACGTACCACGCCCCGTCCAGCCGGCCGGCCTCCTCCAGCGCCGCGCGCACATCGGGGAAGGTGCGGCCGAGCTTCATGATCACGGCCGCTCCGGTGTCGGCGAGCCGCCGGGCCAACTCCGGGCGGGGCAGCGTGCCGGACAGCACGGTGAGCACGTCGGACTGTCTGGCCAGTGGACGCTGCAGCGCGGCGGACGCGGCCGCGAACGCGGGCACGCCGGGCACCACCTCGGTCTCGAACCGGTCGCTCAGCCGGTCGTGCACGTACATGAAGGAGCCGTACAGCAGCGGGTCGCCTTCGGCGAGCACCACCACGTCGTGGCCCTGGGTGAGCCGTTCGGCCAGCCGCTTGGCCGTTCCCTCGTAGAACTCGGCCATCGCCGCTGCGTAGCCGCCGAGATGTTCGGTGGCGCCGGTGGTGACCGGATACTCGAGCACCTCCTCGATCACGCCTTCCGGCAGGTACGGGGCGGCGATCCGTCGGGCATGGGAGCTCCGGCCGGGTCCCTGGTGGTACGCGACGACTCCGGCCGAGCCGATCAGCCGGGCCGCGCGCACCGTCACCAGCTCGGGATCGCCCGGTCCGAGCCCAACCCCGTACAGACGCCCTGGTCGGCTCACTCGCGCTCCTGGGCGAGCGCGTTCAGCGCGGCGGCGGCCAGGGCGGAACCACCCCGGCGGCCGCGGGTGGTGAGGAACGGCACGTCGATCCCGTGGTCGGCGGCGAACGACGCCAGCGCCTGCTTGGACTCGACCGCGCCGACGAAGCCGACCGGTACGCCGATCACCGCCGCGGGCCGCGGGCCCCCGTCGGCCAGCAGCTCCAGCAGGTGGAACAGCGCGGTCGGCGCGTTGCCGATGGCCACCACCGCACCCTCGAGCCGATCCGCCCACAACGACACCGAGGCCGCCGAGCGGGTCGTCCCCCAGGCTCGGGCCAGTTCGGCGGTGCGGGGGTCCCGGAGCAGGCAGCACACCTCGTTGTCGGTGGGCAGCCGCTGCCGCGTCACCCCGGAGGCCACCATCTGCGCTTCGGTGAGGATCGGTGCTCCCCCTTCCAGGGCACGCCGGGCGGCGTGGACCAGCCTTGGGTGCACGACGAGATCCGTGGCCAGGTCCGGCTGGCCGCAGGCGTGGATCATCCGCACCGCGACCGACTCCGCGTCGGCGGGCAGGCCGGACAGGTCCGCCTCGCGACGGATGGTCGCGAACGACTCGCGGTAGATCGCCGCCCCGTCCCGCAGGTAGTCGTACCGGGTCGTGGGGAGGCTGGGCTCGGCGGTCATCCGGCGCCCGCCACCACGATGCTGCGCCACGGGGTGACCACCAGGTCGCCCCCACCGGCCAGCCGTTCGGCCAGGACCCGGTCGACCAGCCCGTCGGGCACGTCCAGCACCTCCAGGCGCCGGCCGTCGGCCGCCCGGTGGACGCCGGGAGCCGGCGGTGCGGCGAGCACCCGGGTCGCAGCCTCGCGGGGGGTGGCCTGCCCGAGCATGTCGACGCCACCGCCGGGCAGCTCGTCGACGTGCCACCAGGCGGTGGCGCCGGCGCCGCGCAGCCGCTGGAACCGTGCGGCGAGGCTGGAGAGCCGGTCCGCCGCCCGCTCGACCGGCACCACCGGCCCCCAGGCGTCGCGGCCGGCGCGCAGCTGCACCCGGTGGGAGTCCACCGCGACCAGGCCGAGATCGAGATCGCGGGCCGCGACGTCGCCGCGGCCGTCGTCCAGCACGAACAGGAACCGGCCGCCCAGACCGGCCAGTGCGGGATCGGCACACAGCGACCGGTCCAGCGCGGTCACCACCGGGCGCAGGTCCAGCCGGCCGCCGACCAGCCCGGTCAACGGCGACATCACGATGTTGCGGACCAGCTCGTGGTCCGGGGACGGCAGCAGCCCCGCCGCCGCGACCGCCTCCACCAGGCCGTCCGGCACCGCACCGTCGACGGTGGTGATGCCGCGCAGCTGCAGGTTCGCCCGTCGGGTGAGCAGCACGGTCCCGTCGCCGTACCGTTCGGCCGCCCGCGACAACCGGACGAGTGCGTCGCCGGTGATCCTGCCGCCGGGGATCCGCAGCCGCACGATCGCGCCGTCCGCGGCGTGCCAGGGGCGGAACACCCCAGGGCAGCGATCCTCGTACGTGCGTGTGCTCACCGCCACATTGTGGGGCATGCGCCGCGCACGCCTGGCCACACCGTGGCGCGTTGGTGCAGCGGCCGCGCTCACCGTGGCGTGTTGGTGGAGACGGCTGTCCGGTTTGTCCAGCCGGAGTGCGCCACGGTGGGCTGTCGGGGATCGTGCCACCATGACCGGGTGCCGGACGCCGACAGCAGCTGGGTGGAGCCGCTGGCCGATCTGGGCCCGTTCTTCGCCGTCCGATCCGACCCCGACCAGGGTGACGGCTGGCGGCCGCTGCGCGACCTGCTCGACGGCCCGGCCCTGCCGGAACGCGTTGACCACACCCGGCGAGTCTTGTCCGACCTCTCGGCCACCGAAGTGGAGTCGCGGGTGGCGGCCTCCACCCTGTCGCTCGGCATCTTCGCCCGGCTTCTCTCGCCGGTCCTGGGCGCAGCCGTACTCGGCAGCGGGTTGCCGTCCCCGGACTTCGACTCTGTGCTGTGGCGAAAGGTCGACGGCGGCCCGTGGCCGTTGGCCCTGACCGGGGTGCCGGCCCCGGCGGACCCGGGGGCCGCCGTCACCGAACTGGCGCTGCCGCTGGCCCGGGTGCTGTCCGACCGGCACTCCCTGTCCATGCAGGTGCTGCGCGGCAACGTCGCCTCGGCACTGTTCGGTGCCGTCGGCATGGTCGGCCGTGCGCGGCCCGAGCTGGGCGAGGTCGCCTGGGCGCTCGCCCGCCGCCTGCTCGCCGGTCCGTTGGCCGGCACCGGGCGGATCACCCACGGCTTCGTCCGGTCATCCTGCTGCCTGTACTACCGGGTCCCGGGCGGGGGGTACTGCGGCGACTGCGTCCTCGCCACTGGCTAGGCTGACCCCGTCCGCCGGCCGCGGACCCAGGAACTCCGGTGTGACTCCGGGGCGGTTCCGCCACTGTGAATCCGGCTGCTCGCCACAGGCCTGCCAGCCGGTCAGCCAGACACTGACCGTGGCCGCTTCCGACCGCGCGGGGCGCGAACCCCGAGGAGGAACCGCATGCCCGGCATCGTACTGCTCTCGACGTCTGACACCGACCTGCTCTCCGCCCGGGCATCCGGAGCCGACTACCGCTGGGCCAACCCGGCCCGGCTCGACCTGGCAGACCTGCCCGGCGTCCTCGGCGAAGCCGACGTTGTCCTGGTCCGGCTACTGGGAACGCCCGAGTCGTGGCGAGACGGCTTCGCGGCGCTGCGCGAGACCGGGCTGCCGCTGGTCGTCCTCGGTGGCGAGCAGACACCGGATGCCGAGCTGATGCGGTTGTCCACCGTGCCCGCCGGCATCGCGGCGGAGGCGCATCGCTACCTGGCCGAGGGCGGCCCGGCCAACCTCGTCCAGCTGCACGCCTTCTTGTCCGACACGGTGCTGCTCACCGGTCAGGGGTTCGAGCCACCGGCCGTCGTGCCGGCCTGGGGGTACGCCGATCGGCAGCCGGTGCCCGGCGACCTGCCCCGGATCGGAGTGCTGTACTACCGAGCCCACGAGACCAGCGGCAACACCGATTTCGCCCACCTGCTGGCGGATGCCATCGACGCTACCGGCGCGGCGGTCGGTGTGCCGATCTTCTCCACGTCGCTGCGGTCCGCGCCCGACGAGCTGTACGAGGCACTCGGCACCCTGGACGCTCTCGTGGTGACGGTGCTGGCCGCCGGCGGGATCACCCCAGCCGCTGCCGGCGCCGGCGGGGACGACGAGGCGTGGGACGTGGAGCGGATCCGCGCCCTCGACATCCCGGTGCTGCAGGGGCTGTGCCTGACCACCGGACGGCAGGAGTGGCTCGACTCCGACGACGGCGTCACGCCGCTGGACTCGGCCAGCCAGATCGCCATCCCCGAGTTCGACGGCCGGATCATTACCGTGCCGTTCTCGTTCAAGGAGTTCGACGCCGACGGGCTGCCCCGATACGTCGCGGACCCCGAGCGCTGCGCCCGCGTGGCCGGCATCGCGGTGGCGCACGCCCGGCTTCGGCGCACCCCGGCGGCCGAGCGGCGGATCGCGCTGATGCTGTCGGCGTACCCCACCAAGCACAGCCGCGTCGGCAACGCCGTGGGCCTGGACACCCCGGTCTCCGCGATCCGGCTGCTGCGCCGGATGCGGGACGCCGGCTACGACGTGGGCGCGCCGCCGGGGCTCGACCTGGCCGACGACACCGAGGCCGGGAACGCGCTGATCCACGCGCTGATCGCCGCCGGCGGGCAGGACGAGGAGTGGCTGACTCTCGGCCAGCTCACCGAGGCGCACGTCCGGATCCCGGCCGACACCTACCGGCGCTGGTTCGAGGCGCTCGACCCCGGGCTGCAGGTCTCGGTGCGTGAGGCGTGGGGTCCGCCGCCCGGTGGCCTGTTCGTCAACGACGCCGGGGAGATCGTGCTTGCCACCATCACCTCCGGCAACGTCGTGCTGCTGATCCAGCCGCCGCGGGGCTTCGGAGAGAACCCGGTCGCGATCTACCACGACCCCGACCTCGCACCGTCCCATCATTACCTCGCCGCCTATGCCTGGTTGGGAAGTCCGGCCGCGACCGGCGGTTTCGGGGCGCACGCGATCGTGCACCTGGGCAAGCACGGCTCGATGGAGTGGCTGCCGGGCAAGAACGCCGCACTGTCGGCCGGCTGCGCCACCGACGCCGCCATCGGCAACCTGCCGCTGATCTACCCCTTCCTGGTCAACGACCCCGGTGAAGGTGCGCAGGCCAAGCGCCGGGCGCACGCGACCATCGTGGACCACCTGGTGCCGCCGATGGCCAGGGCCGAGACGTACGGCGACCTGGCACGCCTGGAGCAGTTGCTGGACGAGCACGCCAACATCGCCGCCATGGACCCTCCGAAGCTGCCGGCGATCCGCGCCGAGATCTGGACCCTGCTGCAGGCCGCCCAGCTGCACCAGGATCTCGGCCTGGAGGAGCGCCCGGGCGACGAGGAGTTCGACGATTTCGTGCTGCACGTCGACGGCTGGCTGTGCGAGGTCAAAGACGCCCAGATCCGGGACGGGCTGCACATCCTCGGCCAGGCCCCCACCGGACAGCAGCGGATCGACCTGGTGCTGGCCATCCTGCGGGCCCAGCAGATGTGGGGCGGCGAGAGCGAGGCGGTGCCCGGGCTGCGGACCGCGCTCGGACTGAAGGAGGGCAGCGAGCAGTCCGGCACCGTCGACGCCGTCGAGACCCGGGCTCGTGCGTTGGTGGAGGCGATGGAGGAGCGAGCCTGGGACCCGGGGGCCGCTCGCCTGCTGGCCGACGATCCGCAGGTGGTCCGCGTGCTCGAGTTCGCGGCGACCGAGGTGGTGCCGCGGCTGGCGCGGACGAGCGGCGAGCTGGACGCCGTGCTGCACGCGCTGGACGGCGGGTACGTCCCCGCCGGGCCGTCCGGGTCGCCGCTGCGGGGTCTGGTCAACGTGCTGCCGACCGGCCGCAACTTCTACACCGTCGACCCGCGGGCGGTGCCGTCGCGGCTGGCGTACGAGACCGGCGTCGCGATGGCGGACTCGCTGCTGTCCCGCTACCGGGCCGAGACCGGGGAGTACCCGACCTCGGTCGGCCTGTCGGTGTGGGGGACGTCGTCGATGCGCACCGCCGGGGACGACATCGCCGAAGTGCTTGCGCTGCTTGGCGTGCGTCCACGGTGGGACGAGGCCTCGCGCCGGCTCCGCGACCTGGAAGTGGTGCCGCTGCCCGAGCTGGGCCGCCCGCGGATCGACGTGACCGTGCGGATCTCCGGGTTCTTCCGGGACGCCTTCCCGCACGTGGTGGCCATGCTGGACGACGCTGTCGGCCTGGTCGCGGGGCTGGACGAGCCGGACGACCAGAACTTCGTACGGGCGCATGTCCACGCCGAGCTCGCGCGGCACGGTGACCGGCGGCGCGCCACCACCCGGATCTTCGGTTCCGCGCCCGGGTCGTACGGCGCCGGCATCCTGCAGCTGGTGGAGTCCGGCAACTGGCGCGACGACGCGGACCTGGCCGAGGTCTACACCGCATGGGGCGGTTTCGCCTACGGGCGTGGGCTGGACGGCCGGCCCGCGGCCGACGACATGCGCGCCAGCTACCACCGGATCCAGGTCGCGGCGAAGAACATCGACACCCGCGAGCACGACATCGCCGACTCCGACGACTATTTCCAGTACCACGGCGGCATGATCGCCACCGTGCGCGCGCTCACCGGGGCGGACCCCAAGGCGTACGTCGGCGACTCCACCACCCCGGACGCGGTGCGGACCCGGACGCTGCAGGAGGAGACCAACCGGGTGTTCCGGTCGCGGGTGGTCAACCCGCGCTGGATCGGCGCGATGCAACGGCACGGGTACAAGGGCGCGTTCGAGCTGGCCGCCACCGTCGACTACCTGTACGGCTTCGACGCCACGACCGGCGTCGTGCACGACTGGATGTACGACAAGCTCGCCCGCGAGTACGTGCTCGACTCCACCAACCAGGAGTTCATGCGTACCGCGAACCCGTGGGCGCTGCGCGGGATCGTCGAGCGATTGCACGAGGCGGCCGAGCGCGGACTGTGGGCGGAGCCGGACCCGGATCTGCTGGCCGAGCTGCAGCAGGTCTATCTCTCGGTGGAGGGTGACCTCGAGGACGGGCCGGGCGCGTGACGCGCCGGGTGGTGCTGATCGGCATCGGGCCTGGGGATCCCGACCAGGTCACCCTGGAGGCGGTCCGGGAGATGAACCGGGTCGACTTCTTCGTGGTCACCGACAAACACCGGCCGGACGGTGATCCGCTCGCGGCGGCGCGGACGGCGTTGCTGGCAAGGCATGTCCACGGCGACCCTCACGTGCTGGTCGTCGAGGACCCGCCGCGCGACCGTACCCCGGAGGGCACTGCCGACCTGGCCGGGTACGCCCGCGCGGTCACCGACTGGCACCGGGCCCGGGCGGACCGGTACGCGAACGCGCTGGCCGGGCGCGACGGCGACGCCGGGTTCTTGGTGTGGGGCGACCCGGCGTTGTACGACTCGACCGTCCGGGTGCTGGAGGGTGTGGCCGCGGCGACCGGCGCCACGCTGCACGTGGTGCCCGGGGTGTCCAGCCTGTCGGTGCTGGCCGCGCGGCACGGGATTGTCTTGCACGGCATCGGCGAGTCGTTGCACATCACGACCGGGCGCCGGCTGTCCGAGGCGGTGGCGCAGGGACTGCCGAACATCGCCGTGCTGCTCAACCGCTCGCTGGACCCGCTCGCCGACCTCGATCCGTCCGGCTGGCGCATCTGGTGGGGCGCCAACCTCGGCACGCCGTGGGAACGGCTGGTGGCCGGGACACTGGGCGATGTGGTGTCCGCCATCGACGCCGCCCGTCGGGCGGTCCGGGTGGAGGCCGGCTGGGTGTTGGACGTGTATCTGCTGCGGCGCGGCTAGGTCAGCTCGCCGCTAGGAGCAGCACGGCCAGGGCCAGCTCGATCGATGCGCCGTACACGTCGCCGGTGACCCCGCCGAGTCGCCGGATCGCCCGGCGCACCAGCCAGGCGACGGCGACGACCGCTGCCCCGACGGCCACCGGCCCGCGCCACCAGGGCTCACCGGTCAGCCAGAACCCGCCGGTGACCGCGGCGGTGAGCAGCAACCCGGACGCGATCCCGACCAGCGGCGAGATGGCCCCGACATAGGTCGCGCCGAGCCCGTCCGAATGCGCTCCCGGTACGCGGCGCTGGCAGGTGATCAGCACCGCGCCGCGGGAGGCGCAGACCAGGATCGCGGCCAGCACCGGGCCGTACGCTTCGCCGACCAGCGCGGTGAGCGCCCCGATCTGCACGCCGAGGACCAGCACCAGCGCGGCGGCTCCGGCTGGTCCGGTGTCGCCGCTGCGCATGATCGCCAGCGAGCGCTCCCGGTCGTACGACGCGGTCAACCCGTCGGCGGTGTCGGCCAACCCGTCCAGGTGGAACGCGCGGCTGCCCAGCGCGAGCGCACCGATCGCCGCAGCGGCGGTGCCGAGCGTGGCCAGGTCCAGCTGGGTGCCCGCCCAGCAGATGAGGGCGACCAGCACGCCCAGCGGGAGCACGGCCAGTGGAGCCAGCACCATCGCCGGACCGGTGACCGCTCGGTCGGCCGACGATGGTGGGCGGACCGGGATCGCGGTCAGCGTGCCCACGGCGAAGCGCCAGCTGTCCAGCGGCTGCCTGGCGCCACGGGCCACGGGTCACTCCTCACCAGCCGGCCCGGCCCGGCCTCAAGATCCGACGTTGCGATCCGACCCTATGGCCGCCGCTGCCGCGTGCGAACGGCGTGGTGGGTCGGATGTTGGCGTCGGATTTTGATGCGAACCCGGGTCCGGCCGAGGGTGGGCCACAATCGAGCCGTGTCCAAGCCGTTCTATCTGGTCCGCCACGGCGAGTCGGAGTGGAACGTGCGGCGGCTCACCCAGGGCCAGGCCAAGCACCCCAGGCTGACCCCGGCCGGGCGGGCGCAGGCCGTACGTGCCGCCGCGAAGCTGGCCGACGACCTGACGTCATCCGGCCTCCGCGTCGACGACGTGCTGACCAGCGACCTCACCCGGGCCGTCGAAACCGCCCGCGTGGTGGTACGGACCGTGGGTGGCCGGCTGCGAGTCGACCAGCGGCTGCGCGAGCAGCACCTCGGGGACCTCGAGGGCCGCTGCTTCGACGAGACCTTCGCCGTCGCGGACACCGTCGACTGGTCGACTCCCGACCAGCCGATCGCCGGGGGCGAGTCCCTTCGGCAGGTGTACGACCGGGTAGTCGGCCTGCTGGCCGCACTGGACCCCCTGCTGGTCTACGTGCTGGTCGGTCACGGCGGTTCGATCCGCGCCAGCCTGGCCCACCTGCGCGGGGTCGAGCCGCACCGGACCGAATGGGAGGACATCCCCAATGGCGCGATCGCCCGGTGCGGTTGGTCCGGCGAGGTCGTCTGGCTGTGAGGTCACTCTGGTGGACGGACGGGCCGTCGTCGCAACGCACGGCACCGTGATCGCCACTGCACAGGAGAAATCGCGAGCGTCCTGAGCCAGCGCCGAGCCGGCGCACATAGTGGTAGGTTCAAGCAACTCGGATCGCCACGTTCATCCCGGCGACGCAACGCCGGCACCTGACCAAGGGGACGGGACATGGACAGTTTCTGGGATTTCTTCTGGTTGTTGTTGTCCTGCTTCCTGCTGGTGGCCTACCTGGTGCTGCTCTTCCAGATCCTCGGTGATCTGTTCCGCGACCGCTCCACGAACGGCTTCGTCAAGGCGTTGTGGGTGCTGGCCTTGATCGTGCTGCCGTGGCTGACGGCGCTGATCTATCTGCTCGTCCGCGGTGACGGGATGGCGAACCGGCAGCGGGAGGCGGTGCAGGAGGCCCAGGCGAACGCCGAGTCCTACATCCGCTCCGTGGCGGGCGCCGCACCGCGCTCGCCCGCTGACGAGATCGCGCAGGCTGCCGCGCTGCGGGATGCAGGCACCATCACCGCCGAGGAGTTCGAGGCGATCAAGGCGGAGGCGCTGTCGGCCGCCCGCCGCGGCGCGCAGACCGGGTAGGTTCGCCGACCTGCCGTGGGTTCGGGCGATGCCGAGGTCCCGAGACATCACATGGTCGGGCTGACAG
>CAZNCE010000036.1:0-24689 GCA_964571285.1 uncultured Nocardioidaceae bacterium | reverse complement strand
CCGCGGTCACGGGTGACCCGGCGGTGTTCGTGTCGGTCTCGGCGGTGCACCAGGGGCCGGCGGGCGGCGGCCCGGTGGCCGCGATCGTGGACCTCGGTCCCGGCGACTGATCACGGACGCCTGGGCACCTCCTCGGCGGAGGGCTACTATTCCGACATGTTCGACGGTGGATTGGTCACCGTTCCGTTGGTCGCTTTCGCGGTCACTCACTACGCTGCCAAGGCGCTGCCACTGGTGGACCAACGGCTGCGCGACCTGTTCCTGCGGGGCAGTCAGGATGCGGCGGCCCAGGCCGAGGCCGAGGAACTGCTCGCCGAGCGGATGGCAGCCGAACCCGAACAGGCGCGGGCTCTGGTGGCTGCCGCCTTGGAGCGGCTGCCTGATCCGCGGGCGCCCAGCCCGAAACTCGACGCGCTGTGGCGGATCACGCAGGGCCTGTTGTTCGCGATCCGCCAACTGCGTCCGCCGTTGGTGGCGCTTCCCGGCTTCCACCACTCCCCGATGGTCGTGTCCGTCTTCGACGCCCGAGGCGACATCTCACTCGAGCCCTACCGCACTTGGCAGACCGAGGATGGCCCGGGGACGCTGTCGCTTGGTGACCCGTTGCACGGAATCCTGCTTTCGGGCTACGGCGAAGCGGTGCGTGAGTCGATACCCCGGATCTTCCTGATCGCCGTGCCGAACCAGCAGGCACGTGTGCGGGTATTACGGCGGCTCGACGAAGCTTTCAGTGCGGAGGATCCGCGCACCTCCGTCAACCTGCTAGGGCACATGTTGCACCGGCTCGCCCAGGTCCCGCCGGACCGCGTGAGCGCGGCATCGTGGATCCGGGAGAGCTCGCTGGAGACGGAGAATCTGGACGGCACACCAGGGAGCAGCTACCCCATCGATTCGCCCGACGGGATCACGCTGTTGCGCGCGGCCCTGATCGAGCGCATAGTCGCCGTGGACACGCAAGCAGCCCGTTGGCGTGCGGAAGCGGAGGCCTGGAGCCAATCGGTGGGTGCGAAGCCTGCCGACGACCGTTGACCTGCGCCGTAGAGGACCAGTCGGCAAGGGACGGGCCGTCGCGACGATCAGCACGACGAAGTCGTTCAGCGACAGCCCGGCCGATACCGCGTGCGCGGTTTCCCATGCGTTCCATAGGCCTGCCAGTCGGCCGACAGCGCGGCGCGGCGACGGAGCAGCCACCGGTGGAGAACCCGCCGTTGAAGATGTGCTGTACGTGTGGCCAGTGGCCCCGGTCAGCTGTTCGGTGCCCGGCCGTTGCAGCACGTGCGCCAGGGTGAGGCCGAACACCACCGCGATGAAGAACATCATCAGCTGATGCAAGGTCCGGAGCAGGCTGACCCTTAGTCGCCAGGCACAATTCGGCCAGCCGCGCCACCAGGTTTTCCATGTTCAGCCGGGCCGCGGCCAATGCGGATCGCGGCCGGCGAACGCGGCCAGCCGGTCGTAGACCGGCGCATCGGGCGGCACGTCAACCGCGGGGCCGAACACCGTCATCCCACCCGGCTGCGGGCCGCGGTGCTCGGGCTTGAGCGACGACTCGAGGAACGCCAGCGCCCGTTCACCGACCTGCGGGTCCAGCTCCGCGGACCAGCCGGTGGCCCGGGCCAGGTCCCACGTATGCACGGCGATCTCAGCGGTCTGCCAGTCCGGTGGTGGAGCCGACGGCTCGGCACCGGACTGCTCCGCCCGGTGCCAGGCGTGCAGTAGGTCGTCGGCGGCTGCACGGAAGTCGTCCGACCAGCGCCGACCCGTCGCAGCAGGCTCTTCGGACGGCTCCGGCTGGTCGAGCAGCCGGAGCCGGAACCGCCGCGCTCCCTCGGTCAGGTGGCCGATCAGCGTGGCCACGTCCCAGCCGGGACACGGCGTCGGGTCGGCCGACCGGTCGGGCGCGGCACCCGCGATCACGTCGCCCGCCTGGTCCAGGGCACGGGACAACACGGTGATCGGATCGTCGGACCAAGTCATCGCTCACGCTCCGGGGTCGGGTCCTGACGTCGACGCACAGTAGCTCGGTGATGCACGTCACAGTACTCGCGTCAGCCGCCGGCCACCGCCGCGTGCGCAGCTTCCCGCGACTACTCAGAAGCCGTCCAAGTCGACCTTCAAGGAACCCCATTCCTCCTCTACATTGCAATTACGGTTCAGTCGCGCAGAGTAAGCGCCCGATCGGGGGGATGGCGTCGTGCCCGTAACAACTTCGTACCCGGGTGTCTACGTCGAGGAGATCCCGAGCGGGGTCCGCACCATCACCGGAGTCGCGACCGCGATCACCGCATTCGTCGGGAGGGCCGCCCGCGGACCGACCGACCGGCCGGTGACGATCAACAGCTACGCAGACTTCGAGCGCAGCTTCGGCGGGCTGTGGCGCGACAGCAGCCTCGGGTACGCCGTCCGGGACTACTACCTCAACGGCGGCAGCCAAGCCATCGTGGTCCGTCTCTACCACCCGACGTTCGACACCGAGGAGCAGCGCCAGGCGGTAGCGCAGGCCGCTGCGGACACCGCGGCCGCCGCCACCGGCGCGGACGCGGCAGCCGCGGCCGCCGCAGCACGCGTGAAGGCGGACTCGTTCACCGACGACGCAGAGAAGTCGGCGGCCGACCGGGTCGCCAAGGCCGCCGAGCAGGCGGCCACTGCGGACGGCGCCACCGTTGCGACGGTCCAGGAGGCGGCAACCGCCGCGGCCGAGGCCGCGGCCCCGGTAGGCAAGGCGACCCTGGACGTGGGCCTCACCCTGCAGGCGGCGTACGAGGGCAGCTGGGGCAACAAGCTGCAGGCTCGGGTGGACCACGACGTGAAGCCACGGTTCGACGGTGACGATCCGGACCAGCTGTTCAACCTGTCCGTCCGAGACGGCTCCACCGGCGTCGTGGAGGTGTTCCGCAACGTGTCGGTGGTCGACGGCGACGTCCGGCAGGTGGATCAGGTGCTGGCCAACGGGTCCAAGCTGGTCCGAGTCCTCGGGGCCCTACCCGCGGGCAGGCCGGACAAGCACCCGGACCTCGATCCGAGCAAGGGTCAGACCGACGTCTGGTCGACCTCGAACGATCCCGCCACCAACACCGGGGTCGCCGAGGCGGACCAGGCCTCCGACGGCGGCGCGCTGGAGCAGGACGACTTCACCGGGAGCGGCAAGCAGAGCGCCAAGAGCGGCCTGTACGCGCTGGCCGATGCCGACCTGTTCACGATCCTGTGCATCCCGCCGTACCTGCCCAGCGGCGACGTCGACCAGACCCTGGTCAGCGAGGCCGCGCAGTTTTGCGAGACGCGCCGCGCGATGCTGCTCATCGACCCGCCGAGCACCTGGACCGACAAGGATGCGGCCAAGAACGGCCTGTCCGGGATCGGCACGACCAGCAAGAACGCTGCGCTGTACTTCCCGCGGCTCAGCCAACCGGATCCGTTGCGGGACAACCAGTTCGGCGAATTCGCGCCCTGCGGAGCCGTGGCCGGCCTGTACGCACGCACCGACACCGCCCGTGGTGTCTGGAAGGCGCCCGCCGGCCTCGAGGCGACCCTGGTCGGCGTGCCGGCGCTCAGCGTCGCGCTGACCGACGCCGAGAACGGCGAGCTCAACCCACTCGGCGTCAACTGCCTGCGGACCATGCCCGCGGCAGGGCGAGTGGTGTGGGGCGCCCGCACCCGGCAGGGTGACGACCGGCTCGCGTCGGAGTGGAAGTACGTGCCGGTGCGGCGCACGGCGCTCTACATCGAGGAGAGCCTGTACCGCGGCACCCAGTGGGTGGTGTTCGAGCCCAACGACGAGCCGCTGTGGTCCCAGATCCGGCTCAATGTCGGCGCGTTCATGCACAACCTGTTCCGGCAGGGCGCATTCCAAGGAGCCACGCCCCAGCAGGCGTACTTCGTCAAGTGCGACAAGGAGACCACCACCCAGAACGACATCAATCTGGGCGTGGTCAACATCGTGGTCGGCTTCGCCCCCCTCAAGCCCGCCGAGTTCGTGATCATCCAGCTCCAGCAGCTCGCTGGACAGATCGAGGCCTAGCGAGGACGTCGATGGCACAGTTCAGCGTCAACTCCCAGCGGTTCGACCCCTACAAGAACTTCAAGTTCCGGGTGAAGTGGGATGGCCGCTACGTCGCCGGCGTCAGCAAGGTGGGCGGCCTGAAGCGGACCACCGAGGTGGTCAAACACCGCGAGGGCGGCGACCCGTCCTCCAGCCGCAAGTCCCCGGGCCGCACCGAGTACGACGCGATCACCATCGAACGCGGGGTGACGCACGACCGTGAGTTCGAGCAGTGGGCCAACAAGGTGTGGAACTTCGGATCCGGTCTGGGCGCCGAGGTCTCGCTGAAGGACTTCCGCAAAGACATCTCGATCGAGGTCTACAACGAAGCCGGGCAACTTGCCCTTGCTTACAAGGTGTTCCGATGCTGGGTTTCGGAGTATCAGGCGCTCCCGGAGCTGGACGCCAACGCCAACGCCGTGGCGATCCAGCACCTCAAACTCGAGAACGAGGGATGGGAGCGGGACTACGAGGTCCCCGAGCCGACCGAGCCAACGTTCACC
The DNA here is from genome assembly GCA_964571285.1 of uncultured Nocardioidaceae bacterium. GTDB lineage: Bacteria > Actinomycetota > Actinomycetes > Propionibacteriales > Nocardioidaceae > CAZNCE01. The sequence goes on along the minus strand of CAZNCE010000036.1, from coordinate 20,147 downwards.
GAACCGGCCGGCTGAGGCATGACCGGCGTGGGGGTGGAGCAGCTGCTCCGGGTCTGGGAGCGCAGTCTGCAGCGGCCACCCACCACGTGTGCGCTCAACCTGTTGGCGGTCGCCGCGCCGGACCTGTCCCCGCAGGAACGCGCGGAGCTGCCGGTGGGCGTACGAGACCTGGAACTGCTGCGGCTGCGGGGTGCGCTGTTCGGCGACACGGTGGACGCCGTGTGCGAATGCCCGCGCTGCGCCGAGCAACTCGACGTCGGTTTCTCGGTGCAGGAGCTGATCGAGGCGCAGCCCCCGCCGGCGCCCGAGGCTTCGGATACCCCGCGGGCGCGGGAGCTCCGGTTGGCGGACCGCACCGTGACGGTGCGCCCGCCGACCAGCGCCGACCTGCTCGCGGTGCTGGACGAGGACGACCTGGAGGTGGCCCACCAGCAGCTGCTGCGACGCATCGTGCGAGACGACGGTGACCGGCCGGCGGATCTCACCGAACCGGACCTGGATGCGGTCTCCGCCGAACTGGCGGTGCTGGATCCAGCCGCCTGCGTGGAGCTCGACCTGTCCTGCACCGAATGCGGCTATCGCTGGCGGCCCGTCTTCGACATCGCCGGGTTCCTCTGGGCCGAGGTGCACGCCTGGGCCCAGCGCACCCTGCAAGACGTCCACACGCTGGCCACGGCGTACGGCTGGCGGGAGGCCGACATCCTGGCGCTGACGCCGCTTCGCCGCCAGGCCTACCTGGATCTGGTGATGGCGTGAGACTCCTCCTCCGCGGGCTGCTGGAGCGCAGCCGCGGTGCCGGCACCGGGCTGGCGCCACGGTTGCCGTCGTTGTTCGAGAGCGCACCGGAGGGACCGGTCCCGCCGGACACCGATGACTCGCGGCCGGCCGCGCCGGCCCGACCGGTCGCCGAACGCCCGAGCAGCGAGCCTGCCACGGTGATGTCGGTGCGGCCCAGTGCCGGGCCGGCCGGGCGGAGCGCAGCCTTGCCCACCGGCCGGCCTCGGTCCACGGCAGCCTCGCCGCCACCTCCGAAACGGGCCCTCGCGCCCCCGGCCGCACCGGCGCGCGAACCCCGCGGCTCCCGGACGGTGGAGCGCCTCGTGGTGGAGCGCGTTGTCCGGCCCGCCCCGACCCGCTTCGAGCCCGACCGGCAGGTGGACGCCCCGGGCGTGGTGCGCGTCGCCCTCCACCCACCACCGAGTCCGGGCCGGGACCGCACCACCACCGCGAGCGCCACCGAGTCCGGTGCGCCCACCAAGCCCCCCGTGCTGACCGCCCACGGACACCGGGTGGGCGCCGACGACCGGGCCCTGACCATGCGTCCCCGTCCGCCGCAGCCCGCAGTGCCGGTGGCGCCGCCGCAGCGGGCGACGCCCGACGTGCACGTCACGATCGGCCGGGTGGAGATCCGTGCAGTTCCGGCGGCGACGCCACAGCGCCCGACCCGGCGCGCGGCGCCGCGCCCGCTCAGCCTCGACGACTACCTGGCCGAGCGCAACCGCCGGAGCCGGGCATGAGCCGGGTGGTGGGTCGGTGAGCAACACGCTGGCCGTCGCCGCCGTCACCACCGCGCTGCGCAACCTGCTGTTGGACCAGGTGCCCAAGCGGGACAGCGAGCTGTCGGACCTCGGCGTCACCACCCGAACCCCCGATGCCGCCCGCAAGAACGTCAACGGTGTCTCGCTGAACCTGTTCCTCTACCAGACCGCGGTCAACGCCGGCTGGAGCAACCTCGACGCCCCGCGGTCGGTCCACGCCGGCGAGTCCGGCCATCCGCCGTTGCCGCTCAACCTGCGCTACCTGCTGACGTCGTTCGGACGTGATGACGCGGACCAGGACGCGGTGAGCCAACGGGCGCTGTCCGGTGCCATGAGCGTGTTGCACGACCATCCGGTGCTCGGCGCCGACGAGCTGCGGGACGCGCTCCCCGGCAGCGAGCTGGCCGACCAGGTGGAGCGGCTGCGCCTCTCGCCGCTGCCGCTGGGCGTGGACGACATGTCGAAGCTGTGGACGGCCTTCCAGTCGCCGTACCGGTTGTCGTGCGCGTACGAGGTGACCGTCGTGCTGATCGACAGCACGCTGCCCGCCCGTACCCCGCTGCCGGTGCTCCGACGCGGCCAACAGGACCGCGGCGTGGTCGCGACCACCGGAACCGCGCCGGTGCTCCGCGCGCTGCAGCCCCCACGCGCGCAGCCCGCCGCACGGCTGGGCGAGGACGTGCTGGTCGACGGGGACCGGCTGTCCGACGCGACGATGCTGCGGTTCCAGGCGCTGCTGCCGGATCCGCCCCCAGCCGTCGACCTGCCCCGCTCCGGTCCCACGGCGGACGACCTCCCTGGGGCGTTCGTGGTGCGCCCGCCGGACCTGTCCATCGACCCCGACGCTTTCGTCCGCTGGGTGTGCGGGCTGTACCGCGTGACCGCCGTCGAACAACGCCCGGACACCGGCACCCTGGTGAGCAACGCGGTCGGGTTCGCGCTCGCGCCGTCGATCACGATCGCGCCGAACTCGACCGACGGCCCGGCCACCCCCGGATCGCCGCTCACGGTCACGTGCGGCCCCCGGATCCGGGACGGCCAGGACGTCGGCCTGCTGTTCGGCGACCAGCAGCTGCTGCCCACGGCCGTGACCAACCCGGCTGCGGGCGACCCGAACCAGACCCCGACCACGCTCACCTTCGAGGTGCCCACGGTGGCCCCCGGCACCTACACCGTGCGGCTGCGGGTCGACGGCGTCGACAGCGTGCCGGTCGACTTCGGGGGCGCGGTCGTGCGGTTCGACCCGGTCCAGCAGGTGAGCGTGCCATGAGTACGACCAGCGGGTACGACGACTGGCTGGCCGCCAACGACCGGTTCCTCGGGGAGGCGGTGCGCTGGCTGCGACACCGGTTGGAGCAGCTGGCCGACAGCCAGGGTGGGCCGGCACCGGCCGCCGGGCGGACCGAGGGCGCGGAGCCCGCCTCGCGGCATCTGGGCCGGCGACGCCGGAACCGCGGTGCGCAGGAGCCCGCCGCCCCCGCCGCACCGGCGCAGGTGACGGCAGGGTCGGCGCAGACGGTGCCGACGGCGCTCACCGAGGCCGAGCGCCTGGACGAGCCGCCGCCGCTGGTGTTGCTCACCCGGCGGCTCGGGTTGACCGCGTTCGAGCGTGATGTGCTGCTGCTGGCCGTGGCGATGGAGTTGGACACCCGCATCGGCGCGCTCTGCGCGCGGGCGCAGCACGACGCCCACCGCCCGTACCCCACGTTCGCGCTCGCGCTCAGCCTGTTCGACGAACCGGCCTGGGATGTGATGTCGCCCGAGCGGCCGCTGCGGCACTGGCAGCTGGTCGACATCGACCGCGGCTCCGGGCGGCCGCTGACCGGCAGCCCGCTGCGCGCCGACGAGCGGATCGTCGGCTACATCAAGGGCCTCAACCACCTCGACGAGCGGCTGCGCCCGCTGCTGCGGCCGGTCGAACCACCTCGCGAGGATGACCTGGCCGCCTCGCAGCTGGCGGTCGCCGGTGCCGTCGCGGCCGCCGCCAGGCGGGCGGCGTCCGACTCCGAACCCGCGGTGCTCCAGCTGCTGGGTGCCGACCCGGTGAGCAAGCGGCTGATCGCCTCGCAGGCCGCGGGTGAGCTCGGCCTGCACCTGTTCGCCGCCGACGGCGAGCTGCTGCCCACCGGCACGGCGGACCTCGACCTGGTCGTGCGGCTGTGGCAACGCGAGACCCTGCTCTCACCGGTCGCCCTCTACCTCGGCCTCGCCGACATGGACCGCAACGGGGGTACGGCCACCGCGGCCCGGCGGCTGCTGGCCGACCGGCCCGGACTGGTGCTGCTGGACCTGCATGAGCCCTGGCCGGAGCTGGCCGCATCGGCTCCGGTGCTGGAGACGGCGCGGCCCACCCCGGCCGAGCAGCGCGCCGCCTGGCAGCGCAGGCTGGGCGACCGCGCCGGCGACCACCCGGACCAGCTGTCGGCGCAGTTCGACTTCGGCCTGCCGACGATCAGGCGACTGGCCTTCGACGCGCTCGACACCGGCGATGACGTGCCGGGGCAGGTGTGGACCGGGGCGTTGCGACAGTCCCGCCACGGGCTGGACCGTCTCGCCCAGCGGCTGGAGCCCAAGGCCACCTGGCACGACCTCAAACTCCCGACCGAGCAACAGCAGCTGCTGCGTCGCATCGCCGAACAGGTCCGGCACCGCAGCCTGGTCTACGACACGTACGGCTTCCGCGACCGGATGAACCGCGGACTGGGGATCAGCGCGCTGTTCGCCGGGGAGAGCGGCACCGGCAAGACCATGGCCGCCGAGGCGCTGGCGAACGCACTCGACCTGCTGCTGTACCGGATCGACCTGTCCGCCGTGGTGAGCAAGTACATCGGGGAGACCGAGAAGAACCTGCGGTTGTTGTTCGACGCCGCCGACGCAGGCGGCGCGATCCTGTTCTTCGACGAGGCCGACGCCCTGTTCGGCAAGCGCACCGAGGTCAAGGACAGCCACGACCGGTACGCCAACATCGAGATCAACTACCTGCTGCAGCGGATGGAGACGTTCGGCGGCCTGGCGGTGCTGGCGACGAATCGGAAGAGCGCGCTGGACACGGCGTTCCTGCGGCGGCTGCGGTTCATCGTCAACTTCCCGTTCCCCGGTGTCCCCGAGCGGACGGAGATCTGGTCCGCGGTCTTCCCTGCCGGCACGCCCGTCGGCCTGCTGGACGTGGAGCGGCTGGCGCGGCTGAACCTGTCCGGCGGCAGCATCGCCAACATCGCCGTCAACGCCGCCTTCGCGGCCGCCGCCGGCGACGGTGAGGTCACGATGCCGGTGGTCCTGGAAGCGGCCCGGGTGGAGTTCCGCAAACTGGACAAGCCGATCAACGAGGCCGACTTTCGCTGGCTGGAGAGTGCCGGAGGTTCGGCATGACCGTCCACGTGCACATCGACCGGGTCGTCGTCGATGGGGTCGGCCTGCCGCCCGGCGAGGCCGACCGGCTGCGCGCGGCCATCCGGTCCGAGCTGGCCGACCTGCTGACGGCCGAGCGGCTCCGCACCCCCCAGGCCGTACCGAGCGGGCACACGTACCCGGCGGAGCTGCGGGTGAACGAGCACGTGACGGCCAAGGCGCTCGGGGTCGACGTCGCCCGGGCCATCTTCCGGGGAGTCTGGCATGCGTGAGCGCATCCGCAGGAGCATCCTCATCCGCCCCGCGTTCGCCGGGGCCCGGGTCCCACCGGCGGCGGTGCTGCGGCCCTATCCCGACAGCGCCGCACCGATGCTGGAGGACGAGCCTGCGGAGTACGCCATGTACAGCGAGGACGCCGAGGACACCGAGGACGCCGAGCACGAGGTCGCGGCGGAGCCCGGCTTCGACCTGACCCAGACCCCGGCGGAGTCGCAGGGTGCTACTCGGCGCCCCGCGACGATGCGCGCGATGGGTCAGCCGGCCCCGACCAAGAAGTCGGCAGCCAAGAAGTCGACAGCGAAGAAGTCGACAGCGAAGAAGTCCGGAGCGAAGAAGGGTGCGAAGAAGGGTGCGAAGAAGGCGCCCGGCAAGAAGGCCCCGCCACCACGGATCACGACCCAGACGGTCGCGACCTCGCCGGGCGCCAGGACCCGGACGACCATCGGCGTGGGTGAGGAGGTCCGGCTCACCCACACCCCCGGATCGGTCGCCTGGACGACGACCGCCGGCCACCTGTCGGTGGCGACTGGGGCGTCAACGGTGCTGACGGCACCCGACACAGCCCAGGCCGTCACGGTGACGGGAGGGACGCTGAACCAGGCGTTCACGGTGGTGGCTCCGTCCGGAGTGCACATGGACCGCTTCGGCACCACCAAGGTCCGGCACACCAGGAACCGACCCGACTCCGGCATCCAGACCCGGCCGTTCTTGCTTCCGGACAACGTGAACTTCTACAACGTCAAGTACCACGAGGTGGACGTCGGGGCGACCGCCACCGGTGTCTACGCACCCTTCAACGGGGTGGGCCACGATGCCAGCCCCGCGACCGTCACCTGCAGCAGCACTGTCGTGGCCGGCAAGGGGACGCAGACCAACGCGCGCGACAGCGTGTACTCGGGAGACCCGGGCACCGCCGCGCCGTTCGCCGCCGGGCACATCACGTTCGCGATTCCCTACGAGTACAAGGTGGCGTCAGGAGCGTTCCACAACTTCAGCACCGTCACCCAGACCAGCACCCTGACCGCCCCCGATGCCCTGGCGAGCAGCAAGGCCGGGGCCCGGGGTGCGACCACCGTCGGTGCCCCTACGAGCAGCTACTGACAGGGGGCACACGTGACCGACGTCGCACAGCAGGTGGACGAGGAACTCGCCGGCTTCCGGACCAGCGCCGACACCGACCGGTTGCGGGCCGCGCTGGCCGGCATCGAGCGACTGGCCGCTCAGGACGTCCAGCCCGCGTTGCTCGTGGAGCTCTGGCTGCGGGCCCTCCGCGCCATCGACCGGGTGCTGGAACCGGACTGGGATCCGTCCGAGGTGCCGTCCACCTCGGTGATCCCCCCACCGTCCGGGGGCGTCTCCCTGCCGTCCGGTGTGGCGCCGCCGGCCGACGAGGATCCGCAGGCGCGGGCGGCGTACGAGAAAGCGCGTGCCGACGCCGCCGAGGCGGCCGAACGCTACGCCTTCCAGCTCGACGTGCACCGTGCCGACGAACGAGCCGTTGCCGGCCTGGCCCGCGCCGTCGGTGACCCAGGCGACCCGGTCCTGTTGCGGCGGTTGGCCCGGCTGCTGGCCGAGCAGGGGTCGCCCGGTCTTCGCACCAGGGTGCAGGCAGCGCTGGGCCGAGACCTGGGCGAACCGGAGGGGCTGCCATGACCGCCGTGCTCCCCACCGCCCGCCGATCGATCCGGCGACGCCGCCTCTCGGTGACGGAGACCGCCTACGCACGGGAGGTGTTCCGAGACAGCGTCGACCTGTCCCGGATCACGCTCACGAAGGACAGCCTCATCTCCATCGGCGCCCCGAAGACGCTCGGCAACACCATCCACCTGCGCACCACCTGGGCGGGCCACCGGATCTTCGACGGAGACCGCATGGAGCTGACCGATCGCGGGCTGCAGCTGCTGGTCCACGAGATCGGTCATGTCTGGCAGTACCAGAACGGTGGGCTGATCTACATCCCCCGGAGCCTGTGGTCGCAGCTCAAGGGTGCGATCCGCGCCGGCGACCGCAACGCGGCGTACGACTGGCGGGCAGTGCATCGGGCCGGCCGTCCCTGGGCGGGCTGGAACCCCGAGCAGCAGGCCAAGGCGATCGAGGACTACAACCGGCTGCTGCGGCTGAGCCTGGATCCGGCGTCGGCCGCGGAGCCGGCCGAGCTGGCGATCCTGCGCCCGTATCTGCAGCAGGTATGGGCACGCCGGGGCGCCCCGCGGTTCGGGAGGCACCACCAGGAGGCGACGCCGCGATGACCACGTTCCCGAACTCGCCGGCCGTGCTCAAGGGTGGCCTCGTGCTGTTGGACCCGGTGACGTCCACGGTTCGCCGGGTGATCGCGCTGCAGTACAACCCGGACTCGCTCACCCGTACCTTGCAGCCCAAGAGCGCCGGGGGGCAGGAGGGCGGGGGCCGGTCCGAGGCATTGCGGTTGACCGGACCACCGATCGAGACCATCAAGCTGGACGCGGAGATCGATGCCACCGACCAGCTGGAGTTTCCCGGCAGCAATCCGGTGGCCAGCGAGTCCGGGATCTTCGCCCAGCTGGCCGCGCTGGAGACGATCGTCTATCCGTCCAGCACGCAGCTGCAGGCCAACAACGCGCTGGCGGACGCCGGCACGCTCGAGATCTTGCCGATGACGGCACCGCTCACCCTGTTGGTGTGGAGCAAGACCCGGATCGTGCCGGTGCGCATCACGGATTTCTCCGTCACCGAAGAGGCCTTCGACGCGGCTCTCAATCCCATCCGGGCCCGGATCAGCCTTGGCATGCGGGTGCTGTCTGTCGATGACCTCGGCTTCGACGCCAAGGGCGGCGACCTGTTCATGAGTTACCTGCAGCGCAAGGAGCAGCTCGCCGCCGGCGGCGGCTCCGGGCTGGGCACCCTCGGGCTGACGGGAGTCGGCTGATGACCACGCCGTTCGGTCCGACCAGCCGGTACGCGCTGACCGAGATCGCCACTCACACCGACGCCGACGGGCGGGAGACGACGTACCTGCGGCGCCGGTTCCTGCCGCAGCCGGAGGACCTGGCACCACTGCAGACCCATGTGGTCGCCGAGGGGGAGCGGCTGGACAACGTGACCGCCGACTACCTGGGTGACCCCGAGCAGTTCTGGCGGATCGCCGACGCCAACCGGGCGATGCGCCCCGACGACCTGATCACCGTGGGCCGGGTGCTCCGCATCACCCTGCCCGAAGGGGTGCCGGGGGCCGGCGATGCTTAAGGGAGTCCACCTGACCCTGCTGGTGGGACCGGCGGTGCCGGCCCCAGTGCCACGCTCGGTGCTGGACGCGCTCACCGGTGTCGAGGTCACCGCCTCCGACGAAGGGGTGAGCGGCTTCTCGCTGTCGTTCACGCTGGCCAAGAACTCGCCGCTGCCCACCCTGTTCCTGATCGCGGGCGGCAGTCCGATCCCGATCGTCCGCGTCGTGCTCGTCGCCACGGTCAACGGCACGCCGAACGTGCTCGCCGACGGGGTCGTCACCCGGACCGAGGTGCTGCCCGGCACGGACGCCGGACACTCGACCCTGCAGGTGATCGGTGAGGACCTGTCCACGGTGATGGACAAGGTGGAGGCCACTGGCCTGCCGTACCCCGCGATGTCCGGGGAGGCGATCGCCGCGGTGATCCTCGCCAAGTACGCCGTGCTCGGCGTGGTCCCAACGATCGTGCCGAGCATCCTGCTGGACGTGCCGATCCCCACCGAACGGATCCCGACGCAGCAGGGCACCGACCTGGCGTATCTGCGCTATCTGGCCGGGCGGGTCGGCTACGTCTTCTACGTCGAGCCAGGTCCGGCACCCGGCGTCAGCATCGCCTACTGGGGACCGAAGGTGAAGGTCGGCGCCCCGCAGCCGGCGCTGAGCATCGACCTGGATGCCTTCACCAACACCGAGCAGCTCAGCTTCAGCTTCGACAGCCAGGCCCGGGAGTTGCCCGTCGTGTTCATCCAGAACAAGGAGACCAAGGTGCCGATCCCCATCCCGATCCCCGACATCGGTCCGCTGAACCCGCCGCTGGGGTTGCTGCAGCCACTGCCGGCCAAGTTCCGCAAGCTGACCGACACCGCCAAGCTGTCGGCCACCCAGGCGGTGCTGGTCGGTATGGCGGAGGCGTCGAGATCAGCCGACACCGTCACTGGGACCGGGACCCTCGACGTGCAGCGCTACGGCCGCATCCTCGCGGCTCGGCAGTTGGTTGGCGTCCGCGGTGCCGGCACCGCCTTCGACGGTCTCTACTACGTCAGCCAGGTCAAGCATTCGATCAAGCGCGGCGAGTACAAGCAGACGTTCCGCCTGTCCCGCAACGGCCTGGTCTCGACTCTGCCTCGGGTGCCGGCATGACTGCGACCAAGTACTACGGCAAGTACCGCGGCACCGTGGTGCAGAACGTGGACCCCCAGCAGCTCGGCCGTATCCAGGCGCTGGTGCCCGACGTCTCACCCGCCCCGTCCAGCTGGGCGATGCCCTGTGTGCCGCTGGCCGGGAAGTCGATGGGCAGCTACGTCGTCCCCCAGCTCGGCGCCGGCGTGTGGATCGAGTACGAGCAGGGCGATCCCGACTACCCGGTCTGGACCGGCGGCTTCTGGGGATCCGTCGCCGAGGTGCCGGCGCTGGCGCTCGCCGGCAACCCGGCCAGCCCCAGCATCGTGGTGCAGACCGGCCTGCAGAACAGCCTCGTGCTCAGCGACGTGCCCGGTCCCACCGGCGGCATCATGCTGAAAAGCCCGACCGGGGCGATGATCTTGGTCAACGACGTCGGCATCACGATCAGCAACGGCAAGGGCGCGACGATCGTGCTGAACGGTCCCACGGTCACCATCAACAACGGCGCGCTCGTCGTGGTCTGAGGGGGATGTGATGCCGGGATTCGTGGTGCATGTCGGGGCGACGGTGCTATGTGCGCACTCCGGTCAGGCGCAGCCGACGACGCCCAATCCGCGGGTCAGCGTCGGTGGCCAACCCACCGTCACCATGGCCGCCCCGTATGTCGTCGCCGGCTGCACACTGCCGCCCCCCACCGCCGGCAACGGCCCCTGTGTGACCGCCACCTGGGTCACCGCGGCCACCCGGGTCACCTCCGGGGGCGTCCCGCTGCTGCTGACCGACAGCCAGGCGGTCTGTGCACCCACCGGCACCCCGCTGTCGGTCGTGCAGACCCAGACCCGGGTGAGCGCCCAATGACCACGCGCCGCGACATCGACTTTCCCTGGCACCTCGACGCCCACGGCCACACCGCCACCGTGGACGCCGACGGGCACATCCGAGACCTGGTCGAGCAGGTGCTGTTCACCAACCCTGGTGAGCGGGTCAACCGGCCGGACTTCGGCAGCGGCCTCCTGCAACTGGTCTTCGCGCCGAACAGCCCCGAGCTCGCCGCCGCCCTGCAGTTCTCCATGCGTGCGGCCCTGCAGCGCTGGCTCGGCGATCTGCTCGAAGTGCAGGAGCTGGAGGTCACCAGCGTCGACGCCGCGATCCACGTCGAGGTCACCTACCAGGTGCGTGTCTCCGGGGTCGTACGCACCGACGAGTTCGTGCGCGGGGGTGGCGGATGAGCCCGGCATGCCGTGGATCCGACCCGCGCCGTAGGCAGCTGTTCGGCCACCCCGAGATCGTCGGCATCGACTTCGTGGAGGTGCTGGACGACGACCGCACGCTGTGCGTGCACTTCTTCGGCCCGGTGCCCGCCGTGCGCGACGACGACCACCCGGACGGGCTGACCCCGGCCAACCTCAGCATCGAAGGGGGCCGCCGGATCCGCGGCCTCACCGTGCTGGACCTGACGGTGGAGACGTCCGACGACCCCGACCGCGACGACTGCCTGCGGGTCCGGCTGGACCGCACCGGCGACTTCAGCAGCTATCGGGTCTGCCTGGTGGACGTGCCGCACGTCGACCCGCGCTACCGGTGCGCGGTGTTCCGGTTCCGCATCGACTGCCCCGCGGACCTGGACTGCGCCGCGGCCCAGCAGGATGCGGCCGCACCCCCGCGCCAGCCGGAGATCAGCTATCTGGCCAAGGACTACGCCAGCTTCCGGCGGTTGCTGCTGGACCGGCTCGCCGTGACCATGCCCGACTGGCGGGAACGACACGAGGCCGACGTCGGCATCGCGCTGGTCGAGCTGCTGGCGTATGCCGGCGACCACCTCAGCTACTACCAGGACGCGGTCGCCACCGAGGCGTACCTGGACACCGCACGACAACGGATCTCGGTGCGCCGCCACGCCCGGCTGGTCGACTACCGGCTGCACGAGGGGACGAACGCGCGCGCCTGGGTGACCGTGTGGACCGACACCGACACTCCGCCCACCCGTGCTCGCGACCTCGCGTTCGCCGCCGGGGACCTCGACGACCTCGCCGGCGACGGCCGGCTGCTGGCGGCCGAGCAGCTGCAGCGGCTACCGGCCACCGGCTACCTGCTGTTCGAGCCGGTGACCCCCGACCCCGGCGGCCAGGTGGTGTTCCGGGCAGCACACAGCGAGATCGAGCTCTACACCTGGGGCCGGCAGGAGTGCCGCCTGCCCGCCGGGACCACCGATGCCACCCTCCGCGACGACGACCGGCAACTGGCCCTGCGTCCCGGCGACGTGCTGGTGTTGGAGGAGGTGAAGGGGCTGGGCACCGGCGACCCGGCCGACGCCGATCCCACCCGGCGGCACCCGGTCCGGCTCACCACCGTGGCCGAGGCGGTTGACGAGTTGCTCGACGTCGCGGTGCTCGAGGTCACCTGGGCGCCGGAGGACGCGCTGCCGTTCGATCTCCCGCTGTCCACCCGGCTACCGGCGCCGGACTGCTCGGTGGTGACCGGGCTCAGCGTGGCCCGCGGCAACGTGCTGCTGGTCGACCACGGGACGACGACCGAGGAGCCGCTGGGGGAGGTGGGCGTCGACGAGACCACCGGCGACTGCGGCTGTCCCGGCAGCGTGGTGGAGGTCGTCGAACGGCCCGCGGAGTTCGCACCGGTGCTGGCCCAGGCGCCGCTCACCTTCGCCGAGCCGGTCGACCACACCGCGGCGGCTGCGGCCGCCCGGCCCCGGGATCCCCGCCGTGCCGAGCCGCAGCTCCTGCTGCGGGCGCACGACCCGGTGGCGCCCGAGGGGAAGACCGCCGAGTGGCGGCCACGGCCGGACCTGCTGGACAGCGGTCCCGACGACCGGCACTTCGTCGCCGAGATCGACGACGATCGGCACGCGCACCTGCGGTTCGGGGACGGTGAGCTGGGTCGTCGGCCGGACGCGCGCACGTCGTTCGCGGCGAGATACCGGGTCGGGAACGGGACTATCGGCAACGTGGGTCGCGACGCGATCTGCTACCTGGTGCTGCGGTCCCCCTCGTGGAGCGGGGTCGACGCTCGCCCGCGCAACCCGATGGCGGCCACCGGCGGCGTCGACCCCGAGCCGACCACCGAGGCCAGGCTGTTCGCACCCGACGGTTTCCGCACCGAGTTGAAACGCGCCGTCACCGCGGACGACTACGCTGCGCTCGCCGCCCAGGCATCGGCGCCCGGGTCCCAGAGGGTGCAGGCGGCCGCGGCCGAGCTGGCATGGACCGGGAGCTGGTACGCGGCCGCGGTGGCCGTCGACCAGACCGGGACCGACCCGGCCGAACCCGCGCTGCTGCGCGCCGTCCGGCGGCACCTGCACCCGTACCGGCGCATGGGCCATGACCTCGAGGTCGGCCCCGCCCGGGCGGTGCCGATCGACCTCGCGGTGTCCGTGTGCGTCCGGCCGCACGTGTCCAGGGCCACGGTCCGGGCGCAGGTCCTCGCCGTCCTCGGCAGCGGCCGGTTGCCGGACGGGCGGCTCGGCCTGTTCCATCCCGACAGCCTCACCTTCGGTACCGGCATCCGCGTGTCCCGGATCGTGGCCGCCGTCCAGGCCGTCCCCGGCGTGACCAGCGTCGAGGTGACCCGGCTGCGGCGGCTGCAGCAGCCGGATGCCGGCGAGCTCGCCGCCGGCGTGCTACCGGTCGGGGCGCTCGAGGTCGCCCGGTTGACCGGCGATCCGAACCGGCCGGAGGACGGCCGCCTGCTGGTGCGGGTCGGAGGTGGACGATGAGCGACACGCTGCCTTACCGCGTCGGCAGCCACGCCACGTTCCTGGCCGCGATGCGCGAACGGCTCTCCTCCTCGTCGTACCCGGGACTGCGCGGCCTGACGACCCGTGAGGTGGGCGACCCGTCGGTGGCGCTGCTCGACGCCTGGGCCTGCGTCGCCGACGTGCTCACGTTCTACACCGAGCGGATCGCCAACGAGGGCTACCTGCGGACGGCCACCGAGCGCCGGTCGGTCTTGGAGTTGGCCCGGCTGGTCGGGTACCGGGCACGGCCGGGTGTGGCCGCCGACGTCTACCTCGCCTACACGCTCGACGACAGCGCCGGCCCGGTGGAGATCCCGCGGGGTTCCCGCGTCAACAGCGTCCCTGGACCCGGCGAGCAGCTGCAGGCCTTCGAGACGTCCGAGCCGCTGGCCGCGCGACCGGAGTGGAACCGGCTTCGGGTACGGCTGACGCAGCCGCAGACCGGATCGTCGATCCTGCACCAGGGGCTGTACCTGAGGGGCACCGCCACCGGGCTGCGCACCGGCGACCCGCTGCTGGTCGACCTCGGCGTCGGGCGCGGGTTGGAGGCGTTCCGGGTGGGTGCGGTCGAGCCGGACGACGTGCACGAGCGCACCAGGGTCGAGCTGCGCACCTGGGCCGGGGGCGACCCGCTGAGCGCGCTGCTGCGCGCGACCGGGGAGCTGGCCGACCTGGACCGGTTCGGCATCGCGGACGACAGCGCTACCGCGGCCCGGGTGCGGCCGCTGCTGCGGCGGCTCGCGGACAGCGCCGAGACCGCAGACGAGACCCACCTCTCCCGGGTGCTCGGCGAAGCGGTGCCCGCGGTCGCGGAGGAGCTGGCCACGGCACGACGCAACAACTGGGGCAGGCTGACCGCCTGGCTGGGCGAGGCGCACACCCGGCTGTCCGCCCTGGAGGAACTGGCCGCCCCGAGCGGCACCGCGCGGGGTGCGCGGCGCCAGGACGGCCAGGAGTCGGGCATCGGCGGGCTGCTCGACAGCCTCGCGGAGCCGCCGTCGGTGCCGCCGCCCAGCGCCCGGCGGCTGGCCCGCTCGGTGCAGACCACGTTCGCCGCCAACCGCGATATCTACCCCGCCCTGCTGGGCGCGCTGCGGCCGCAGCTCGCCGCGAGCCTCTACCCGGCGCTGGGCAACGCCACGGCCACGCCGGCCTCGCAGATCACCGTGTACGCGCTACGGACCGCGGCGCCGCTGTTCGGGGCGACCGCGCCGCAGGAGGCGCAGTACAGCGACGGCCAGTTCAGCGGGTTCACCGAGTGGATCCCGCGATGGGACGAGCGCCCCGACCGGGCGTACCTGGACCGGAACCGTCCCGAGGTCCTCGCCGGCAGCCGGGTGTTGGTGGAGCGCCCGCCCCATGGCGACTTCGGTGCCACCGTCGTCACCGCCGTGCAGAGCGCGGCCACGGCCGGCCGGTCGGCCTACGGCATGACCGGGCCGACCACCGTGCTGCAGCTCGAGGACCCCTGGTGGAACCCGCCGAACGACGGCCAGGAGGGTGACGAGTGGGACCAGTTCGACGTGCTCCGCGGCACCACGATGCACTGCCAGAGCGAGCAACTGCCGCTGGCGGACGCGCCGATCGCCGACGACGTGTGCGGAACCGAGCTGGAGCTGGACGGGCTCTACGAGGGCCTGCGATCCGGCCGGTGGCTGGTGATCTCCGGCGAACGGGTCGACGTGCCCGGCACCACCGGGGTGCGCGCCAGCGAGCTGCTGATGCTGTCCGGCGTCTCGCAACGGGTGCAGACCGTGCCCGGCCTCGGACCGCAGGACCAGCCGGCCGACCAGCCACTGCCGGGGGACCAGCTGCACACGTTCCTGACCATCGCCACCCCGCTGGCCTACTGCTACCGGCGCGACACCGTGGTGCTGAACGCCAACGTCGTCCATGCCACGAACGGGGAGACCCGTGAGGAGGTACTCGGTGGCGGGGACGCGGCGAAGTCCCTGCAGGTGTTCACGCTGAAGCAGCCACCGCTCACCTACACCTCGGCCCCGACCACGTCCGGGACCGCCAGCTCGTTGCAGGTGCGCGTCGACGGCGTGCAATGGCACGAGGCGGCGACGCTGACCGCGATGGGGCCGGCGACGCGCGGGTTCCTCACCCGGCAGGACGACAGTGGCCGCACCACCCTGGTGTTCGGCAACGGAGAGCACGGCGCCCGGCTGCCGTCGGGGTTCGACAACGTTCGCGCCACCTACCGCAGCGGCATCGGCAGCCCCGGCAACGTGCGCGCCGGGCAGATCAGCCTGCTCGCCACCAAGCCGCTCGGCGTCAAGGAGGTGGTCAACCCGTTGCGCGCGTCGGGAGGAGCCGACCCGGACGACCGTGACCAGATCCGGCGCAACACCCCGCTCGCGGTGATGGCGCTGGACCGGCTGGTTTCCGTGCCGGACTACGCCGACTTCGCGCGCACCTTCGCCGGGATCGGCAAAGCCACCGCGGTGCGGTTGACCGATGGCACGCGGCAGCTGGTGCAGGTCACCATCGCCGGTGTCGACGACATCCCGATCGACCCCGGCTCGGACCTGCTGCGCAACCTGGCGGCGGCAATGCGCCGGTACGGCGACCCGTACCTCCCCGTGCGCGTCGACACGCGGGAGCTGATGGCGCTGGTGGTCGCGGCCCGTGTCCGGGTGCTGCCGGACCACGACTGGGAGCTGGTCGAGCCGCAGCTGCGCGCCCGGCTGTTGGACACGTTCGGTTTCGACGGGCGCGAGCTCGCCCAGGATGCGTTGCCCAGCGAGCTGATCAGCACCATGCAGGCGGTTGCCGGCGTCGATTACGTCGACCTGGACGTGCTGACCAGCATCGACGAGGACACTGTCGTGCGACGGCTGGGGCGGGGCACGACCGGCGACGACACGGTCAGGGACAAGGCGCGAGCCGCGGTGCCGGACGCCGGGCCGGGACCGGAGCCCGTGCTGGTGTGGCCGGCGCGGTTCGACCACGGGACGGTGCGGACCGCGCAACTGGCCTACCTGCGGGGGGACGTGCCGGACACCCTGATCCTCAATGAGGTGACGCCATGACGCGCCCGGCGGACTACCTGTACGACCTGCTCCCGGCGGTCTACCGGATGCGCGACGAGCAGCACGGCTACCCGCTGCGCGACCTGCTGCGGGTGGTCACCGAGCAGGTCAACGTGGTGGAGGACGACCTCGCGCAGTTGTACGCCGACTGGTTCATCGAGACCTGCGAGGACCGGATCGTCCCGTACCTCGGCGACCTGGTGGGATACCGGCCGGTGAGCGACGCCGGCGCTCTCGGCCCGCAGTCTGGCCGGCTGGCCCGGGTGCGGGTTCCGCGTCGCGACGTGGCCAACACCGTCGCCTCCCGGCGGCGCAAGGGCACCCTGGCGCTGTTGGAGGAGCTGGCCGCCGACGTGTCGGACTGGCCGGCGCGCGCGGTCGAGGCCTACCGGCTGCTCGGCTGGACCCAACACCTGGACCACCGGCGGTTGCTCCGCGGCACCTCCGTCGACCTGCGTTCGACGGAGCGCCTGGACCGACTGGACGGGCCGTTCGACGACCTGGCGCACCGGGTCGACGTCCACCGCACGGTCTCGCACCGGGGACGCGGGCTGCACAACGTCCCGAGCGTCGGGCTGTTCGCCTGGCGGTTGGAGTCCTACCCGGTGACCAGGGCTCCGGCCGCCTGCATCGAACGCGAGGGATCGCACTGCTACACGTTCAGCGTGCTGGGCAACGACACGCAGCTGTTCAACCGCCCCGTGCCGGAGCGCCGGCCGACCCACATCGCCGGGGAGCTCAACCTGCCCACACCGATCCGGCGACGTGGCTTCGAACACCGGCTGTCGGAGCACCCGCTGCGCGCCGACGCGTCCACCGACTACTACGGTGCCGACCGCTCGCTGGTGATCGAGGTGCGGGACTGGCCGCGGCGTGGACAGCACGGAGTCATACCCGTCGCCGACGTGATCCCCGCTGACCTGTCCGACTGGCACGGCTACCGGGCGTCGCGGGGCAAGGTGCTGGTCGACCCGGAGCTCGGCCGGATGGCGTTCGCGCCGGGACAGTCCCCCCGCCGGGTCATGGTCGGTTACCGCTACGGATTCAGTGCCGACATCGGTGGCGGGGAGTACCGGCGGGTGGTGTCGCAGCCGGCAGCGGCGCCGGTCTATCGGGTGCGCCAGCGGCCGGTCGAAGGCGAGTACGGCTCGATCAGGCAGGCGTACGAGCGTTGGCGGGACGACCAGACCTCCACCGGGGAAGGGGAAACGACCCCTCGGGCCGCGGTCATCGAGGTAGCCGACAGCGGCGTGTACGAGGAACGGCTGGACTTCGAGCTCGGCCCGGGGGAGTACCTCCAGCTGCGGGCGGCACCCCTGACCCGGCCGGTGCTGCGGCTGTTGGACTACCGGGTGGACCAGCCGGACCCGTTCAGCGTCCGCGGCGGAACGGCCAGCAGGTTCGTGCTCGACGGCTTCCTGGTCACCGGTCGCGGCATCGAGGTCGCCGGGCCGGATCACGGCGACGATGCCGGGGAGACGCCCACCGGTGACCTGTGCGACGTGACGATCCGGCACTGCACGCTCGTACCCGGCTGGGACCTGGACTGCGACTGCACGCCGATGCGTCCGGACGAGCCCAGCCTGACGCTGCACTACACCGGCGCCACTGTCGTGGTCGAGCACAGCATCCTGGGCTCGATCTGGGTACGTGCCGACGAGCGCCGGAACGACCCCGTCCGGCTCCGCCTCAGCGACAGCATCGTCGACGCGACCAGCCCCGGCGGGACAGCGGTCAGCAGCGGGGACGGCCGGATGGCCTTCGCCGACCTGACCATGCGGCGCTGCACCGTGGTGGGCGAGGTGCTCGTGCACAGCGTCGGCCTGGTCGAGAACACCATCCTCACCAGCCGCCTCACGGTGGCGCGCCGCCAGGTCGGCTGTGTGCGCTACAGCTATGTGCCGGCCGGCTCCCGGACACCCGTGCGGCACCACTGTCAGCCGGACGAGGTGGTCCGCGGCCTGACCGGGGGACCGGCCGAGCGGGCCCGCAACCGCGTGCGCCCGGCGTTCGACAGCCTCCGCTACGGCACGCCCACGTATGGCCGGCTGTCCTGGGCGTGCGCCGAGGAGATCCGGCGGGGCGCCGACGACGAGTCGGAGCTTGGTGTGTTCCACGACCTGTACGAGCCACAGCGATCCGACAACCTGCGGGTGCGACTCGACGAGTACACCCCGGCCGGCATGGACGCGGGCATCTTCTTCGCCGAGCTTGGAGGAAGACCATGAGGGGCGACTTCACGCGGGACTCGTTCGACCGGCTCCGGCACTACAGCCGCGTCGCCATGCAGCAGGGTCGGGTGCAGCTGGACGCGGACTGGAACGAACAGGCGTCGATCGGCCAGCACCAGCTGCGGACGCTCGCGCGCGACCTGATCGGCCCGCATGGTGGGCCGGCCGATGACTGCGGGTTCGGCATCGTCACCGACGCCGGGCAGCTGGACGCGATGGTCGATGCCTACGGTCTGCCGTTGGACGCCGCCCGCAAGGACGAGCTGCGCAAGCGGATGGCCGGTGGCGACTTCGTGATCGGCACCGGCCGCTACTACGTGGACGGGCTGCTGTGCGAGAACGACGAGCCGATCACGTACACCGAGCAGGGCGGGTATCCCTTCGACCCGTCCATGGAGCTCGACAAGCTGCGCGGGGTGAAGCAGTTCCTGATCTACCTCGACGTGTGGGAGCGGCACCTGTGCGCGGTCGAGGATCCGAGCCTCGTGGAGGTCGCCCTCGGCGGGCCCGACACCGCCACCCGGGTGCAGCTGGTGTGGCAGGTCAAGGTGTACCGCGGCGACGGGCCGCAGCAGTGCGGCGGCGTGGACGCGCTGCGCCGTACCGCGCTGCCGCGGCTGCGGGCACGGGCCGTCCAGCCGGCGGAGGACGTGGACCCGTGCGTGATCGACCCGCAGGCGCGCTACCGGGGAGCCGAGAACCAGCTGTATCGAGTGGAGATCCACCGGGGTGGCCGGGCACGCGACGCCGATGCTGCGGAAGGCGGCGCCACCTTCAAGTGGTCGCGGGAGAACGGGTCCGTGGTGTTCCCGGTGCTGCGGGTGTCCAGCGACGCCACGGCCGCGCAGACGACCGTCGAGCTGTCGTCGCTGGGGCACGATGCGCGCACCGGCCTGGCCGTGGGCGATGTCGTGGAGTTGGTCGACGACGCGTACGCGCTGCGCGAGTCGGCCGACGCGTTGTTCGTCGTGCAGGACGTCGACCGGGACCGGATGCAGGTGGTGCTGTCCGGCGCTTCGGCCGGCGACACCGGCGCGGATCCCCGCCGGCATCCGCTGCTGCGGCGCTGGGACCACGGGCCGGCGCTCGGCAGAGTGGGGGGCGACGCCATGCAGGGCACGGCCGGGGCGCTGCCGGTCATCGAGGCGGCCGGTCCCGACCAGGGGTGGCTCGAACTGGAGGACGGGGTGACCGTGCAGTTTCCGGCCTCGACCGTGGACGGTCTCCCGAACGAGTACCGCACCGGGGACTACTGGCTGATCCCGGCGCGCACCGCCACCGGGGACGTGCTGTGGCCGCGGCGCATGGTCGACGACGAGTTGCAGCCGTTGCCGCTTCCGCCCGCCGGGGTGGCGCATCACTATGCGCCGTTGGCGATCGCGACCCTCGGCGACGGTGGTGAGCTGGTGGTGGAGACCCCCGACTGCCGCTCGGTCTTCGACACCATGCCCCGCGTCCAGCGGCAGTAGCTCCGTCGCCCGGCCCGCACCAAGATCCGACGGCAAGGTCCGACGGCAGGGCACGACGGTCCACCGGCCCGCACCAAGATCCGACGGCAAGATCCGACCGCGCACCGGCCCGCGCCAAGATCCGACGGCAGCATCCGACGAATGTGGGGCTATAGCCCCTGGATCGTCG
>CAZNCE010000035.1:19115-25439 GCA_964571285.1 uncultured Nocardioidaceae bacterium | reverse complement strand
GTACCGGAGCGCGGGGTCGGCACGAGAGGGCTGTGGGACGGAGTGCGCTAGGCGCGGTGGACGGCGCCGAAGCGCTCCACGGCCACCGCCACCGCCGCGTCCCGGGCGGCCGCGGTCTCCTCCTCGGTCAGCGTCCGGTCGGGCGCGCGGAACCGCAGCGCGAACGCCAGCGACTTCTTGCCCGCGGGGATCTGCTCACCGGTGTAGACGTCGAACAGCCGGACCGACTCGAGCAGCTCGCCGGCCCCCGACTGCAGGGCCGCGGCCACCGCCTGCGCGGGCACCGACGCGTCCACGACCAGTGCCACGTCCTCCTTCGCGACCGGATAGCTGGACAGCCTCGGCGCCTCGACCAGCGGCGCCGCCGCGGCGATCAGCCGGCTCAGGTCCAGCTCGGCGACAGCGGTGCGTTCGGGGAGCGCGTACGCGGCGCAGACCCTCGGATGCAGCTCACCGGCATGCCCGACCACCGCATCGCCGAGCAGCACCTCCGCGCAGCGGCCCGGGTGCCACGGCGTCCGCTCGGCGGCACGCACCGCAAGGCGCACCCGCAGTACGTCGGCCAGGTCGCGGACCGCCTGAACCGCGTCCGCCCAGGTCGCCGCGCGTCCGTCGCCCCACCAGCCACTCGCCTCGCGCTCGCCGCACAGCAGCACCGAGGCCAGCAGCGGCTGGGCGGGCAGCGCGGCCTCGATCGCCGCCAGCTCCGCGTCCGAAGGTCGCCGGTCCACCGCGGGGATCGGGGCCTTGGGCGCGCCGGGCCGCGGACGGAACACGGCACCGATCTCGTACAGCGACAGGTCCGCCATCCCCCGCGCGACGTTGCGCGCCGCGGCCCGCAGCAGGCCGGGCAGCAGGGTGGTGCGCAGCTCCGGCTCCTCATCCGACAGCGGGTTGGCGATGCGGACCGCACGCCGCCGCTCGTCGTCGCCCGCCAGCCCCATCCGGTCCCAGTCGACCGGGCCGACGAACGGCTGGCTCAGCACCTCCACGTAGCCCGCGCCGGCCAGCGCGCGGCCCGCCCGTCGTCGCAGTCGCTGCGCGACCGTGAGCCCGTGCCCGGCCGGCGCGACCGGCAGCACCGACGGCACCGCGTCGTAGCCGACCAGCCGCAGCACCTCTTCGACCAGGTCGTTGGGGTCGCGCAGGTCCGGCCGCCACGGCGGGGGTACGGCGGTGAGCGCGGCACCGCCGCCGTTCGCGCCTTCGGCGACCGTCACCTCGCAGCCCACCTTGCGCAGGGCGTCGACGGCCGTCCCGGTCGAGATGTCCACCCCGGAGACGGTGCCCGGATAGTCGCCGCGGATGGTGATCTGGGGCCGCGGCGGGACGCCTCCGACCAACGTGGCGCCGGCGTCCACCACCCCGCCGCCGAACTCGGTCAGCAGCTCGGCCACCCGCTGCGCGGCCCGCTCCTGCAGGGTCGGGTCGACCCCGCGCTCGAACCGCCGGGACGCCTCCGACGGCAGCTTGTGTCGGCGGGCGGTGCGGAAGACCGTGGCCGGCTCGAAGTAGGCCGCCTCGATCACCACGTCGGTGGTGGACGCGCTCATCTCGGTGGTCTCGCCACCCATCACCCCGGCCAGGCCGATCGGCCCGCTGTCATCGGTGATCAGCAGGTCCTGGGGGTCGAGGTCGCGGCTCACGCCGTCCAGCGTCGTGACCTTCTCCCCCGCCGTCGCCCGGCGCACCACGATCGGCCCGGAGAGCCGGTCCCGGTCGTACCCATGGATGGGCACCCCCAGCTCGAGCATCACGTAGTTGGTCACGTCGACGGCCAGCGAGATCGGTCGCATCCCGGCCAGCTGGACCCGCCGGGCCAGCCAGCGGGGCGTCGGCGCGGTCGGGTCGAACCCGCTGACCGTGCGCGCGGCGAACCGCGGACAGCCCACCAGGTCGTCGATCCGCACCGGGTAGCCGGCGTCGTCGGGCTCCGGGGTGGCGAAGTCGGCCGGGTCGCGGAAGTCCAGCCCGTAGGCGATCGCGGCCTCACGGGCCACTCCGCGCAACGACAGCGCGTATGCCCGGTCGGGGTTGATCTCAAACTCGATCACGGTGTCGCGCAGCCCGAGCACGGCGACGGCGTCGTCACCGGGTCGCACCGAGGCGTCGACGCCGTCCAGCACCAGGATGCCGGCGTGCTCGTCACCGATGCCGAGCTCACGGACCGAGCAGATCATGCCGTCGGACAGGTGGCCGTAGGTCTTGCGCGCCCCGATCTCGAAGCCGCCGGGCAGCACGGTCCCCGGCAGCGCGACCACGACCAGGTCGTCGACCGCGAAGTTGTGCGCACCGCACACGATGCCGCGCGGCTCGGCCGCACCGACGTCGACCTGGCACCAGCGGATCGTCTTGCCGTTGCTGTGCGTCTCGTCCTCGAACGCCAGCACCCGACCCACCACCAGCGGGCCGGACAGATCCCCGCCGGTGGACTCCAGCGCCTCCAGTTTCAGCCCCAGCGCGGTGAGCCGGTCGGTGAGCTCCTCCGCGGTGACGCCGTCCGGCAGGTCGACGTAGTCGGTCAGCCACGACAACGGGACCCGCATCAGATCTCCATTCCGAACGGCTCGGTGAAGCGCACGTCGCCTTCGACCACGTCGCGCATGTCGTTGATCCCGTAGCGCACCATCAGGGTGCGCTCGACGCCCATGCCGAACGCGAACCCGGAGTAACGGTCCGGGTCCACGCCGCAGGCGATCAGCACCCGCGGGTTGACCACGCCGCACCCGCCCCACTCCAGCCAGCCTTCGCCCTTGCACGTACGGCAGGTCTGCACGGCAGGCGGTAGGCCGCGGCAGGCCACGCAGACCAGGTCCAGCTCCGCGGACGGCTCGGTGAACGGAAAGAACGACGGCCGGAACCGGGTGACGATGCCGGCCCCGAACATGGACGTGGCGAAATGGTCGAGCGTGCCCTTCAGGTGCGCCATGGTCAGGCCCTCGTCCACGGCCAGGCCCTCGACCTGGATGAACGCCGGCGCGTGCGAGGCGTCCAGCTCGTCGGTACGGAAGGTCCGTCCCGGGCACACCACGTAGATCGGTGGCCGTTGCGCCAGCATGGTCCGCGCCTGGACCGGCGAGGTGTGGGTGTGCAGCACCATGCCGCCGTCATCCGGCTCGAGCCAGAAGGTGTCCTGCAGGGTGCGGGCGGGGTGGTCGGGCCCCATGTTGAGGGCGTCGAAGTTCAGCCACTCCGCCTCGACCTCGGGGCCCTCGGCGACCTCCCAGCCCATCGCGACGAACACGTCGGCGATCCGCTCCTGCAAGGTGCTGAGCGGATGGCGCGCACCTCGCGGCTCGCGGTCCCACGGCAGGGTGACGTCGACGGTCTCCTCCGCCAGCATCCGCTGCTCGTGCTCGGCCTCCAGCACCTGCTGGCGGGCCGTCAACGCCTCGGCCACCGCCCGCCGTGCCTGGCCCACCCGGCGGCCGGCCTCCTTGCGCGCCTGCGGGGGCAGCGCGCCGATCTCCCGGTTCGCCAGGGCCAGCGGCGAACGGTCCCCGGCGTGCTCGGTGCGTACGCGCTTCAGCGCGGGCAGGTCGCCGGCCGCGGCGATCGCGTCCAGCGCCGCGAGACGCATCTTCTCCACCTCGTCGGCGTGCAGCGGCGTGACCTCGACGGGGTCGTAGTCGGAGTTCGGGCCGGACATGGCCCAAAGTCTAGGAAGTGCTCGGAGGTCGTGCGGATCGGGGCGGCGGCGGACCTCTGGTCGGCGGGACCGCTAGCCGTCCAGCGCGGCCGGTTCACCGATCGGGAACGTCACCCGGAACAGCGCGCCGCCGTTGCGGCCGGTCTCGACCTCGACCGTGCCGCCGTGCGCGTTGACCAGTCCGTGCACGATGTAGAGCCCCAGGCCGGTGCCGGTGTGGCTGCCGCGGCGCCAGTACTTCCCGAAGACCCGGTCGCGCAGGTCCTCCGGCACCCCGGTGCCGTCGTCCTCGACGTAGAGCTGGGCGCCCTCGTCCGCGGCGGGGTCGCTGGGCCCGATGCCGACGGTGATCTGCCCGTCGCCGTGTCGTTCGGCGTTCTCCAGCAGGTTGGTCAGCACCTGCCAGAACTTGTCGGGATCGAGCCACACCATCGGCGCGTCGGCCACCTCGAGCCGGAGGGTACGTCCCTCGGACAACGGGAACGACGGAAGCAGCTGGCGGGTCAGGCCGGCCAGGTCTACGGGGTGACGGCGCAGGGTCAGCCGGCCGGAGTCGATCCGAGCCACGTCCAGCAACTCGGCGATCAACTGGGTCAGCCGATCGGCGTCGGCGTCGACCGAGCGGAGCATCAACTGCCGCTGCTCGTCGGTGAACCGGTTCCATTTCGCCAGCAGCGTGGACGTGAAACCCTTCACCCCGGTCAGCGGCGAGCGCAGATCGTGCGCGACGGTGGCCACCAGATCCGAGCGCATCCGGTCGGAGCGCTCCCGGGCGCGGGCGGCGCGCAGGATCAGCTCGACGCGGATCACCGGGCCCCTGGGGACGTCACGGACCAACGAGCCGGTTACCAGCAGCTCGGTGCCGTCGGGCAGGTACCAGCTGCACTCGGCCAGCCTGCTGCGCGTGCGCAGTCCGCCGTACGGCGCAAGGCAGTCCCACCAATGCCCGCCGCTGAGATCGCGCAGCGGGAGCGCGTCCCGGGCCGGCTTGCCCAGCAGCTCGGAGACCGGCTGGCGCAGCAGTCGTTCGGCTGCCGGGTTGACCATCGCCACCCGCCCGTCGGCGTCGCAAATGACGACCCCGTCGGGCAGCGTGTCGTAGGCGCTGCTCACAGTCATCGAACCTACCGCCGAGCCCGGGCCGATGAGTAGAGGCAGACGGCGGCAGCGGTGGCCAGGTTGAGGCTCTCGGCACGCCCGAGGATCGGGATCCGTACCACCCGGTCCGCGCGGGCGGCTAGGTCGGACGGCAGCCCGTGGGCCTCGTTTCCGAACACCCACAGTGACGGTCGACGCAGCACGCCGGTGTCCTCCAGTTCGAACAGGTCCTGGTCACCGTCGCCGTCGGCGGCCAGCACCGTCATCCCCCGCTCGCGGGCGAGGTCGATCGCCTCGGCCACCGAAACGCCGACCGCAACCGGCAGGTGGAACAGGCTGCCCGCGGTGGCGCGGACGGCCTTCGGGTTGTACGGGTCGACCGATGAGCCGGCGAACACGACGCCGTCGGCGCCGGCGGCGTCCGCGCACCGCAGCACGGTGCCCGCGTTGCCGGGATCACGCACATCGGCGCACAACACGATCAGCGCGGCGCCCGGCGCGAGCACCTGCTCCACCGGCCGGTCGAGGAAGCCGCAGACCGCCACCACTCCCTGGGTGGTGACGGTCTGGGCCAGCGCGTCGAGCACGGCGTCCGGGGCCGAGCGCCAGGCGACACCGGCGGCCTCAGCAGCCCGGACCAGATCCGGATGCTGCTGCGCGCAGCCCCGGGCCACGAACATCTGCTGCACGCACCCGGGTACGGCCAGCGCCTCCCGCACCGCCTGGGGCCCCTCGGCGAGGAACCGCCGTTCCCGGGCGCGGACCACCCGGCGGGTGAGCCGGCGGGCATCCTTGACCACCCGGCTGCGGACGGTCACCGGACCGGCGCGCAGCCCCGGGTCGGCCCAAGGCGTACCCCGGTGGTCCGGGGTCAGGCGGCCGCCTTGTCGAGGTTGGCCTTGGCCACGTCGACGAGCTTGGCGAACGCCGGGGCGTCGTTGACGGCCAGGTCGGCCAGCATCTTGCGGTCGACCTCGACACCGGCGGAGCGCAGGCCCTGGATGAACCGGTTGTAGGTCAGGTCGTGCTGACGCACGGCGGCGTTGATCCGGGTGATCCACAGCCGGCGGAAGTCACCCTTGCGCTGCCGGCGGTCGCGGTAGCTGTAGACGAGCGAGTGGGTGACCTGTTCCTTGGCCTTGCGGTATAGGCGCGAGCGCTGGCCGCGGTACCCGGAGGCGCGGTCGAGGGTGGTGCGGCGCTTCTTGTGGGCGTTCACGGCCCTCTTGACGCGTGCCACTGTTCAGTCTCCTTGTGTGTTCGTGTGCATGGGGACAGTGCCGTCGGAGGTCGGCAGCGCAGGGGTCGCCTGCGAGGGGGTCACTTGCCGAGCAGTCGCTTGATCCGCTTGGTGTCGGCCGGGGCGACCTCGGTGGTGCCGCTGAGCCGGCGGGTCAGGGTGCTGGGCTTGCGCTCGAGGTTGTGCCGCATGCCGGACTTCTGCCGGCGCAGCTTGCCGGTGCCGGTGGTCCGGAACCGCTTCTTGGCGCCGGAGTGCGTCTTCATCTTGGGCATGGGGAAGCCCTTTCTCGCTCGTCGTTCGGTCGTACGGGTATCAGGTCAGTCGTGCTCAGGTG
>CAZNCE010000035.1:0-19015 GCA_964571285.1 uncultured Nocardioidaceae bacterium | reverse complement strand
CCCTTTCTCGCTCGTCGTTCGGTCGTACGGGTATCAGGTCAGTCGTGCTCAGGTGCTGCTCAGGTGGTGCTCGGGTCGCTCGCGGGCGAGCGGTGTCACATGTCCGGGTCGAGGTTCTCCGAGCGGCGCCGGGCCTTCTTCGGCTGGCTGCCGGAGTGCTCCAGGGCCCGCTCGGCCTTCAGCGCATCCTTGTCGGCCTGCCGCTCGGCGGCCGCGCGGGCGCGCTCGGCGCGTACCTGGGCCCGGGCCTCGGCCTTCTTCTTCACCGGGGCGAGCACCATGATCATGTTGCGGCCGTCCTGCTTGGGCGCCGACTCGACGGTGCCGAGCTCCTGCACGTCCTCGGCCAGCCGCTGCAGCAGCCGGAAGCCGAGCTCGGGGCGGTGCTGCTCGCGCCCACGGAACATGATCGTGATCTTTACCTTGTCGCCCTGCCGGAGGAAGCGGACCACGTGGCCCTTCTTGGTCTCGTAGTCGTGCTGGTCGATCTTCGGCCGGAGCTTCATCTCCTTGATGACCGTGTTGACCTGGTTACGGCGCGACTCGCGGGCCTTCTGGGCCGTCTCGTACTTGTACTTGCCGTAGTCCATCAACTTGCAGACCGGCGGGCGGGCCGTGGGAGCCACCTCGACCAGGTCGAGTTCGGATTCCTGCGCCAGCCGCAGCGCGTCCTCGATGCGCACGATGCCGACCTGCTCGCCGTTCGGACCGACCAGCCGTACCTCGGGAACACGGATCCGGTCGTTGACGCGCAGCTCAGTGCTAATGGGTCCTCCAGGGGAATGGTTGAGCTATCTGTGTGTTGTGGGTGCTGAACGGAAAAAACCTCCGCCGACGACAAGGCGGAGGTCACGGCTGCCGAGCCGGGCGTGCCGACACCGACAGCGCAAAGCCCGTACGGGCTTCGCGGCCTGGACCCGACGCCCCGATGCTGCACAGGCGATGCGGGTGGGAGTGGTCTCCGCTTTGGATCCGCGGTGGGATCACCTGACAGTCTAGCAGGCGCGGCGTGCGAGGCTGAACCCATGACAGATGCGCCGGACGACGCACCCACCCAGTTGGCGCGCGACATCGCCGACGTCCCCGCCCTCGAAGTGGTGTCCACCGCGGCGCTGCATCTGATGAGCGCCTCCGCGGTGCACCTCGGCCTGGCCGAGGACCTGCCCGAGCACCAGGACCTCGACGAGGCCAGGACGCTGATCGAGGCGCTGGCCGGACTGCTCGACGCGTCGGTGCCACGGCTCGGCCATCACCACGCCGCGCCGCTGCGGGACGGCCTCAAGACGCTGCAGCTGGCGTTCCGGGAGGCCTCCACGGTCCCGGATCCGCCGGGAGAGGGGCCGGGCGAGCGCTACACCGGTGCGGTGACCGGCTGAGCCACGGATGATCCGCCTGCTCGGCCACGCCGCCCTGGCTGCCCGGATCTCGTCCGCGCGGCCGCGCCTGGGCCGTACCAGGCTGGTCTGCCTGGACGGGCCGGCCGGCTCGGGCAAGACCAGCCTGGCGGATCGGCTGGCGGACCTGCTGGCCGACCGGAGCGCCGACCGGACGGCCACCGTGCTGCACCTGGACGACGTGTACCGGGGCTGGGGGACCGACTTCGGCGAGGTCCACGAGCGGCTTCACCGCCAGGTTTTCCA
The DNA here is from genome assembly GCA_964571285.1 of uncultured Nocardioidaceae bacterium. Taxonomy (GTDB): domain Bacteria; phylum Actinomycetota; class Actinomycetes; order Propionibacteriales; family Nocardioidaceae; genus CAZNCE01. The sequence goes on along the minus strand of CAZNCE010000035.1, from coordinate 17,375 downwards.
GCCGCTCGCGGCCGGGCGGGCCGGGTGCTACCAGCGCTTCGACTGGCATGCCGACGCCTTCACCGACTGGGTGGAGCTGCCCGTGCCGGACGTCCTCCTGCTGGAGGGCGTCGGGGCGGGGGCCCGCCGGCTGGATCGGTGGCGCAGCCTGCTGGTGTGGATCGAGCTCGGCCCCGACGAGCGGCTGCGGCGCGGGCTGGACCGGGACGGGCCGGCGGCGGTGGAGCACTGGCGGGGCTGGATGGAGCGCGAACAGGCGGAGTTCGCGGCCCAGCAGACCCGCGAACGCGCCGACCTGCGGCTGTGGGGAAGCTCGCCGCCCGGCTTCGTGCGGCTGGTGGACTGACCGGACGCGGCACGCTGGACCACCCCCGGGCGCCGGGGTGGGCTGACCGGCGCTAGTCGCCGGCGGGCGGCAGCCAGCCGAAGCCGGCGCCGATGCGCACCAGTTGGTGCCCGGTGGACACCCGCCGCAGGTCGTCCCCCTCCACGGCCAGCATGCCCGGGCCGGCGATGTCGACGATCAGCGCGTCCGCGCCTTCGTCGACGGCGGCGCGGGCCGCCTGCCGGGCGGGGACCGGCACCGGGCGGGCGCCGGGGTCCCAGCGGGCCAGCGCGTCGGTGCCGGTGAACGCGAGCATCCCCAACCGGCCGTCCCGACCCTTGATCAGCACCGTCGCCATGTCCGAGGTCTTCTCCCCCGCGGCCGGGTCCGCAGGCTGGTCCCCGAGCATCGCGACCACCGGCACCAACAGGCGCGTCTGCAGCAGCCGGGCCAGCGCCTCCACGTCCACGGCGGGGTCATGGGCTCCGGTGGCTGCGCGGACCAACAGGTCGCGCAGTCGCGAGTCGGGGGCGCCGTCGTCGCCGGCGAACCCGGGGTCGGGGATGTCACGCATCGGGCGCCGTCTCAGTCGTCGCGCGGGGTGCGAGTGTGGTACTCGACCAGGCCCGCCAGCCGCTCCAGCGCACGCCGGGCCCGCACGCCGTCGGCGGACTGGATCGCCATCGCCACCGACGTGGTGCCGTCCGCCAGGTCGAGTACGGCCCACGGGTCGCCGGGTCGCTGGGTGACCCGCAGGATCTCCGCCCAGTCCAGGTGCCGGCGCCGGAACACGTTGACCACGTCCACGCCTGCCTCGGTGGCCCGCACGCGGCAGCGACCCAGGCCGTACACGCCGGCGAGGGCGAGGCCGAGCAGCGCCACCAGGGTCAGCAGCTGCGGCCCGGTAAACGCGCTGCGGATGTCCGGCGGGAACGACACCCACACGACAGCGGCGACCGCCAGCATGCCGGCGGTGAGGATGGCGAGCACCACACGGATCCCCAGCGGGCGGTAGCTCCACGGCAGCGTCGGCAGTTCACCGGGCACCCCCTGTCCGTCGGTGCTGCCATGCTGCTGCGACCCGTCGTGCTCGTCGGTCATCCGGTTCGCACTCACAGCCGGCACGCGTGGATGTCGGTGACCAGGATCCCCCGGGCCCCCACCTGCCACAGCTCGTCCATCACCTTCTGCGCGCGGTCACGGAGCACCATGGCCCGGACCGCCACCCAGCCCTCCCGTTGCAGCGGCGACACGGTCGGCGACTCGATGCCGGGGGTCAGCGCGGTCGCCTCGGCGACGTGCTCCTCGGGGATGTCGTAGTCCATCATCACGTAGCTGCGTGCCAGCAGCACCCCGCGGACCCGGCGCAAGAACACCTCCAGCCCAGGCGGCTCGGGAGCGTCGTCGCGGGCGACCAGCACCGCCTCGGACTCCACGATGGTGTCGGCGACCAGCTCCAGGCCGGCCTGTCGCAGGGTCGTACCCGTGCTGACCACGTCGGCCACCGCGTCGGCCACCCCGAGCCGCACCGCGCTCTCCACCGCACCGTCGAGCCGCACCACATGAGCGGCGATGCCCTTCTTCGCCAGGAAGCCGCCCAGCAGCACGGGGTACGCCGTGGCGATCCGGCGGTCCTCGAGATCCTTCACCTCACGCACCTGCCCCGGCGGGGCGGCGAAGCGGAACCAGGAGTGACCGAAGCCCAGCGCCAGCAGCTCGTGCGCGGCCGCACCGGAGTCCAGCAGCAGGTCTCGACCGGTCAGCCCGAGGTCGAGCGTGCCCTCCCCGACATACACCGCGATGTCGCGGGGGCGGAGGTAGAAGAACTCCACCTCGTTCTCCACGTCGGTGAGCACGAGCTCGCGGTCGGTGCTGCGCTGCCGGTAGCCGGCCTCACGCAGCATCTGCTCGCCGGCCGTGGACAACGCTCCCTTGTTGGGAACGGCGATTCTGAGCATCCGTTGCTCTTCCAGTCAGGGTCGGGGGTGGTCACAGGTGGGCGTAGACGTCATCGAGGGTAAGCCCGCAGGCCAGCATCAGCACCTGCGCGTGGTAGAGGAGCTGGCTCAGCTCCTCCGCGGTGCGCTGCGGTCCCTCATGCTCGGCGGCCATCCACGACTCGGCGGCCTCTTCGACCAGCTTCTTGCCGACCGCGTGGACGCCCTCGTCCAGCGCGCGCACCGTGCGCGAGTCCGCAGGCCGGGTCGCCGCCTTGTCGGACAGCTCCGCGAACAGCTCGTCGAAGGTCTTCATGATGGGCCACACTATTCGGCCGGCGACTCCACCCCGGCGAGGGCCCGAGCCGTGACCAGCGCGGCCTCCGCCGCCTCGAACCCCTTGTCCTCCCGCGAGCCCGGCAGACCGGCCCGGGCCAGCGCCTGCTCCTCGTCGTCGCAGGTGAGCAACCCGAAGCCCACCGGCACACCGGTGTCCAGGGCCACCCGCGACAGCCCGTCGGTGGCGGCCCGGCACACGTACTCGAAGTGCGGGGTGCCGCCGCGGATCACCACACCGAGCGCCACCACGGCGTCATGACCGGCCCGCGCAGCGCGCAGCGCGGCCAGCGGCAACTCGAACGACCCCGGCACCCGCAGCACGGTCGGGTCGGCGACGCCGGCCTGACCCAGCGCTCGCTCCGCACCCGACAGCAGCCCGGTCATCACCTCGGTGTGCCAGGACGCCGCCACCACCGCGACCCGCAGCCCCCGCCCGTCGACCCGGTCCAGCCGGGGGGCACCCGCTCCGCTCACTGGTCGCCCCCGGTGTCCAGGCCCGGCAGCAGGTGCCCCATCCGATCCCGCTTGGTCTGCAGATAGCGGATGTTCTCCGCGTTCGGCGCGATGGGTACGGGCACCAGTTCATCCACCCCGATGCCATAGGCCTGCAGCCCGGTGTGCTTGTCCGGGTTGTTGGTGAGCAGCCGGACCGACTTCACGCCCAGGTCCGCGAGGATCTGCGCGCCGGTGCCGTAGTCGCGGGAGTCCGCCGGCAGGCCGAGCTCCAGGTTGGCGTCGACGGTGTCGTGCCCGTCGTCTTGCAGCGAGTAGGCCTGCAGCTTGTGCAGCAGGCCGATGCCGCGGCCCTCGTGCCCGCGCAGGTAGACGATCACCCCGCGGCCCGCCCGGACGACCGCGGACACTGCGGCCTCCAACTGTGGGCCGCAGTCGCAGCGCAGCGAGCCGAACACATCGCCGGTCAGGCATTCGGAGTGCACCCGGGTGAGGACCGAGCGGCCGTCGCCCAGGTCGCCGTAGGCCAACGCCAGGTGCTCGGAGCCGTCCACGAAGTTGCGGTAGCCGAACGCGGTGAACTCACCCTGCTCCAGCGGCAGCCGGGTGGTCGCGACCCGCGACACCTGGCTCTCGTTGCGGCGCCGGTAGCGGATCAGGTCCGCGATCGAGATCAGCGCGATCCGGTGTTCGTCGGCGAAGTCGCGGAGCTGCTGCCCGCGCTTCATGGTTCCGTCGTCGTTGACCAGCTCCGAGATCACCCCGGCGGGATTGAGTCCGGCCAGCCGGGCCAGGTCGACGGCCGCCTCGGTGTGGCCGGGCCGCACCAACACGCCGCCCTCGCGATACCGGAGCGGGAACACGTGCCCGGGCTGCACCAGCTCGAACGGCTCGGTGGCCGAGTCCACCAGCACCCGCACGGTGTGCGCCCGGTCGGCGGCGGAGATCCCGGTACGGATCCCGTCGCGGGCGTCGACGGAGACGGTGTAGGCCGTGCGCATCCGCTCCCGGTTGTGCGGCGTCATCAAGGGAATGCCCAGCCGGTCCAGGTCGGACCCGACCATCGGCACGCAGATCACCCCGGAGGTGTAGCGGATGGTGAACGCCATCAGCTCCGGGGTCGCCTTGCTGGCGGCGAAGATCAGATCGCCCTCGTTCTCCCGGTCCTCGTCGTCGACGACGACGACCGGCCGCCCGTCGCGGAACTCCTCGACGGCCCGGTCGACGTTGTCCATTCGCACGCTCACCGCACACCTCCACCAGTCACTCGCCGGTCCGGGTCGTCCCCGGCCAGCAACCGCTCCACGTACTTGGCCAACACGTCGACCTCCAGATTCACCGTGGTTCCCGGCGGCGCCTGCCCGAGGGTGGTCTCGGCCAGCGTGGTCGGGATCAGCCCCACGGTGAACGACGGCGCCGGCCGGTCGGCGACCTCGATCACGGTCAACGACACCCCGTCGACGGCCACGGAGCCCTTCTCCGCGACATAGCGGGCCAGCCTCCCAGGCACCGAGATCCGCACCAGCTCCCAACGGTCGCCCGGCTGCCGCTCCAGCACCTCGCCGGTGCCGTCGACATGCCCGGACACCAGGTGGCCCCCGAGCCGCCCACCGGCCGGCACCGCCCGTTCCAGGTTCACCGTCGATCCCGCGGTCAGCGTCCCGAGCGAGGTGCGCGCCAGCGACTCGTCCATCACGTCGGCGCAGAACTCCTCGTCCGTGTGCTCGGTGACGGTCAGGCAGCACCCGCTGACGCTGATGCTGTCGCCGTGACCCACGTCGGAGCACACCAGCGGCGCGGCGATCCGCAGCCGGGCCGAGTTCTCGGCCTGCTCCAACGCGACGACCCGTCCCAGCTCCTCGACGATGCCGGTGAACATCTAGGCCTCCGTTGTTTCCGCTGCTCGGTTCGGCTGCTCGGCCGGGGCCGCCTGCTCCCGGCGCGGGACCGCGGTGACCCGCAGGTCGGGACCGACGCGGGCGACATCGGTGGGATCCAGTCGCAGCGCACCGGCCATCGTCGTGATCCCCGCCTCCCCCAACGCCGCCGGGCCCGAACCGAGCAGCACCGGCGCCAGATAGGCCACGACCTCGTCCACCAGCCCCGCGGCAAGGAACGCGCCGGCCAGCGTCGGGCCACCCTCCAGCAGGACGTGCCGCCGGTCGCGCTCCCACAGCTCCTTCAACACCTGGGCCGGATCGCGCGTACGCAGGTGCAGCGTCTCCGCGGCGCCGTCCAGCACGCGGGCGTGCACCGGCAGCTCCCGCTCGCCGACCACCACCCGCAACGGCTGTCGTTCGGCTGGGAGCCGGCTGCCGTCCGGCCGCGCGGTCAGCCGCGAGTCGTCGGCCAGCACGGTGCCGGTGCCGGCGATGATCGCGTCACAGGCCGCCCGGAGCCGATGCACGTCGTCCCGGGCGGCCGGACCGGTGAGCCAGCGACTGGTGCCGTCGGCCGCCGCGGACCGACCGTCCAGTGAGGCGGCGAACTTCCAGGTGACGTACGGCCGCTGGTGGCGCATGGCGAAGGTCCAGACGTGGTTCAACTGCTCGGCCCGTTCCGCCAGCACGCCGCCCTCGACGTCCAAGCCCTGGACGGCGAGCCGGGCTGCGCCTCCGGTGGCCCGGGGATTCGGGTCCGCCTGCGCGTACACCAGCCGAGCGACGCGGGCGGCGAGCAACCGCTCGGTGCAGGGCCCCGTGCGGCCGACGTGGTCGCAGGGCTCCAGGGTGACCACGACCGTGCAGCCCGCAGCGCGCGGACCGGCGGCGGCCAGGGCGGCCGCCTCGGCATGTGCTGTGCCGGCCCCCTCGTGGCGGCCTTCGGCGATGGTCCGGCCGGCCCGGTCCAGCAGCACGCAACCCACCAGCGGGTTGGGGTCGGAGCGCCGCAGAGCGGGGGCAGGGGGGCCGGCGGCGAGCGCCAGCGCGCGGCGCATCGCCGCAACCTCCGCCTGGTTCGCCATGAGCTCTCCGGTTTCCCTCCGGTCCGCCGCGAGCCCCGGGGGGATGCGATCAGGAGGGATGCGGAGCAGCGATGCCGACGGCCGCAGCGGCCGTGACACCACCGCGCGCTGCCTCCCATCCGGACTGTCACCGTCGGTCCCGGAGTTCCACCAGGTCAGCCGTTCCGGTACGTACCGAAAACGGGTCGCGGACTGTCACCGCCGGCTCGGAATTTCACCGACCCCGGAGCGCGCGAGTTGTGCACTCGTCGGCGCCAGTCTAGGACATCGACGCGACGGACGCCGATCGTCTCGCCGGGGCATCCTGACGGCCGATGGCGGGTGGGAGTCACGCCCGCACCATCTGTAAGCCTCTAGGCACAGAGAGATATCCCCTGGCGACGGCGATCGTCGTGACCATCCGGGCCACCCGCGGCCGGCACGGCGAGAGCGCCGAGCGAGTCACTGGAACACCGCACCCTGAAGGACCGGGGTCAACCGCCGCGCACCGGCCGGATCAGGCCCTCCTGGGCGACGGTCGCGACCAGGTGGCCGGCGCGGTTGAAGACGCGGCCGGTGCCGAGACCCCGACCGCCCGACGCCGACGGTGCGATCTGGTCATAGAGCAGCCACTCGTCCGCACGGAACGGCCGGTGGAACCACATCGCATGGTCCAGCGACGCGGCCTGCAGCCGTGGCGAGGTGATGAAGATCCCGTGCGGCACCAGGGCCGCGCTGAGCAGGGTGAGGTCGCTGGCGTAGGCCAGCATGCTGTTGTGCAGCACCCGGCCCTCCGGCAGGTCACCGGCGATCCGCATCCACAGCCGGCACCGCGCCGGATGCTCGCTGCGGTCCAGGCCTCCGCCTTCTGGGCGCGAGTCGTCGATGTAGCGCACGTCCAACGCCGCCCACTCGCTGGTCCAGCCCTCATCGGGGATGCCGCTGGCCTCGGCGACGACCTCGGCCATCCCGCGGCACTGCTCCGGCTCCGGCACCTGCGGCATCGTGTCCTCGTGCTCCAGGCCGGGCTCGTCACGCTGCAGGCTGGCGGTGAGGTAGAAGATCGGGCGCCCATGCTGGCGGGCGACCACGCGCCGCGTGCTGAACGAATGCCCGTCGCGCATCCGCTCCACGTCGTAGATGATCGGGACCGCGGTGTCTCCGCCGCGCAGGAAGTACGCGTGCATGCCGTGCAGGTGGCGTTCGGGGTCGACGGTGCGCGCGGCGGCCACCAGCGCCTGCGCTGCGACCTGCCCGCCGAACACGCGCTGCCGCCGCGTCTCCGGCTGCCTGCCGCGGAACAGGTTGTCCTCGATCGCCTCCAGGTCCAGCAGCTCGACCAGGCCCGACACCGACTGCGGCATCAGCGTTCCTCTCCCGAGTCGTCGCCCAGACCGTCCGGCCGGTCCTGGCGGGCCAGGAACCGTTCGAACTCGGCGGCCAGCTCGTCCGCCGAAGGCAGCGGGCCCTCCTCGGCCAGCAGGGAGCCCTCGGCAGAGGCGCGCGTGAACGTGTCGTACTGCTGCTCCATCGCGGTGACCGCCTGCAGCAATTCGTCGGAGGCGGCGACCAGCTCGTCCACCTGGTCCGCGGCCTGGTCCGCGGCGTCGTCCAGGGCGCTGTGGTCGAAGGTCAGCCCGGTGGCCTCCTCGACCCGGCCCAGCAGCACCTGCGCCGCCTGCGGATAGTCGGTCTGGGTCAGGTAGTGCGGCACGTGGACCACGAACCCCATCGCCGGCCGGCCACGTTCTCCGAGCCTGAGCTCCAGCACGGCGGCCGCGCTGGAAGGCACCCGAACCTGCGCCTTCCACAGGTTCGGCTCACGCAGCCGCTCGGGCTGCGGCGAGTGCGCGGTGACCAGCAGCGGCCTGGTGTGCGGCAGGGCCATCGGGACACCCCCGACGCCGACGGTCAGGCTCACGTCGAACCGGTCCAGCAGACCCTCGACCGCGTCGATGAAGCCTTCCCAGCGGTAGTCGGGCTCCGGTCCGGTAAGCACCAGCAGGGGCTCACCCCGCAGGTCGTGCACCAGCCGGACCACCAGGCGCGGCGCGGCGAAGTCCAGGTAGTGGTCCACGGAGAACGTGAGCGGCGGGCGCCGGCCGCGGTAGTCGTACAGCGCATCGACGTCGAAACTGGCGACCACCCGGCCCGGCTGCTGCGCCAGGTGCTCGCCCACGATGCGGGTCGCGGACCCGGCGTCGAAGAAGCCCTCCAGCGCGTGCACCAGCACCGGCCGGTGCCCGGCGAGCTCGGGCACCTCGTCGATCACGTGCACCAGACCGGCCATCGGTCTCTCCTGTCCACTCGTCCTCTTCGGTCGCGGCAGGTGGTGCCGAGCGGCCCGAACGCAACATCCTCAGTCCTCGATGTCGTGCCCGGCGAGCTCGGCCTTCCGGGCCCGCCACCGGGCCAGGTCGAAGGTACCGTCCGCGCGCAGGCAGTCCACGGCCTCGTACGCCTCCAGCATGGCCTCCTGGCTGTTGTCGTGGGTGAACAGCCCCGGGCGACCGAAGGTCACCAACTGTGGAACACCGGCGATCCAGGCATCGATTCCCGCCAGCCTTGCCTCGTACCCGAGCTCGTGGACGGGATAGACGTACGGCAGCCGGCGCACCAGCACCGAGCCGCGCCGCAGCGGCGGCAGGTCGGTTGCGGACACGACCTGCTCGACCATCGTGGCCAGCTCGTCGTCCCCGGCGGACCACACCTCGTCCCCGACCTGGCACGGCAGCTCGGCGCAGATCGCCGACCGGTCGGACGGGTCCTCGGCGAAGTCACGGTAGTTGGTCGGCTCGGAGATCCGGGTGACCGGGCTGCGGGGCACCGGGAACAGGTGTGCGTCCCGGTCGGTCCACCGGCCGCCGAGGTGTTCGAGATAGACCAGCACCTTGGCGCGGAACTGCAGCCGCGCGGCCGCCTCGATCGCCGACAGGCTCGGCCCGGGAGTGGTGATCCGCGCCAGGGCGGGCAGCGGCAGCGTGGACAGCGCGATGCCGGCCCGGAACGCGGTGCCGTCGGTGGTCCAGATCCCGACGTCGTCGAAGGTGGGCTGCACGTGGTCCACCTCGCAGTTGAGCAGCACCTCTGCGCCGGCCGCCACCGCCGCGTCCCGGAGCCGGTCGGTCAACTGCCCGAAACCGGCCCGTGGGTAATGGAAGGTGCTCTCGACGTCGTCGCCATCGGCACCGCGACGTCGGCCGAGGCTCCGCCGGGTCAGCGCCCAGGCGGTGTCCTCCTGGACCCGTTGCCGGGCGAGCGCGGCACTGAGTCGGTGGCCGGGCAGGCCCCAGAGCTTTCGGGCGTACGGCCCGTACACCGCCCGGTAGACGGTGGGACCCAAGCCGACCCGAATGTGCTCCTCGTACGTCTCGTCCCGCGAGCGGCGCAAGGGGGCGGCAAGCGCGTCGCGGGCGATCCCGGCGGCCAACCCCAACGGCAGCGACCGGGCCAGGTCGCCCGCCCGCAGTGGGTAGTCCACCCAGGTCCCGTCGATCCGCAGCCGGGCCCGGAAGGGCCGCGTCTGCAGGTCGTCGCCGAGCAGTTTCCGCACGTCGCGCAGCACCCGCGCCGGGGTGCCGGGGAACAGGCGGTGGCTGCCCAGGTCGACCCGGATACCGGCGAAGTCGAAGGAGGCGGACAGCCCACCCACCCGGTCGAGGCGCTCCAGCACGCGGACCGAGAACCCGCGGGTCGCGGCACGCCAAGCGGCAGCCAGCCCCGCCGGACCGGCTCCGATCACCACGACATCGACGGAGGTTGCCATCGGTTCAGACCCTATGGGGTCAGCAGCAGGCGGATCCCCCGGGACGTGCCATCGGCCAGCCGGCGGTGTGCCTGGGCGGCCTCCTCGAGGGGCAACTCCTCCAGCCGCTCGTCGGGCAACATGCCGCGGGCGGCCAGCGAACGAAGGTGCCGGGCGGCGCCGGCCAGCTCGCCCACCGTGGCCCGGCTGATCACGAACCCGATCACCGAGCAGTCGTTGGTGTAGAGCGGAACCACCGGCAACGAAGCACTGTGGTCGGCCCGCCCGGCCAGCACGACGATGCGGCCGCCCGTGGCCAGCAGCGGCACCGCCGTGGCCAAGTCGTTGGTCCCGGAGGTGTCCACATGGACGTCGAACCCATGCCCCCCGGCATGCTCGCGCAGCAGCTCCGTCAGCTCAGGGTCGCGATAGTCCAGCGCCACGTCCGCGCCGAGCACCCGGCAGCCGGCGAGGTCGCCCGCTCCGGCGGTCGCGATTATCCGTGCCCCGAGACGATGGGCGATCCCGGTCGCCGCGCGGCCCACATGCCCGCCGGCCCCGGCCAGGTAGAGCGTCTCGCCGGGGCGCAGCCCGGCGTGCCGCAACAGCGCCAGGTGGGCGGTGGCGAACGGATGCGCCTGCGCGACGAACTGGCGCGGGTCCACGTGGGCGGGCACCCGGTACAGGCGATCGGCCGGCACCGCGACATACTCAGCGGCCGCCCCCGGACGACCTCCGTGCCCCATGCTGTTGCACCACACCGGCTCACCCGCGGCGTACCCGTGCTGTGGTGCGGCCCGGGCCACGCTGCCGACCAGATCCCGCCCGATCACGAACGGGAAGGTCATCGGCGTCCGGAACCGGCCGGAGCGCACCAGCGTGTCCACCGGGTTCACCGGGCTGGCCAGGACCCGGACCAGCACCTCGCTCGGCCCGGGGTCGGGAACGGGCAGGGTGGTCAGCCGGATCAGGTCGGCGTCGCCGGTGGTGTCGATCACCGCGGCACGCATGCGGTCGGGAACGGACGGCATGGTTCCAGGTATACGACGCGGTCCGAGGCCTGGGCGCACGCCCGGGTCCGTGCCGGGACCGTGGCGACGGGCCTGGCTCAGTCGGTGCGGGCCCGCAGGCTGTGGCGTACCCGCTCGGTGATCGCGTCCGCGGTCAGGCCCACCCGGTCCAAGATCGCGTCCCGCTTGGCGTGCGACAGGTACTCCAGCGGAACGCCGTGCACCTGAACGGGCGTCGCCACACCGGCGTCGGCGAGTGCCTGGGTCAGCGCCGTGCCGCAGCCGCCGACCCGGCAGTTGTCCTCCACGCTGACCACCAGCCGGTGCTGGGCGGCCAGGTCGACAAGCGCGTCGTCGACCGGCTTCACCCAGCGCGGGTCGATCAAGGTGACGCCGACCCCGTCCGCGGCCAGCCGCTCCGCCACGTCGACGCAGGTGCGGATCATGGCTCCGACGCCCACGATCAGCACGTCCCGGCCGCCGTCGCGGCGGATCAGGTCGGCTCGGCCCACCCGGCCGAGCGCCTCGATGTCGTCGTAGACCGGTCCGGTGGGGATGCGCAGCGCGGTCGGCCCGTCCGAGACCTCGACGGCCTCGCGCAGCAGCTCACCCACGCGGGTGCAGTCGCGGGGTGCGGCGAGCCGGAGGCCGGGCACCATCTGCAGCACGGACAGGTCCCACATGCCGTGGTGGCTGGCACCGTCCGGGCCGGTGATGCCGGCGCGGTCCAACACGAACGTGACCGGGCAGCCGTGCAGCCCGACGTCCATCAGCACCTGGTCGAACGCCCGGTTCAAGAACGTGGAGTAGATGGCCACCACCGGGTGCAGGCCGCCCATGGCCAGCCCCGCGGCACTGGTGACCGCATGCTGCTCGGCGATGCCCACGTCGAACGTCCGCTCGGGGAACCGGTCGGCGAACCGGTCCAGGCCGGTCGGGTGCAGCATCGCCGCGGTGAGCGCCACCACGTCGTCACGCTGCTCGCCGACCTGCACCAGGTTGGCGCCGAACACCGAGGTCCACGACTGTGCCTTCGGCTTCTCGGCGCCGGTGGCCACGTCGAACGGACCGGGCGAATGGAAGCAGTCCGCCTCGTGGTTCTCCGCCGCCAGGTAGCCGTGCCCCTTCTGGGTGATGACGTGCACGATCACCGGGCCGCCGAAGCCCTTGGCGTCCTCGAGCGCCGCCTCCACCGCCTTCTGGTCGTGGCCGTCCACCGGACCGACGTACTTGAGGCCGAGGTCCTCGAACAGGCCCTGCGGGGCGACCACGTCCTTGACGCCCTTCTTGATGCCGTGCAGCACGTCGTACGCGGCCTGGCCGACGACGCCGGCGCGGGTCAGGGCCACCTTGAACTGGTCCAGGGCCCACTCGTAGCGCGGATGGGTGCGCAGGCTGGCCAGGTGTTCGGCCAGCCCGCCGACGGTCGGCCGGTAGGAGCGGCCGTTGTCGTTGACCACGATCACCAGCGGCAGGTCGTGTCGCGCGGCGATGTTGTTCAGCGCCTCCCAGGCCATCCCGCCGGTCAGGGCGCCGTCACCGATGACCGCGACCACGTGTCGGTCCTCGCCGCGCAGCACCATCGCCTTCGCCAGCCCGTCGGCGTACGACAGGGCGGTGGAGGCGTGGGAGTTCTCGACCACGTCGTGCGGGGACTCGGCCCGGCTCGGGTAGCCGGACAGGCCGCCCTCCTGGCGCAGCCGCTCGAAGCCGCCGATCCGCCCGGTGAGCATCTTGTGCACGTACGACTGGTGGCCGGTGTCGAACACGACGCGGTCCCGTGGCGAGTCGAAGACCCGGTGGATGGCCAGCGTGAGCTCCACCACCCCGAGGTTCGGGCCGAGGTGCCCGCCGGTGCGCGAGCAGGTGTCCACCAGGAACTCCCGGATCTCCTCGGCCAGGTCGGCCAGCTGCCGGGTGGTCAGGTCCTGCAGGTCACTCGGGCTCGCGATGTTGTCGAGCATTCCCATCGGCGTGCGGGTCCTCCCGGGGTTCGGGGTCGTCCGAGCGAGTCTACAGACGCGGGCGGAACCGCCGACCTCTCAACGCCTCGTCGACCAGCCCCACGGCGCGTCGCCTCGCCACCAGCCCGGCGACCGTCTCCTCCCAGGTTGCCACCACGACCTCAACCGTGTGCGGCTCGAGGTGGTCGCGCAGGCTGGTCCGGGTCTCGGCAAGCGCGGTACGGGCCGCCTGCAGGCCGGCGTCGGTGTGCGCCACGGCGAACCCCGACAGCGCGACGACATGGCGGCGCAGCACCGGGTAGGACCGGAACTCCGGCGGGCAGATGTCGAGCAGCCAGCGGGCCGCGGACTCCTGCCAGCCCGGCGCGTCCGGCGGCCGCACCTGCGGCGGCCAGCCTGGAGGAACCACCGGGCGTACCATCGCGCGAGTGTATCGAACAGATGTTCGATCTCGATAGGGTCGGGTGCCATGGGGTGCGTCTTCTGCGACATCGTCGCCGGGCGGGTGCCGGCGCAGGTTGCCCTCCGCACCGACCAGGCAGTCGGCTTCCTGGACACTCGGCCGGTGTTCAAAGGACATGTGCTGGTGGTCCCGCGTGAGCATGTCGGCACGCTGCCCGAACTCCCGGACGAGCTGATGGTGCCGCTGTTCTCGACCGTGCGGCGCCTGGCGGCCGTACTCCCGGGGGCGCTGGGGTGCCAGGGCACGTTCGTCGCGGTGAACAACGTGGTCAGCCAGTCGGTCCCCCACCTGCACGTGCACGTCGTGCCGCGGACCAAGGGCGACGGCCTACGGGGGTTCTTCTGGCCGCGGACCACGTACGACTCCGACGAGGAGGCGGCCGCGTACGCGCGTCGCGTGGGCGAGGCGTTCGAGGCGTCCCACTCCCCGGGCCCCTGACGCCGGTCAGCCGGGGTCGCCGCTCACCGACCGGAAGATCGGCACCATCACCCGCAGCCCGAGGATCGCGCTCACCGCCAGCAGGTGGTAGCCGAACACCTGGTACAACGACACGGTCGCCGTGACCATCGGCCCGTTGCCCGCGCCCAGCAGCAACACCGCCATCACGCCGGTGGTGGCGCTGAGCAGTGTGGCGACCGCCTGGTGCACCAGCCCGGTGGCGAACCGGCGGTCCGGCTCGGCGGCGAACAGCCGCACCTTCCCGGCCGCGCCCCGCTCGGCCACCGTCAGCACCCGCTCGACCCGCATCGGCAGCTCGGCCAGCGCCGACGCCCAGCCGCCTGCCTCGGCGAGCAGGTCCGGTGTCCGACCCGGTCCCCGCAGCAGCTGACCGCGGACGCTCCGCTGGACGTGCGCGACCAGGTCGAACCCGGGATCCAGCCGCTGCAGGGTGCCGTCCAGGGTGATCACCGCGCGGAACACGGCGGCCAGCTCCGGGGGCACGACGAGCCGGTGCTGGGCGGCCAGTCGCAGCAGCCCGCCGAACAACACCGCCCCACCGCTCCCACCCGGACCGAGGTGCCGGACCCGGAACCGGCCCAGGTCGCGCTGCAGCTCTCGCACGTCCAGGTCGTCGGGCGAGTCGACGACGTCCAGCAGCGCGTCCCGCGCGGCGGCCGGGCGGTCCGCGTCGAGCGCCATCAGCAGCCGGCCCAGCCCGCGGCGCAGGTCGGCGCCCAGGCGACCCACCGACCCCAGGTCGATCAGCCCCGGGCGGCCGTCGGGCAGCAACACCACGTTGCCCGGATGGGGATCCGCGTGCACGATGCCGTCGACCGCGATCTGCCGGACGAAGTCGTCCGCCAACAGCACAGCGGCCTTCGCGTGCGACCGGGCAGCGGTCGTAGGCGAAGCGGCCAGGTCCGCGAGCGTACGGCCGGGCAGTTGCTCCATCACCAGCACCCGGCGCCCGGACCACTGCTCGTACACCCGCGGTACCGCCACTCGCGATCCCGCGGACTCGACGCCGGCTCCCAGCGCCTGCAGGTTGGCCGCCTCCACCCGGAAGTCGAGCTCCTCACGCAGGGACGCGGCGAACCCCTCCGCCAACCGTCGCAGTCCCAGCGCGCGGCCCCACCGGGTGGACGACTCCAGTCGGCTTGCCAGCCGGCCGATGATGTCCAGGTCCCGGGCGACCAGACGCTCGACGCCGGGCCGGCGAACCTTCACCACCACCGGCTCCCCCGAGCGCAGCCGGCCCCGGTGCACCTGGGCGATCGAGGCGGCGGCCAGCGGCTCCGGGTCGAACTCCGCGAACACCTCGCCGAGCGGCCGGCCGAGCTCAGCGGTGAGCACGTCGCGTACCTGCGGCCAGGCCGCTGCCGCCGCGCTGTCTTGCAGCGTCTGCAACTCGTCGGCGAACTCCACGGCCAGCAGGTCGCGGCGCGCGGCGAGCGACTGCCCCAGCTTGACGAACGTGCCGCCGGCCTCGTCCAGCGCCTGCCGCAGGGTGCGGGCGAGACGGGCCCGGCTGTTGTCGTGACCCGGCCGCGCAACGGGCGCCGGGCGCCGGGTCAGGTAGCGCCCGAGGCCGTACGCCGTCACGATCCGCAGGATCTGCAGGTAACGCACCAGGCGCCCCCACCGCTGCAGCCACGCTTCGCGCCAGGCCAGCACCCCGCCGCCCGGGCGGCTCGGCAGCAGCGCCTCGGCGACGACCAGGACCACCATCGCGATCAGCACGGTGAGCAGCATCGCCAGCAGCGCGAACGCGATCGCGGCGTCGCCCTCGCCGGGCCGCTCGGCCGACGACACCAACGGTTTCGTCACCGTCGGGGTCAGCAGCAGCGCCACCAGCCCGGCGCCGGCCACCCGCAGCCGCCCGAACGGCTGGCCGAGCAGCCGCCCGGCGGCCCCGCCGCACAGCATCACCATCGCGAACGAGAAGACCGCGAGCGCCACCGACATCCACATGACTGTCAGCCTCGGCCCTGCCGGGCCGCCCGTGGTCCCACCGTCGAGGGGTTGCGCTCCCCCGCCAGGGGGACACATGCTTTGCTGGCATGAGCAGCGACGTCATCGACGCCCGCGACCAGTGGGGCACCAAGGTCGGGTTCATTCTCGCCGCGATGGGCTCGGCGATCGGCCTCGGCAACATCTGGCGCTACCCCTACGTGGTGTACGAGAACGGCGGTGGCGCGTTCCTGATCCCGTACTTCGTCGCGATCGCGACCGCCGCCCTGCCGATCCTGATCATGGAGTACGCCCTGGGGCAGCGGCACCGCGTCGGTGCGCCGTTCACCTTCCGGGCGGTGCGGGAGCGCTGGGAGGTGCTGGGCTGGTTCCAGGTGGCGGTGGCGTTCTTCATCGCCACCTACTACATGGTGATCCTCGGCTGGTGCCTGTCCTACATCTACTACTCGTTCGGCTCAAAGTGGGGCGACGACACCGCCGGGTTCTTCATCGGTGAGTACCTGGGCACGTCCGCCGGCGGTGACCCGAGCGGCTTCTGGGATTTGGGTGGCTTGCAGGGCAAGGTGCTGCTGGCGCTGGTGATCGCCTGGGCCCTGGTGCTGCTGATCCTGGTCCGCGGGGTGAGCAAGGGCATCGAGCTGGCCGCGAAGGTGCTGATGCCGCTGCTGATCGTGATGCTGATCGTCATCGTGATCCGGGCCGTCACGCTCGACGGCGCCGCCGAGGGCCTGGAGGTGCTGTTCACGCCGGACTTCGGCGCCCTCGGGCACCCGTCGGTGTGGATCGCGGCGTACGGCCAGGTGTTCTTCTCGATGAGCATCGCGTTCGGCATCATGATCGCCTACTCGAGCTACCTGCCCCGCAAGACCGACCTGTCCAACAGCGCGTTCATCGTCGGGCTGTCCAACGCCGGCTTCGAGTTCCTCGCGGCGATCGGCGTGTTCGCCGTACTCGGGTTCCTGGCCGTTGCGCAGCAGACGCAGGTGACCGAGGTGGCCGGCTCCGGCGGGGTCGGGTTGGCGTTCATCTCGTTCCCGGCGATCATCAACACGCTGCCCGCCGCGAACAGCTTCTTCGGGGTGCTCTTCTTCGGCACCCTGTTCTTCGCCGGCATCACGTCGGCGGTGTCGATCATGGAGTGCGTGATCGCGCCGGTGCGGGAGAAGTTCGGGATCGGCCGGGGGGCCGCCGTGGCGATCGTCTGCGGTGCCGCCGCGCTGGTCAGCCTGCTGTACGCCACCAAGGGCGGGCTGTTCTACCTCGACACGGTGGACCACTTCCTGAACAACTTCGGGCTGGTCGTGTCCGGTCTGCTCGAGGTGGTCCTGATCGCCTGGATCGCCCGCCAGCTCGGCCTGATCGGCAACCACGTCAACTCGATGTCGTACATCCGCGTCGGCTCGTGGTGGAAGGTCTCGCTGACCGTGATCACGCCGCTGCTGCTCGGCGCGATGACGGTCTACAACTTCATCAACGAGTTCAAGGAGAACTACTCCGGCTATCCGACCAGCGGGCTCTTGATCCTCGGCTGGGGGTCCGTGGCGGTGTCGCTGCTGATCGGTTTGGGCATGCGCTCGGTACGTGACCGGCGCGCGGTCGGGGACTACGAGTACCGCTACGAGGAGGGCTGAGCGATGGGTACCGGAGCGATCATCATGTTCCTCATCGGCGCCGTGTTCTTGTGGGGCGGTGTGCTGGTCTCGGTGATCCTGTACGTCCGCGGATCCCGACGGGAGGCTCAGGGGCTGGCCGGGCCGGACGAGCGGGCGAACTGACCGGCCGC
>CAZNCE010000034.1:24289-25568 GCA_964571285.1 uncultured Nocardioidaceae bacterium | reverse complement strand
CGTGCTCGACCTCGCTGGTGCCGATGCCGAAGGCGATCGCCCCGAACGCGCCGTGCGTGGAGGTGTGGGAGTCGCCGCAGACCACGGTCATGCCGGGCTGGGTCAGGCCGAGCTGCGGGCCGATGATGTGCACGATGCCCTGGTCCAGGTCACCCAGGGCCTCCAGCCGGACACCGAACTCCTCGCAGTTGCGGCGCAGCGTCTCGACCTGGGTACGCGAGACAGGGTCGGCGATCGGCTTGTCCCAATCGACCGTGGGCACGTTGTGGTCCTCGGTGGCCAGGGTCAGGTCGGTGCGGCGTACCCGGCGACCGGCGAGCCGGAGTCCCTCGAAGGCCTGCGGGCTGGTGACTTCATGCACCAGGTGCAGGTCGATGAAGAGCAGGTCGGGCTCGCCTTCCGCGCTTCGCACGACGTGCTCGTCCCAGACCTTCTCCGCCATGGTGCGTCCCATGGGTCCTCCTCCGCGTGACTTCCGACCTTCGGTTGAACGGGTACGACGCTCCCAGCGTGTCAGCCGGGTCGGCCGATCGCAGGGTGTCCGATTTGCATCTCGTCATATGAGATACCAATATCGGAGCATGGACAACTCTAGCGGGGTGGGGGTGCTCGACAAGGCGGCTGCCGTGCTGTCGGCACTGGAGTCCGGGCCAGCGACCCTGGCCGGCCTGGTCACGGCGACCGGGCTGGCACGACCGACCGCACACCGACTCGCCGTCGCCCTGGAGCATCACCGACTGGTGGCGCGGGACCTGCAGGGCCGGTTCACCCTCGGCCCGCGGCTGTCCGAGCTCGCCGCCGCCGCCGGGGAGGACCGGCTGCTCGCCGCGGCCGGCCCGGTGCTGGCCCGGCTGCGAGACATCACCGGCGAGTCCGTCCAGCTGTTCCGCCGACAAGGCGAGCACCGAGTGTGCGTGGCCGCGGCCGAACGCCCCACCGGGCTGCGCGACACGATCCCGGTAGGCAGTCAGTTGTCCATGCAGGCCGGGTCCGCGGCCCAGGTACTGCTGGCCTGGGAGGATGCCGAGCGCATGCACCGGGGCCTGGAGAACGCCGCGTTCTCGGCCGTCGTGCTGTCGGGGATCCGCCGGCGCGGCTGGGCCCAGAGCGTCGGCGAACGCGAGGCCGGGGTGGCCTCGGTCTCAGCTCCCGTTCGCTCGCCGTCGGGGAAGGTGATCGCCGCGGTGTCGGTCAGCGGCCCGATCGAGCGGCTGTCGCGGACCCCGGGCAAGATGCACGCGCCGGCAGTGATGGCCGCCGCGGAGCGGCTCAGCGAGGC
>CAZNCE010000034.1:0-24189 GCA_964571285.1 uncultured Nocardioidaceae bacterium | reverse complement strand
ACGCCGGCGGCGAGCAGTGCGGCGCCCGCATAGACCAGTCCCACCAGCGGGCTCGGACGCTCCCGCCACCGACCCATCGAGGACAGGAAGAACCCGGCGGGCATCAGGATCGCGGCCACGGCCACTCCGGTGCGCGCGAGCCAGCCCCACACCCCGTCCAGGCCGGCCGCGTCGGCGTACACCTGGCTGATCAACGCCAACAGCACGAGCACCCCGGCGTGCGCGTGTCCGGCCCGGGCGAACGACCGCTGGAACTCGGTCTTGGGCACGCGGCCCTGCACGATCTGCAGCAGCAGGGCCCCGCCGGCCTCGATGGTGACGATCGACACCAACAGGATCCCGCCGAGTGCGATCGACTCCTGCGACAGCGGTGTCACGAGGTCCTCCCCTGATTAGATAGTATTACTCTCTAGTTGTTGGAAACTAGCACTATCCAATGCGGAGGACAACCAGGATGCGGATCTCCCAACTGGCCGACCGGAGCGGTGTCCCGCTCGCGACCGTGAAGTTCTACCTGCGCGAGGGACTGCTGCACCCGGGCGTGTCCACCGCGGCGACCCGGGCCAGCTACGACGAGACCCACCTGCGGCGGCTGCGGCTGATCCGCGCACTGGTCGACGTCGGTGGGCTCGGGCTGCAGCAGGTGCACCAGGTGCTGGCGGCACTGAACGACCCACAGCGATCCCTGCACGACGCGCTGGGCAGTGCGCACGTGCTCCTGGCCGAGGGCCCTCAGCCGCCGGCACAGTCCCGCGAGGACGTGGACCAACTGCTGCGGCGCTGGCGGTGGAGGATCGCGCCGGACAGCCCCAACCGCGACGTGCTCGCCCGGGCGATCACCGCTGCGCGAGCGGTCGGGCTGGAAGTGGACGAGCAGCGGCTGGCCAGCTACGGACAGGCCATGCGCGGCGTCGCGAGGGCCGACGTGGCCGGGGTCGCCACCGGTGACCGGGAGGACGCTGCCGCCCGGGTGGTCCTCGGCACCCTGTTGCTGGAGCCGGTGCTGCTGGCGCTGCGCCGCCTCGCCCACGAGGACGTCTCGGCGCGGCGGTTCAAAACAGCGTCTGCCCGTCGCCGCCGCGCTCCAGGGTGAGCAGGAACCGCTTCCGGTCGAGACCGCCGCCGTACCCGGTGAGGGAGCCGTCCGCGCCGATCACCCGGTGGCACGGCACCACCACCGGCAGCGGGTTGGCCCCGTTGGCCAGCCCGACTGCGCGCGACGCCCCGAGCGCCAGGCCGAGCCGCCGCGCGAGCGTGCCGTACGAGACCGTGGTCCCGTACGGGATGGACCGCAACAGGTCCCAGACCCGCTGCTGGAACGGGGTACCGGGGCGATCCAGCGGCAGGTCGAAGTCGTGACGGCCGCCGGCGAAGTACTCCTCGAGCTGGCGGCGCGCACCGGCGAGCACGGGGTGGTCGGGGTCGTCCGGGGTCCTGGCGGGCAGTTCGAACGGTGCGAACCGGATGCCGGTCAGGACCCGGCCGTCGGTCAGCAGCAGCAGGTCGTCGATCGGGCTCTGCAGCACCGACCAGGCGCCCGGTTGATCGGTCATGGTGCCATCCTCGCCCCGCCGGTGCCGGCGCGGGCAACGGGATAACCGGCCGGGTCCCTTCGTGCCCCTGCGGCGCACCGGCCGAAACGCCAGCAGGCCCTCCGAAATGGAGGGCCTGCTGTCAGGTAGCCCCGACGGGATTCGAACCCGCGCTACCGCCTTGAGAGGGCGGCGTGCTAGGCCGCTACACAACGGGGCCGGGAATGATGGACACTACCGGATTGCTACCGGCGGCGGCCAATCGCTGGGGTACTAGGACTCGAACCTAGACTAACTGGACCAGAACCAGTCGGGCTGCCAATTACCCCATACCCCAATGGAGCCGGGCCGGCGGGTTGCCGGGCCGGAGCAGAGGTTACCCGAGCCGGTCACCCAAGACCAAAACGGTCCGCCCGCCCGAGGTCCGTAGCAGCAGCGTGCGCCGCACGATCCGACACCACGGTCCGACGGGCCGATGCTCGCTCCACGCTCAGCCGGCGCTGGATCGTACGGATCTCACCGTCGGATCTTGAGGCGGACCCCGGCTCAGCCGGCCGACGGTGGGCCGAGGGTGAGCCGACGTACCCGGCGCCATCGGGTCCACAGCACCACCAGCACCCCGAATGTGGCCAACTGGCCGATGTCCACGACCAGCAGCAGCCAGCTGGCCTCGGAGGTGTTCAGGGTCGCCGAGACGCCGCCGCTCAGCGCGGACAGCCCGAGCACCACCACGTTGTTCACGATGTGCAGGGCGATCCCGGCCTCCAGGCCCCCCGTGTAGATCACCAGGGCGCCTGCCAGCAGGCCGAACAGGAACCGGTCTGCGAACAGCGGGAGGTTCTGCGACCCGTGCGCCACCGCGAACAGCAGCGAGGTCACCACCAGCGTGAACCACGGCCCGCGCACCAGCGCGCCGAACGCCTGCAGCAGATAGCCCCGGAAGGCGTACTCCTCGGCCGCGCTCTGCAGCGGGGAGGTGAGCAAGATCACCAGCAGGAAGGCCGCGCGGGTGCTCTGGTCGGTCGGTTCCGCGTCCCCGCCGTCGACGGTGGTCTGCCCGGTGAACACTCCGATCACCAGCGTGAACGCGACCGTGGCCAGCACCGCGATCACGAAGTACTGCACGAACAGGCCCCAGCGCAGCCCGGGCCGCACCGAGCCCAGCCAGCGCGGGCGCATCCGGTGGATCAGCCGGATCGTCACGAAGGTGACCGGGATCAGCGCGGCCAGCGACAGGTTGACGGTGAGCAGCACCGGCGGCGTGACCCGCAGGTCCACCAGGTCCTGGGGGTAGCTGCCGACGCCGCCACGGGCGAACATCTCCAGCCCGAGGCCCACCGCGGCCATCACCACCACCGGCGCGAGCAGCAGCCCGATGATCGCGACCACGCCGATGCCGAGCAACGGCTTCCACCAGCGGAAGGTCCAGGTGCGCAGGATGCGGTGGTACGGCTCGGGCCGGGAGTGGGGGTACGGCGGCAGCACCGGCGTCGGCGGCGGGCCGGGCGGCGCGGGTGACCACGGTGGTGGGGCGTAGGCCGGCCACGGTGGCCGACCCGGCGGCGGCCACGGTGACTGGCCCGGTGACTGGCCCGGTGACTGGCCCGGTGATTGGCCCGGTTGCTGGCCGGGTGGTGGATCCCAGCCCGGCGGACTGCTCATCGGTGCTCGGTCACAGCACGCCGGCGAGTCTCGCCAGCGAGCGGTCGCGGCCCAGCAGTTCCATCGACTCGAACAGCGGCGGCGACACCTTGCGGCCGGTCACCGCGACCCGGACCGGGCCGAAGGCCTTGCGCGGCTTCAGACCCAGGCCGTCGATCAGGGCAGCCCGCAGCGCCTGCTCGATCGACGCAGTGGTCCACTCCGGCAGGTCCCTCAGTGCCTGCTCGGCGGAGCGGACCACGCCGAGGCCCTCCTCGGTCAGCGTCTTCGCGGCGTCGTCGGGGTCGACGCGGAACCGGTCGTCGTCGACGAACAGGAAGCCGAGCATGCCCTCTGCCTCGCCCAGCGTGGTCATCCGCTCCTGAACCAGCGGCGTCGCCGACCGCAGGACCGCCAGCTGCGCGGCGCTCGGCTCCCCGTCCAGCAGGCCGGCGCGTCTCAGCACCGGCACCAGCCGGTCGGTGAGGTCGTCGACCGGCAGCATCCGCAGATGGGCGGCGTTGATCGCCTCGCACTTCTTCGGGTCGAACCGGGCCGGGTTCGGGTTGACCCGCCGGATGTCGAACGCTTGCACCATCTCGTCCATGGTGAAGACGTCGCGGTCGTCGGCGATGCTCCAGCCCAGCAGGGCCAGGTAGTTCAGCAGCCCCTCCGGCAGGAAGCCTCGCTCGACGTACTCGTCCAGCCCGGAGCCGGGGTCGCGCTTGGACAGCTTGCGGTTGCCCTCCCCCATCACGAACGGCAGGTGCCCGAACCGGGGCGGCCCGTGGCCGATGCCGATCTGCTGCAGCGCGTCGTACAGCGCGATCTGGCGCGGCGTGGACGACAGTAGGTCCTCGCCGCGCAGCACATGGGTGATCTCCATCAGCGCGTCGTCGACCGGGTTGACCAGGGTGTACAGCGGCTGCCCGTTGGCTCGTACCAACACGAAGTCGGGCACGTGCTCGGGCAGGAAGGTGATCTCGCCGCGGATCAGGTCGTCGAAGCTGATCGGGCGGTCCGGCATCCGCAGCCGCAGCACCGGCTCGCGGCCCTGGGTCCGGAACTCGGCCACCTGCTCGGCGCTGAGGTCGCGGCAGTGACCGTCGTAGCCCGGCGTGCGCCCCTCGGCGCGGGCCGCC
The DNA here is from genome assembly GCA_964571285.1 of uncultured Nocardioidaceae bacterium. Taxonomy (GTDB): domain Bacteria; phylum Actinomycetota; class Actinomycetes; order Propionibacteriales; family Nocardioidaceae; genus CAZNCE01. Next base: position 19,874 of record CAZNCE010000034.1, on the reverse strand, counting down.
TCGCGGCGCTCGTCCAGCTCCTCCTGCGAGCAGTAGCAGTGGTACGCGGCGCCGGAGGCCAGCAGCCGCGCCGCGATGTCGGCGTAGCGGGCCAACCGCTCGGACTGCCGATACGGGCCGAACGGACCCTCGGTCTCCGGGCCCTCGTCCCACTCCAGGCCCAGCCAGCGCAGCGAGTCGATGACGTACCGCTCGGCCTCCTGGGTGCTGCGGGCGACATCGGTGTCCTCCAGCCGCAACACCAGGGTGCCGCCGTTGTGCCGGGCGAAAGCCCAGTTGAACAAGGCGGTCCGGATGCCGCCGACGTGCATGTAGCCGGTCGGGCTCGGGGCGAACCGGACGCGGACCTGACCGGGGTCCAGGTCACCGAGGACGGGGTCAGTCACCGGGCACCACCCGGTTGGTGAGAGTGCCTATCCCGGAGACGGTGACCGACACGGTGTCGCCGGGCTGCATCGGCCCGACCCCGGAGGGCGTCCCCGTGAGGACCACGTCCCCGGGCAGCAGGGTCATCACCGAGGTGATGTGGGCGATGATGGTGGGGACGTCGAAGATCATCTGGCTGGTGCGGCCGTGCTGCTTGGGCTCGCCACCCACAGTGGTGGTGAGCTCCAGATCGCTCACGTCGAGGTCGGTCTCGATCCACGGGCCGAGTGGGCAGAACGAGTCGAAGCCCTTGGCCCGGGTGAACTGGACGTCCTTGCGCTGCAGGTCGCGAGCGGTGACGTCGTTGGCGACGGTGTAGCCGTAGATCACGTCGTCGACGCGCTCGGCAGGCACGTCGCGGCAGATCCGCCGGATGACCACCGCCAGCTCACCCTCGTAGTGCACCTCGTTGCTCTGCCGGGGGTACGTGATCGGGTCGCCGGGGCCGACGACCGAGGTGTTCGGCTTGAGGAACAGCAGTGGCTCCTCGGGCAGCTCGTTGCCCAGCTCGGCGGCATGCTCGGCGTAGTTGCGCCCGACCGCCACCACCTTGCTGCGCGGGATGACCGGGGCGAGCAACCGGACCGCGTCCAGGCGGAACCGCCGGCCGGTGAACTCGACGCCCTGGTAGAGCGGATCCCCGACCACCTCGGCCACAGACTCTTCGGATTCGGAGCTCTCGACGACGCCGAACGCGGGCTCGTCGCCGGTGGTGAACCTGGCAATGCGCATGATCGCTGAGCCTACCGGCGGGACGGGTGACGATGACGACTACCCTCGGCCGGGTGGAGGCAGCGCCGCAGGCGCCTCTTCCCGTGGCCGCACCGTCGCGGGTGTTGGCGCAACCGCAGTGGACGCACCGGTCGTTCGCCCACCAGCGTCGGGTGGACGGCTGGCTGGCCGGGCACCTGCGCCGCCGCCGTACCGGGGAGAAGCACCCGGTGGAGGACTTCTTGTTCTCCTACTACTCGTTCCGCCCCGCCGCCTTGCGGCGATGGCATCCAGGCGCCGGCACGGTGTTGCTCGGTGACACACCGCTGCGTGGGGGCAAGGGGTACACCGAAGTGCGCGGGCCGTTCGGCACCGGCGTCGCGGTCGACGCCGGCTTCGTCGCGGAGCACCGGGAGTTGCTGCGCCGGACCCGGCGGCTGCTGGTCGCCACCCGCGACCGCCCGCCGTCGTTCGGCTGCCTCGGACTGCACGAGTGGGCGATGGTGTTCCGCCAGTCGCCGGAGCAGCTCCGGCATGCCGCGTGGCCGTTGCGGCTCGGCGGCGCCGGCACCGACGCCGTCGTGCAGCGGCATCGGATCAGGTGCAGCCACTTCGACGCGTATCGGTTCTTCACCGATGCCGCTCGGCCCCTGAACGCGCTGCGGCCGGGCAGCGACGACCGGGAGGAGTTCGAGCAGCCGGGCTGCCTGCACGCCGGGATGGACCTGTACAAGCATGCGTTCCGGCTGACCCCGATGCTGCCGGCCGAGCTGGTGGCCGACTGCTTCGAGCTGGCCCGCGACATCCGGGTACTGGACATGCGCGCCTCGCCGTACGACCTGTCCGGGCTGGGCTACGAGCCGGTACGGATCGAGACCGCGCAGGGCAAACAGCAGTACGCGTCCGCGCAGCGGCGATTCAGCGAGCGGGCCGCCCCACTGCGGCAGCGGCTGATCGACGCCTGTGACGGGCTGCTGGGCTGACGCGGGGCCGGGGTCCGGCGCCGGGGCGCCACACCAACGCGCCACGCCAGAGACTCAGCACCGCCCCGCTAGGTTCGCTCGGCGGCCCGGGCAGCCAGCTCACGCAGCTGCTGGTCCAGCCGCAGGTACGCGTCCCTGGTCATCGCCTTCCACAGCCGCAGGGCCAGCCCGGCGTCCCGGCGCTCCAGTTCGGCGAGCGCCTCCGGGCGCAGCACCAGCAGCCGCACCGGCCCCTCCGCGACCACGTTCACGTGCTGGCGTCCGTCCGCGGCCAACGCCATCTCGCCGAACGTCATACCGGCCGACAAGGTGCTCAGCCGCACCTGTTCGCCCCCGGGGATCGGCAGCAGCTTGTGCACCACACCCGACACGATGAAGTGGATGCCGGCGAACCGCTGCCCGATCCGCAGGATCGGCTCGCCGTCGTCGTGCACGCTGCTGGTCAGCAGCGGCCGCAGCGCCTGGGCGTCGTCGTCGTCCAAGGCACCCAACAGGGTGCTGTCCTCGATCCGCACCCGCACGGGCGCACCGCCGTACTCGCCGTGCCGCACCAGCAGCGCGTTCTCACACCATTCGACCGCCGCGCTCCTGGTCTGGAACAGCGGCGGGTCGGCGTCGGCACCGGCTTCTCCGTCCGACTCGGCGCCCGGCCGGTCCAGCAGTCCGCTGCTGTCCACCAGCACCAGCTGGCCTCCCGCGGCCCGCAGTCGTTCTCCGGTCTCGAACAGCAGTCCCGCCGCGAAGTCCGGCAACTCCTCGACGCGACGCAGGTCCAGCACCACGTGCTCGACGTCGGGCTCCAGTTCGCCGATTCGGCGGATCACCGTCTCCACCTCGGCGAACTGCAGGTCCCCGTGCAGCTCCAGCACCCGGGCGCGGTGGCCGTGCTCGGCCAGCAGGCGCATCGCCTCGTCGCTGCGGCGCACGCCCGACGGCACGTCCGCGATGTCGTAGTCGCCGCGGATCACCGAGCGGCCCGGCCGCGGGGTACGCACGAAGTGCAGGCCGAGGTCGCGGGACAGCCGCTCGCAGGCAGCCTTGCCGCGCACGCTGTTGCCATGCCCATCGAGCCGCGGCGAGAACACCGCCAGGCCGACCTGTCCGGGCAGCACCGCCACCACGCCGCCACCCACCCCGGACTTGCCGGGCATACCGACCCGGATCATCCACTCGCCCGCGTCGTCGTACATGCCGCACGTGGTCATGACACCGAGCACCCGCTGCACACCGGCCAGGCTGAGCACCCGTTTGCCGGACCTGGGGTTGACGCCGCCGTTGGCCAGCGTGGCGGCCATCAGGCCGAGGTCGTGGCAGTCGACCAGGATCGAGCACTGCCGGAAGTAGTCCACCACGATCGGCTCGGGGTCGGTCTCGATGATGCCGAACGAGCGCAGCAGGTACGCCATCGCCCGGTGGCGGTGCCCGATGGCGTCCTCCTGGGCGGCGATCTCCTCGCTGACCGACAGCGGCCGGTCGGCATAGTCGGAGAAGGTGTCCAGGATGCGCGTGAACCGGGACCGGTCCGGCGTGCCGGCCACCAGCGAGGTGACGGTCAGCGCGCCGGCGTTGATCATCGGGTTCGACGGCCGGCCGGTGCCCTCGGCCAGCGAGATCTCGTTGAACGCGTCGCCGGACGGCTCCACATCCACCTTGGCGTCGACCGCATCGAAACCCTGGTCGTCCAGCGCCAGGCCGTACGTGAACGCCTTGGAGATCGACTGGATGGAGAACTCCTGGCGGCTGTCCCCCACCTCGTAGGTGTGGCCGTCGACTGTCGCGAGGCAGATGCCGAACAGCTCGGGGTCGACCGCGGCGAGCGCGGGGGTCGACCGCCACAGGTCGCCGTCGCGGCGTCGGCGCAGCTCGTCACGCACGGCCGCGAGATAACCGAAGATCGGGGAGTCCATGCCGCGAGGTTACGGGCAAGCCGACGACTACAGCCGCCCCAATCCGCCAGTGTCGGGAGACGGCGTGCCGACCGGTGGGACAGTGTGTGCATGGCCAACCTGCAGCCCCGCACCGTGGACCGGGTCCGGGCCGAGGCGACCTCGACGGAGGACCCGGTCGCCGACGGCCTCGAACGCGCCCGCCGGATCGCCGAACTGGGCGCGTTCATCACGCTCGCCGAGTCGGCGGTGACCGGATCCGGGCCGCTGGCCGGCATCCCCCTCGCGGTGAAGGACAACCTGGACACCCTGGACCTGCCCACGAGTGGTGGCACTCCGGCGCTGCGGCGGTCCAGGCCGGGCCGCGACCAGCACGCCGTCGCCCGGCTGCGCGCAGCCGGAGCGGCGGTCATCGGCAAGACGAACCTGCACGAGCTGGCCCTCGGCATCACCAGCAACAACGCCGCGTTCGGCCCGGTCCGCAACCCGCACGACCCGGACCGCTCGGCCGGCGGCTCCTCCGGAGGCTCCGCGGTGGTGGTCGCCACCGGCGTCGTACCGATCGCGCTCGGCACCGACACCGGCGGCTCCGTCCGAGTCCCCGCCGCGCACTGCGGCGTCGTGGGGTGGCGGCCGACGGTGGGCCGCTGGGGAGCCACCGCCACGGTGCCGATCTCGCACACCCGGGACACCGCCGGGGCGCTCGCCAACACGGTCGATGACGTCGCGCTGGTCGACGAGCTGGTCACTGGGAACGCGCGCCCGCCGGCACCACCGCGTCTCCGGCTGGGAGTGCCGCGCACCGGGTTCTACGAGGAGCTGAATCCGGAGATCGCCCAATGCGCCGAGCAGATCCTGGACCGGTTGGCCAACGCGGGCGTGGACCTGGTGGAGGTGCGCTTCACGGCTGCGCACGACCTGGACGCCGAATGCGGCTTCCCGATCGTCTTCTACGAGGTGGTGCACGACCTGCCGGCCTACCTCCGCACCCTGCCGGGGCCGGAGCGGGAGCTCGGCTATGACGACGTGCTGGCCCAGGTGGCGTCACCCGACGTGCGTGGCGTGCTCGAGCTCGCCGCCACGGCGGCCTCGGCGGACGGCTACGCCACGGCCCTCGCCGTCCGAGAACGGCTCCGGTCGGCGTACGCCGACGCGGTCCGCGGTGTGGACGCGCTGATCTATCCCACCGTGCCGCTGCCCGCCCCACCGGTGGGCGACGACGATACGACCGAGCACAACGGCCGGCCGGTGCCGGTGTTCGCGACCACGATCCGCAACACCGGGCCCGGTTCCACGGCCGGCATGCCGGCGATCTCGCTGCCCGCCGGGAGGACCCGGGCAGGACTGCCGATCGGCATGTCGCTGGAGGGCCTGCCGGGCAGCGACGCGGCGCTGCTGGCGGTGGCCGGGACGGTCGAGCGGTTGCTCGGCGACTAGCCCGGGTACAGCCGCGGCGGTGACGCCGATGAACCTCAGGACAGGTCGTGCGCCCGGCGGATCACGTCCACGATCCGGCCCATCGTGTCGGTCAGCCGGACGTCCTTCGGGGTGAACACCGCGGCCACCCCCAGCTCGCGCAGCTTGGCCGCGTCCGCGGGCGGGATGATTCCGCCGACCACGACCGGCACGTCGGTCAGTTCGGCGGCGCGCAGGCCGTCCAGCACCTCCGGCACCAGCTCCAGGTGCGAACCCGACAGCACCGACAGGCCCACGCAGTGCACGTCCTCGGCGACCGCTGCGGCGACGATCTGCTCAGGGGTCAGCCGGATCCCCTGGTAGACCACCTCGAAGCCCGCGTCCCGGGCCCGTACCGCGACCTGCTCGGCGCCGTTGGAGTGCCCGTCCAGGCCCGGCTTGCCGACCAGCAGCCGCAGCCGGCCGCCCAGCTCCTCGCCGGTGTGGCGCACCGCGTCGCGCACGGCCGCCAGGTCGGGGTCGTCGGCCGCGATACCGACCGCGCCGGACACTCCGGTCGGCGCGCGGAACTCGCCGAACACCTCCCGCAGCGTCCCGGCCCACTCCCCGGTGGTGACGCCCACCCGAGCCGCCTGCAACGACGCGGCCATCAGGTTCTCCCCCGACGCGGCGTCGGCAGCCAACCGCTGCAGCGCCCGTGCGACCTCCCCGGCGTCCCGGGCCGCACGCCACTCCGCCAGTCCACGCAGCGCAGCCGCCTCGGCGCCCGGATCGGTGGCCTGCACGGACTCCGCGAGGTCGGTGGTCAGCGGGGACTCCTCGGTCGCGGTGTGCACGTTGACCCCGACCACGGGCCGCGCACCGGACTCGACCCGCGCCCGCTGCGCCGCGTGGCTGGCGACCAGCTGTTCCTTGAGGTAGCCGGACTCCACCGCGGCGACCACGCCGCCGAGCCGGTCCACCCGGTCCATCTCCGTGCGTGCGGCGTCGACCAGCTCGGCCACCTTGGCCTCGATCACCGGGGAGCCGTCGAACAGGTCGTCGTACTCCAGCAGGTCGGTCTCCAGGGCCAGCACCTGCTGCATGCGCAGCGACCACTGCTGGTCCCACGGGCGGGGCAACCCCAGCGCCTCGTTCCAGGCGGGCAGCTGGACCGCGCGTGCCCGCGCCCGCTTGGACAGCGTGACGCCGAGCATCTCCAGCACGATGCGCTGCACGTTGTTCTCGGGCTGCGCCTCGGTGAGCCCGAGCGAGTTCACCTGGACGCCGTAGCGGAACCGGCGGGCGCGTTCGTCGTCGACGCCGTACCTGGTCCGGGTCAGCTCGTCCCACAGCTCCGCGAAGGCGCGCATCTTGCACATCTCCTCGACGAACCGCACCCCGGCGTTGACGAAGAACGAGGTACGGGCGACCACGCGAGCGAAATCCTGCGGGGCGACCTGGCCGGAGTCGCGGACCGCGTCCAGCACCGCCACCGCGGTGCTCAGCGCGTACGCGAGCTCTTGGGTCGGCGTGGCACCGGCCTCCTGTAGGTGGTAGCTGCAGATGTTGATCGGGTTCCACTTGGGGACGTGCTGCACCGTGTAGGCGATCAGGTCCACGGTCAGGCGCATCGAGTGCTTCGGCGGGAACACGTAGGTGCCACGCGACAGGTATTCCTTGACGATGTCGTTCTGCGTGGTGCCGGTGAGCAGCGCGGCCACGTCCCCGTCTCCGCCGTCGCCGTCTGGCGCCCCGTCGGCCTGCTCCCTGGCCACGGTCTCGTACAGCGCGAACATCCACAATGCGGTGGCGTTGATGGTCAGCGAGGTGTTCATCCGCGTCAGCGGGATGCCGTCGAACAGCCGCCGCATGTCGCCGAGGTGCGCGATCGGCACCCCGACCTTGCCGACCTCGCCGCGCGCCAGCGCGCTGTCCGGGTCGTACCCGGTCTGGGTGGGCAGGTCGAAAGCGACCGACAATCCGGTCTGGCCCTTCGCCAGGTTCCGCCGGAACAGGGCGTTCGAGCCGGCCGCGGAGCTGTGGCCGGCGTAGGTGCGCATCACCCACGGTCGGTCGGGCTTGGGCTGGTCGGACACCGGCTGGTCTGCCATTGGCTCAGAGTAGGGCCTGACAGGCGGGGCCGCCGGTGGACGTGACCACCATCACTCCGCGCGGGTCGTTCCCTCGCTGCCAGCGCCTCGGAGCAGCGCTCAGGCCAGGTGCAGCACCCGCTGCAGCCGGGTCAGCGCCAGCACCCGGCGGACCTGGCCGGAACAGCCGCGGAGCACCAGCTGGCGACCCTCGCGCTCCAGCCGGCGGTGCGCCGCGGTGAGCACCCCGAGCCCGGTCGCGTCGACCATCTCCACCGCGCTGAGATCCACCACGATGTCGCCGACGGCGTGACTGTCCATTCGGTCGTTGAGCGCCGCCCGGACCTCGCGCACGAACCTCGCGTCCAGCCGACCGGCCAGGCGCAGCGCATCGACCTCGGCGGTGACGACCATGCCCAACTCCCCGCTCCGGCCCGCGCGCGGGCCAGCCTTCCGACGAACTCCGCTCTGCGAATACTGACGTGTCGGGACCGCGATCGGTTGTCAACAGGCCGCCACGGATCCGACAAAATCTGCCGAGCACGATACGTGAAGGCCCGGCTACGGAGAAGCAACGTCACCGATTCGCAATCTTCGGGCGAGTCGGCGGGGTCGCGGACGCGTCCACCCTGCCCCGAATGTCCCGGCCCCGGGACTGCGCGGGGCAGCGGATCAGTAGGAGAAGAAGCCCGCGCCCGACTTCCGGCCGAGGGCGCCGGAATCCACCAGCCGCGACAGCAGCTCGGGCGGGAAGAACTTCTCGTCGGCGGTCTCGGTGTAGATGTTCATGGTCGCGTGCCGCAGGATGTCCAGGCCGGTGAGGTCGACGGTGGCCAGCGGGCCCATGGTGTGGCCGAAGCCCAGCCGGCACGCGGTGTCGATGTCCTCCGCGCTAGCGACGCCGTTCTCATACAGCCGGATGGCCTCCATCGCCAGCGCCGAGATCAGCCGGGTCGTGACGAAGCCGGCGACGTCGCGCTGCACCACGATGCAGGTCTTGCCCACACCTTCGGCGAACTCCCTGGCCCGCTCCAGGGTGCTGTCACTGGTACGTACTCCGCGCACCAGCTCGCACAGTTGCATCATCGGCACCGGAGAGAAGAAGTGCGTGCCGACGACATCCTCGGGACGCTTGGTGGCCGAGGCGATCTGGGTGATCGGGATCGCCGAGGTGTTGGTGGCCAGCAGCGTGCCCGGTCGGCAGACCTGGTCGAGCTGGGCGAACAGCTCGCGCTTCACGCTGACGTCCTCGAAGATCGCCTCCACCACGACCTCCGCCTCGGCGGCCGCGTCCAGGTCGGTGGTGGTGCGGATCCGGCCCAGGGCCGCGTCGGCCTCGGCGGAGCCGAGCCGGTCCTTCTCCACGAAGCGGTGCAGCGACTTCTCGATGCCGGCCACGGCCCGGCCCAGCGCCTCGTCGGTCACATCCCGCACGGTTACGTCCCAGCCGCCGACCGCGGCCACCTGCGCGATCCCCGACCCCATCAAGCCGCCGCCGATGACGACCAACTGCTTCGACATGCTGTCCCCATTCCTCCCGTGCGGTGCACGTGCCGACGGCATCGACCCTAGCGACCGGGTGGACGCCTACGCTGATGGCCATGGTCAAGCTCACCCGCATCTACACCCGGACCGGGGACCAGGGCGGCACCCGGCTCGCCGACCTGTCCCGTACCCGCAAGACCGACCCCCGGGTCGCCGCGTACGGCGACGTGAACGAGGCAAACGCCCACCTCGGCGCCGCGATCGCGCTGGGTGGCCTGGACGACGATGTCCGGCGGCTGCTGACCATCGTGCAGAACGACCTGTTCGACGTGGGCGCGGACCTGGCCACACCGATCGCCGAGAACCCGAAGTACCCGCCGCTGCGAGTGGAACAGGACTACATCGACCGCCTCGAACGGTGGTGCGACCATTACAACGAGCAGCTCGAGATGCTGCGCTCGTTCATCCTCCCCGGAGGCACACCGGGAGCGGCGCTGCTGCACATCGCGACCACGACGACGCGGCGGGCCGAGCGGTCGGCCTGGGCCGCGTTCGAGGAGTACGGCGAGACCATGAACCCGCTCGCGGTGACCTACCTGAACCGGCTCAGCGACCTGCTGTTCATCCTGGCCCGGCATGCGAACCGGCACGAGGGCGACGTGCTGTGGCAGCCCGGCGGGGAGCGTGCGGCGTCGGCGCCCGGCGACGGCTCCTGAGCAGCCGAGCGGCAGCGTCGTCAGACGGGCGCGATCTGCTGGAAGTCCGAGCGGTGCAGCGGCCGGGCCACCAGGCGGCCGCTCCCGGTGGGTGACTGGATGAGCTTGTCACCGACGCGCAGTTGGACGCCCGCCACCGGCACCGCCGCGGTGACCGTGTAGACGAGTTGGCCGACCGCCTCCACCTGTTGCACGGCGCCGAGGCGGAAGAACGCGGCGGGCACGCCGACCACGGCGACGTCCCCGCTCACCCGCACCTGCAGGTGCGTGAGACCAGCGGGGAGCGCGGAGTGCAGCCCGGCGGCCGTCTCGGTCTCGCTGGGACCGGCCAGCAGCGCGTCCACCGCGGGAACCGCGGTGCCGTCAGCGGTCACCACTCGCTGCTCGGCGACCAGGTGCCCGTCCCGGACCCAGTAGACCGGCGTCGATTCGGTGACCAGTTGTCCGCTGTCTCCGGGCCGCCGCGGGGGATGCGGGTCCGGCAGCGCCTGGCTGCCGAGCGGGTGCGGGTGCTCCTCGATCCCGACCGAGCACGCGGTCACGGCCGGCGTCAGCAGCCCGATCAGCACCGCCAGCACGGCGACCACCCACCGCCGAGCCGCCGGCGCGGCCGGCCGGTCCTGCTGCCTGCCGCCGGTCATCCCGAGCGCTCCGTCGGCAGTTGGACCACGAACCGCGCTCCTCCGCCCGGCCGTTCCTCGACCGACACCGTGCCGCCGTGCCAGCGCACGTGCCGATCCACGATCGCCAGGCCGAGCCCGACGCCGCTGCCGTCGCCGTCGCGGGCGAACCGCTCGAAGATCCGCCCGCGCATCGGGCCGGGGACGCCCGGCCCCTGGTCGTCGACGAGGATCCGGGCACCGCCGGTCACGGGCTCCACCCAGACCCGGGTGCATCCGCCGCCGTGGCCCTCCGCGTTGTGCACCAGGTTCGTGACCACCTGCTGCAGCCGCCGCTTGTCCGCGGACAGCACCAGCTCGTCCGCACCCGCCGCACAGCCGGTCACCGACCGGCCGGCGGCGGTGTCGGCGGCCTGCCGGACCAGCTCGGTCAGCCGCACCGGCTCCCCCGGTGGACGCCGCGGCGGCTCCTCCGCACGCGAGATCTCCAGCAGGTCGAGGACCAGGCGCCGGAACCGCTCCACGTCGACGGTGAGCATGTCCAGTGGCTCGCGGGCGCCCTCCGGCAGCTCCGCCCGGCGGTTCTGCAGCAGCTGGACCGCGTTGAGCATGCTGGTCAGCGGGGTGCGCAGCTCGTGGCTGACGTCTCCCGCGAACCGGACGTCCGCCAGCACCCGCTGCTGCAGGGCATCGACGGTCTCGTTGAAGGACCGAGCCAGCGTGCCCAGGTCGGGGTCGTGTTCGGCATGCACCCGGGCGGACAGGTTGCCGTGCGCGATCTCGTCGGCGGCGGCGCCCACCTCTGCCAACGGCCGCAGCACTCGACGGCCGGCGAACCGCCCCACCGCCAGGCCGAGCAGGGAGGTGACCACGGCCGCGGTCACCAGGCCGATCGACAGCACCGAGAACGTCCGGTCCAGGTCGTCCAGCGGGAACAGCTCGAAGTAGCTGCCCTGACCGTGGGGCAGGGGTAGTCCAACGGTCAGGTAGGGCTCGCCGTCCATCATCATCCGCTGCTCGGCCGGGGTGCCGCCCTCCACCATCTCCCGCAACTGCGGCGGCAGGCTGTCCGCGCCGCCGCTGAGCGAGGTGGCGTACCACCGGCCCTGATAGGCCAGCAGGGACGCTGCATGGTCTCCCGCCGGCAGCCGGTCCAGCAGATCGGGCACCGAGGTCCCGTCGGCACCGAGGTTGGCCACCAGCGCCGCGCTGTCCACCGACACCTCGTGCACCGCGGTCTCCTGTCGCTCGGCGAGCAGGTAGTTCGTGACCTCGATCCACACCCCCAACGCGAGCACGGTGCTCAGGCCCAGCCCGAGCAGCCCGAAGCCGAGCATCACGCGACGCCGCAGCCCCAGCCGGGCAGGCGACGGCCACCTCATGACACGACCGGGTCAGGCCGTCAGCCGGTAGCCGAGACCGCGCGCCGTGACCACATGCTGCGGCTGCGACGGGTCGAGCTCGACCTTCGTCCGCAGCCGCCGAATGTGCACGTCGACGATCCGGCTGTCGCCGAAGTATCCGTACCCCCACACCCGTTCCAGCAGCTCCTCGCGGCTGCACACCCTCCCGCTGGCGGCCGCCAGCTCCACCAGCAGCTTGAACTCGGTATGGGTGAGCGCCAGCTCCTCCCCCGATCGCCGGACCACTCCCTCGTCCGGCCGGATCTCCAGCGGGCCCACCTGCCAGCGGTGGTCGTCCGGCGCGGACTGCGCGTCGTAGCGCCGCAGCAGCGCTCGGATCCGGGCCGACAGCTCCTTGGCCACCAGCGGCTTGGTGACGTAGTCGTCGGCGCCCGCCTCCAGGCCGCCGACCACATCGTGGCTGTCGGTCTTCGCGGTCACCATGATCACCGGCACCGTGCTGGTACGGCGGATCTGCCGGCACACCGAGAAGCCGTCCAGGCCCGGCAGCATCAGGTCCAGCAGCACCACGTCCACCGGACGTCCGGCCAGCGCCGTGAGCCCCTGCTCACCGGTGCCGGCCTCACACACGTGGTAGCCCTCGTCCTGCAGCGCCAGCCGCAGGGAGCGGCGGACTCGGGCATCGTCCTCGATGAGCAGCACGCTGCGCGACACGACTCCAGTATTCCTCGCCGCGGAGGCGACCGGTTGTTACAGCGACCCAACGACGCTGGCTGCTTCGTGACGCCTGCGTGGAGATGGTGTGACGGTTGCGCGCGACCCGACCGGCAAGCCGATGGACGGTGCCAGCGTGGCGGTGGAGCCCGATGGGGACCACCGCACCGGACATCGACGAGTCCAAGGGAGAGTCTCATGTCCAGAAAGGCAGCATTCTTCGGCCCGTCCGCCAGGCGGCGGGCCGCGATGGTGGCGGGGGTGTGCGCGTTGGCGATGACCGCCGCCGCCTGCGGGGGCGGGAGCAGCGGGGGCGGCAGCGGCGGTGCCGGCGGGGGGTCCGAGCAGGCGGTCAAGGGCGGCACGCTGAACCTGCTCGGCGCCGGGGACGTGGACTACATGGACCCCAACATCACCTACTACTCACTGGGCTACATGAACGTCCGGCTCTGGAGCCGGCAGCTGTTCTCCTTCCCGGCGGAGCCGGGCAAGACCATGACCGCGGTACCGGACCTGGCCACCCAGATGCCCACCACCGACAACGGGGGCATCAGCAAGGACGGTAAGACGATCACGGTCGACATGCGCACGGACGCGATGTGGAACACCTCCCCCGAGCGGCAGGTGACCGCACAGGACATGGTCCGTGGCGTCAAGCGCACCTGCAACCCGGTCCAGCCGTTCGGCGGCATCCCCGACTTCGCCAACCTGATCGTCGGCTACCAGGCGTTCTGCAACGGCTTCTCGAAGGTGCCCGGCAACGTGCAGGCGATCGCCGACTACATCAACAACACCGACCTGCCCGGGGTGGTGGCCAAGGACGACCACACCGTGGTGTTCAAGCTCACCCACCCGGCCAGCTACTTCGTCGACATGCTGACCATGCCGGCGTTCTCTCCGGCACCCAAGGAGGTCCTGCAGTACCTGCCGGCCAGCACCAAGCTGGGGCAGAACGAGATCTCCGACGGGCCGTACCAGGTGCAGACCTGGAACCCGACGAAGAAGATCGTCTACACGCGCAACCCGGCATGGAAGGCCTCCAGTGACCCGATCCGCAAGGCGTACGTGGACAAGATCGTGGTCGACGAGACGGTCAGCCAGCAGTCCATCCAGCAGCAGCTGGAGACCGGGACACCCGGCGCGGACATGGAATGGGACCAGGCCCCACCGCCATCCCAGATCCCTGGCCTGATCGCCAAGAAGGACCCGAACTTCAACCTCGGTGCGACGGCGAGCAGCAACCCGTACATCGTGTTCAACACCGCGTCACCGAACAACAACGGTGCGCTGCAGAACGTCAAGGTGCGCCAGGCGCTGGAGTACGCGCTCAACCGCGATCACCTGATCCAGGTGCTGGGTGGGCCGAAGATCAACCCACCGCTGACCCATGTGCTGCCGCCCAACATCGTCGGCTCGCAGGACATCAACCTGTACAAGTACGACACCACGAAGGCCAAGCAACTGCTGCAGCAGGCCGGTGTCCCCCACCTGACGCTGAAGTTCTTGTACCGCAACGCGTCGGAGGGCAGCCGTAAGGCCTTCGCCACGGTGCAGCAGGATCTGAAGGCGGTCGGCATCACCGTCAAGGGTGTGCCGTCCCCGGACGCCGACTTCTACACCAAGTACCTGCAGGTACCCGACGTCGCCCGCCGCGGGGTGTGGGATCTGGCCCTGGCCGGCTGGGGCGCCGACTGGTACGGCAACGCCGCCCTGTCCTACTTCAACCCGCTGTTCTCGGGCAAGCCGTCGTTCCCGCCGGTCGGCAGCAACTTCGGCCTCTACAACAGCCCGAAGACCAACGCGCTGATCCAGCAGGCCGCGACCGCGAAGACCGAGGACGCGGCGGCCACCCTGTGGGGCGAGGCGGACAAGCAGGTGATGGAGGACGCGGCGTTCTTCCCGATCACCAACCCGCAGCAGCCGAACTACCACGCCTCCCAGGTGCACAACGCCGTGTACGTGCCGATGATCCAAGGGTTCGACCCGGCGAACGTGTGGCTGAGCAAGGACAAGCAGGGCGACTGACGGATGGCCCTGCTGGAGGTCGAGAACCTCGAGGTCTCGTTCGACACCCCGGACGGCGTGGTACGCGCCGTCCGGGGGGTGTCGTTCGAGGTCGACCGGGGCAGGACTCTCGGCATCGTGGGTGAGTCCGGCTCGGGCAAGAGCGTCGCCACCCAGACGCTGACCGGGCTCACCCGGGGCGCGCACGTCAGCGGTGCGGCCTACTACGACGGGGACGACCTGCTCACGGCGTCCCCGAGCCGGCTCCGGCGGCTGCGCGGAGCGCAGATCGGGATGATCTTCCAGGACCCGCTGTCCAGCCTGCACCCGTACTACCGGGTGGGTGCCCAGATCGTGGAGATGATCCGCGCCCACCGGGACGTGTCCCGGGCACAGGCGCGCCGGCGGGCGGTCGAGCTGCTCGGCCTGGTGGGGATCCCCCGCGCGGCCGAGCGGGTGGATGACTACCCACACCAGTTCTCCGGTGGGATGCGCCAGCGGGTGATGATCGCGATGGCGATGGCGCTGGACCCGGCACTGCTGATCGCCGACGAGCCGACCACGGCGCTCGACGTCACGGTGCAGGCGCAGGTGCTGGAGGTGATGCGCCGCCTGCAGCAGGAGTTCGGCACCGCGATCATCATCATCACCCACGACCTGGGCGTGATCGCCGAGCTCGTCGACGACGTCGTGGTGATGTACGCCGGCGAGCTGATGGAGAGCGCACCGCGCCGCGAGCTGTTCTACCGGCACCACCACCCCTACACCGAGGGCCTGCTCGGGTCGCTGCCGGCACGGGGTGACCCGTCCGGACGGCTGTCACCGATCCCGGGCAATCCGCCCAGCCTGATCGCTCCGCCACCCGGGTGCCCGTTCGTGCCCCGGTGCCCCTACGCGTGGCCGCAGTGCCTGCAGCGGCCGCCGCTGGAGCCGGCCTATGGCGACAAGCGGCACCTGTCGGCCTGCTGGCTGCCGCACGACGAGCAGCAACGACTGGGGGCCGAGCCACATGACCACGTCGGGCTGCAGAGCGCGCTGAGGGACCAGCCATGACCGTGATGACCGCAGAACCGCTGCTCCGGGCCGAGGACGTGTACAAGTCGTTCCCGGTGAAGTCGTCCAGCCTGTTCCACCGCAGCCACGAGGCGGTGCACGCGGTCAGCGGGGTTTCGCTGGAGGTGGCGCGGGGCGAGACGCTGGGCCTGGTCGGCGAGACCGGCTGCGGCAAGTCCACGCTCGCCCGCTGCGTCACCAGGCTGCACGACATCGACAGCGGCCGCATCTGGCTGGACGGACAAGACATCTCCCAACTGTCGCCGCGCCGGATGCGCCCGCTGCGCCGTGAGGTGCAGATGATCTTCCAGGACCCGTACGGGTCCCTGAACCCGCGGCGCCCGGTGGGCTCGATCATCTCCGACCCGTTCGCCATCCACGGACAGGGCACCCGACAGGAGCGCAAGCGACAGGTGCAGGACCTGATGGCGATGGTGGGGCTCAATCCCGAGCACTACAACCGCTTCCCGGCCGAGTTCTCCGGCGGGCAGCGCCAGCGGATCGGCGTCGCCCGGGCGCTCGCGCTGCACCCCAAGCTGATCGTGTGCGACGAGCCGGTGTCGGCGCTGGACGTGTCGATCCAGGCGCAGATCCTCAACCTGCTCTCGGACCTGCAAGACGAGTTCGATCTCACCTACATCTTCATCACCCACGACCTGTCGGTCGTCCGGCACGTCAGCGACCGGATCGCGGTGATGTACCTGGGCAAGATCGTGGAGATCGCTCCCACCGAGGAGCTGTTCACCACCACTCGGCACCCGTACACGAAGGCGCTGCTGTCGGCGCTCCCGGTGCCGGACCCCGATGCCGCCGACAGCCGGCGACGCATCGTGCTGCGCGGCGACGTGCCGTCGCCGATCCATCCGCCGTCCGGCTGCCGATTCCACCCACGCTGCCCGAAGGCGCAGCTGGACTGCACCCAGATCGACCCGCCGCTCGAGCCCGTGCTCGGCGACGGTGTCGAGCACCGCGCCGCCTGTCTGCATCCGCTGGAACGCGGCGAGGACCTCACCCGGTACGAGCCGGACGTTCCCGATGCGGTGGAGACGTCATGAGCACCCAGCCGGCGATCGAGCCACCGGGGGCGGGGGCCGAGCAGCGTTTGCCGGAGTCGGGCGGAGCCGCGTCGATCGAGGGCCGCAGCCCCTGGCGCCTGGCGTGGGACCGGCTGCGCCGGGACAAGGTGGCGATGCTCTCGCTGGCCGTGATCGTCGCGATCGCACTGCTGGCGATCCTGGCCCCGGTGTTCGCATCGGTGACCGGGCATCCGCCCAACGCGCAGTACCGGCACGGGCTCACCCCGGACGGGTTGCCCCGCCCGCCCAGCGGCACCTTCTGGCTGGGGACCGACGACCTGGGCCGCGACCTGCTGGTCCGGGTGGCGTACGGGGCGCGGATCTCGCTGCTGGTCGGGGTGCTGGCGACCGCGATCACCGTGGCGATCGGCGTCGTCCTCGGCCTGGCGGCCGGTTTCCTCGGCGGCCTCGTCGACACCTTGCTGACGCGGCTGATCGACCTGGTCCTGTCGGTGCCGTTCCTGCTGGTGGCGATCGCGCTGGTCTCCATCACCGGGCCCAGCCTGACCATCTCCGTCCTCGTCATCGGCTTCTTCAGCTGGTCGTCGATGGCCCGGATCGTGCGCGGGCAGGTGCTGTCGGTCCGGGAGCGCGAGTACGTGGAGGCGGCCAGAGCGCTGGGCGCGGGCAACCTGCGGATCATGTTCATCGACGTACTGCCCAACGTGCTGGCCCCGGTGATCGTCTACACGACGCTGCTGATCCCGGTGGTGATCGTGGTGCAGGCGACGCTGAGCTTCCTCGGCATCGGGCTGCCGCCGCCGACGGCCGACTGGGGCGGGATGTTGAGCGAGTCGATCAACTACTACCAGGTGGCCTGGTGGTACGTGCTGTTCCCGGGCGCGGCGCTGCTGATCACCACGTTGGCGTTCAACCTGTTCGGCGACGGTGTCCGGGACGCGTTCGACCCACGGACCGACCGCCTGCTGGCGGCCCGCTGAGGGTGGGTGAGCATCGATGCTGCGTTTCCTGGTGAGGCGGATCGCCCTCGGCGCGCTGGTGCTGTGGCTGATCACGGTCGCGGTGTTCGTGCTGTTCTTCGTGGCACCGAACAACGTCGCTCGGACGATGGCCGGACGGCAGGCCACCCCGAAGACCATCCACCTGATCGAGCAACGGCTGGGGCTGGACCAGCCGGTCTACGTGCAGTACTGGCACTACGTGACCAAGGCCGTGCACGGGAACCTCGGCTACGACTACTACCACCAGGTCCCGGTGACCCACATCATCGGCCAGGCGCTGCCGGTGACCGTGTCGCTCGCCGTCGGGGCGGCGATCATCTGGCTGGGCCTGGGCGTCCTCAACGGCGTGCTGTCGGCGATCCGGCCGCGTTCGGTGCTGGACCGGTCGATGACGGTGTTCGCGCTGGTCTTCTACTCGATGCCGACGTTCCTGCTCGGCCTGATCTTCCTGTACTTCCTCTACTTCCGGCTGACCCTGGCCGGTCACGCCTGGTTCCCGCCCGGGGGCTACCAGCCGTTCACCTCCGACCCGGCCCAGTGGGCGCGCAGCCTGATCCTGCCGTGGCTCACGCTGGCGCTGGTGCTCGCCGCGACGTACACCCGGCTGACCCGGGCCTCGATGCTGGACGTGCTCGCCGAGGACTACATCCGGACGGCGCGGGCGAAGGGCATCCGCGAGTCGCGGGTGGTGGTGCGCCACGGGCTGCGCAGCGCACTCACGCCGGTGGTCACGCAGTTCGGGATCGACATCGGCCAGCTGGTCGGCGGGGTCGTGGTCACCGAGACGGTGTTCAGCCTGCCCGGGCTGGGCAAGACCGCGATCGACGCGATCAACCAGCAGGACCTGCCGGTCATCGTGGGCATCGTGATCTTCGCCGCCACCGCGGTGGTGGTGGCCAACATCCTGGTGGACATCTCCTACGCGGTGCTGGACCCGCGGGTCCGACTGCACTGAGGGCCGTACCGCGAATCAGGCCGGGAGGTTGCGGGCGCCCGGCGGGGCCGACTCCAGCCAGGCCAGCATGCCGGTCAGCGCGCTGGTGGTCAGCGCCATCTCGAGCGGGCCGCCGTCGTAGCGGCACTGCACCACGACCGCGTCCTCGTACAGCGCGAACTGCTCAGCGCCGATCGGCTGCCGTTGGCCGACGACCTCGATCAGCGGCCGCTGCAGGACCCGTTTCGGGCGTACGGACAAGGTGAAGATGCGAAACCACTCCAGCTGATCCTCGGCATACCGCCCGACGCCCAGGACCCAACCGCGCCCGGGCCGTTCGGACCGGACGCGGAGGCTCAGCTCGAAGGTGCCGCCGTGACGTGTCAGCCAGCGGCGGCGCAGCACCAGGCACACGGCCGCCAGGACCAGGAGGAGCAGGCAGGCGCCGACCAGGTCGAGGGCGACCTCCCAGAGCGGCATTCGCCTCCCTCCTCCCGCCCGGCGCAGCCCGCGACGGGCGGCTACCCTTGCGCTATTTCTACCGCACGGATCCGGGCCTGCGCACGGCGGACCGCCTCCTCCGGATCGCTGAGCAGCTCACCGGAGGTCTGGGCGCGGGCCAGGTCGGCCTTGGCCTTCTCCAAGTCGATCTCGTGCGACATCTCCGCGTGCTCGGAGATGATCGACACGCGGTTGTCCGCGACCGACAGGAACCCCGCGTCGACGGCCGCGACCCAGGTCTCGTTCTCGGCCGTGGTCACCTCTACGACGCCGTCTTGGAGCAGGGACAGCACCGGGGCGTGGTTGGGCATGATGCCGAGGTCGCCCTCCGTGGTCCGGGCGACCACCAGCCGGGCCTGACCGGACCAGACGGTACGGTCCGCCGCGACCAGCGCCACGTCGATGTGGTTCGGCTCGTTGTCGGCCATCAGGCTTCCTTCTGCAGCTCGGACCACCTGCGCTCGACGTCCTCGAGGGTGCCGACGTTGAAGAACGCCTGCTCCGCGATGTGGTCGGTCTCGCCGTCACAGATCTTCTTGAACGACTCCACGGTCTCGGACAGCGGGACGGTGGAGCCCTCGATGCCGGTGAACTTCTCGGCCATGTAGGTGTTCTGCGACAGGAACTGCTGGATGCGCCGTGCCCGGGCGACCACGATCTTGTCCTCCTCGGACAGCTCGTCGACGCCGAGGATGGCGATGATGTCCTGCAGCTCCTTGTTGCGCTGCAGGATCTGCTTCACTCGAACAGCCGTGTCGTAGTGCTCCTGCCCGATGTACTGCGGATCCAGGATCCGCGACGTCGAGGTCAGCGGGTCCACCGCGGGGTACAGACCGCGGGAGGCGATGTCACGCGACAGCTCGGTGGTGGCGTCGAGGTGCGCGAACGTGGTCGCGGGTGCCGGGTCGGTGTAGTCGTCGGCGGGGACGTAGATCGCCTGCATCGAGGTGA
>CAZNCE010000033.1:19876-25620 GCA_964571285.1 uncultured Nocardioidaceae bacterium | reverse complement strand
GGGTGCCCCCGGCAGGATTCGAACCTGCGACGCACGGTTTAGGAAACCGACGCTCTATCCCCTGAGCTACGGGGGCCGAACCGAGCAAAAGCGTAGCCGCCCGACCCAGCCGGGCCACTCGCCGCCCGGCCCCGGTGCGCGGTGGCGCCGCCCGGCACTCCGAATCGGAATAGAATCCCGCGAGGAAGCGGACCGAAGTGGAGGACCCGACGCAGATGACCGAGCAGGCGACCGGGCACGAGGCACCAGCCGGATCGCAGCTGTCCGGCTCCGCCGACGACCATGCGCCGGGGTCGGTGGGCCCGGCGTTCGTCTACGCGATGGACCTGTTCGGCAGGCGGTGGAACGGCCTGATCCTGCGGGTGCTGTGCGCGGGCGAGTTGCGCTACAGCGAGCTCAAACAGGGGGTCGGCGACGTCAGCGACGCCGTGCTGTCGCTACGGCTGGCCGAACTGGGCCGCCGCCAACTGGTCGAGCGCCGAGTCAGCGACGACACCCCGGTACGGGTGTCGTACCGGCTCACCGAGATGGGTCAGGCGCTGGCGCCGGTCCTCGACTCGATCGCCGAGTGGGCCGACACCTGGGTCCGCCCGGAGGGGCCGCGCATCACCTACGACCATGTGGCGTCGACGGGCCGTACCCGCCTGACCTGACCGTTCGGCGCTCCTGGTACCGGCTGAGCAGCCACGCGGCGAGCACGCCGCCGATGGCCCCGAACAGGTGCCCCTGCCAGGAGATCCCGGGCTGCCCGGGCAGCACGCCCCACAGCGCACCGCCGTAGGCGAGGAACACCACGACCCCGACCAGCACCTGCAGCGGCCGGCGGTTGAACAATCCGCGCACGATCAGATAGGTCAGCCAGCCGAAGATCAGCCCCGAGGCGCCGAGGTGGATCGAGTGCGGCTGGCCGACCAGCCAGGTGCCGGCACCACTGACCAGCCAGACGACAAGCGTCACCTGTGTCCACAACGCGATCCCGGACAGCGCGATGAGGAAGCCCAGCACCAGCAGCGGCACCGTGTTGGCCAGCAGATGGCCCCAGCCCAGGTGCAGTAGCGGGGCGAAGACGATGCCGTCCAGGCCGTCCATGTCGCGCGGCTCGATGCCGCCCGCGTCCAACCGGTTGTCGAGCAGCGTGTCCACGAACTCGATCAGGTACAGCACCGCCACGAAGGCCGCCATCGTCATCAGCGCGGTCGCGAACACCGACCTGCGCTGCCCGGAGCCCCCGGGTGACGGTGCACGGGACGCGGGACGCAGCCTCATCGCTCCAGGCTACCGGGCGGCTGGTGCGCCGGTCGGCGAGAAAATGAACCTGCGTTCCGGTGGCACCCCTGCCTAACCTCGCACCGGCGGGGGATGCCGGTACGGGACGTCCCCCCGACTCGGGAAAGGGACGACCGGCAATGCGCAAGCTCCGCACACGCATCAGCGCGGTGGCAGCGGCAGTCGCCGCGGTCACGGCGACGGGCCTGACAATCGGCACGCCGATGGCAAGCGCCCAGCACACCGGCAGCCAAGCCGATGACCACCCGGACTTCTCCCCCAGCTCCACCTCGTGGACCTCGGACCTGCGGGGGTGGGCGTTCGGCTGGAGCGGGTGCGACGCCGGCACCTGCGCCACGCTGCTGCGCACCGCGGACGGCGGTGACACCTGGACGGACTCGACCCCGCCCCCGCTGCAGCCGTCGGACAACGGCACACCGGCGCGCATCCTCTTCACCGGTCGCGGCCACGACCTGGTCGGCCTCGCCACCGACGGGCGCACGCTGTACGTCACCCGGGACCACGCCCGCAGTTGGCGGCAGGTGCGGCTGCCCGGAGCCGGCTTCGTCGGCGACGTGGACGCCACCCGAAGGCACCTCTACGTGGCCGGGGTCAGCCGGCACGGCGACCGGGTCACCACACGGCTGTACCGCAGCCCGGTGGCCCGCGACCACTTCACCCGGGTGCAGGGCGTACACCGCAGCGGGACCGGCACCCCGGCCTCCACCCTCACCGACATCTCCACCACCAGGCGCGCCGTCGACGTGGCGTTCTCGTCCTGGAACGCCTTCGTCTCGGTGTGGACCTCACCCGACGGCCGGACGTTCACCAAGACCAGCCCCTGCGGCAAGCTCGCCGCCACCCGGCTCGGCGCGGGCAGCCGGCAGCTGACGTACGTGCTCTGCAGCTACAACCCCGGCCGCGGTCACATGTACAAGCGGCTGAAGTCCTCGACCGGCGGCGACTTCGACACCATCGGCATGGCGCCCACCGCGGGCATCACCAGCGACTTCGCGGCGGCCGGCCCGTCAACCGTGGCGATCGGGGCCACCGGCGGTGACGCCGCGTTCGTGCACCTGTCCACCGACGGCGGCCGGACCTGGCAGACGACGCTGGCCGCGCCCGACACCGGCCCGGTGCTGGACCTGCGGTTCACCGACGCCGAGCACGGCACCCTGGTCGCGGGCTACCCCGACCTCGGCACCTCGGTGGTGTATCGCAGCACCGACGGTGGGCTGCACTGGAGCCCGGTCTCCTTCTGAGCCGGCGGGCTCCCCCGGCCCGTCACCCACCCACCTCCAGCTCGTCCAGCCGGGCCGCGGCCTCGGCCCTGGCCTGCTCGGCCTCGGCGGTCTGCTGCTCCGCGCGCTGGACCGCCTCGCGGCGACGGCCCTCCTCGGCCCCCGCCTGCTCCAGCGACTCCCGGGCTTGGGCCAGGTCGGCCTCCAACCGCTGCACCGTGCGCTCGGCCTGCTCACGAGCCTCGGTGGCGTCGGCCGCGCGCGCCTCCGCCCGTTGGCGGGCTTCTTGGGCACGGGCCAGCTCACGCGACGCGAGGTCGAGCGCTTCGCGCGCGCGCTGCCGCCGTCGCTGCTCCAGGTCGGCAACCGGTGCCGGCGCAGCGGCATCGCCGTCGGAGCGCCTCGGACCCGCGGCCGCCCCACCCGGTGCCCCGGGCACCCCGAAGCCCGCATAACGCACCGCCTTGGCGAGCCGGCCCCCAAGAACGGTGTCAGCCACATCCGGGTCGGCGAGGCTCGCGTCGAGCGTCTCTCGCACCTCGTCGGCGACGCTGTCGGTCACCTTGCGGCCGGTCGCCGCGCCGATCTGCCTGGCCCGCTGCACCAGGGCCTGTACGACCTGGAACCGCTGCCGGGTCAGTGTCCGCAGCTCGTCGCCGCTCAGCAGGCCGGCCGCGTCCCGCAACTCCCGGCCGAGCTGCAGCAGCGGCCGGAGCTCATCCGGGTGATCCCGCGCCAGCCGGTTCACCAGCCACGCCGACACGGTGGGGCGGGACAGCTGCTGCACCTGCCGGGCCAACTCCGCGTCGCCACCCGCCCGCGCCTGCTTGGCGCGGGCGTTCCGGGCAGCCGTGAACTCCTCCGGCGGCAGCCCGTACAACTCGTCGAGGACGCCGTCGAGATCCATCCCACCAGTCTGTCGCGTCCGACCGTCTCGGTGGGCATCGCCGGGCCCGCGCGACGGGGTAGCCTCCAACGGATGAGGCAGCCCCAGGTTGTGCTGGACGCCGTCGCCGACCTGGCCGAGCGTCTGGGAGTCGACGCGGAGCAGGTCGAGGTCCGAGCGGTCGAAGAGGTGGTCTGGCGCGACGGAAGCATCGGGTGCGCCCGGCCGGGCATGCACTACACCCAGGCGCTGGTCGACGGCAGCCGCGTGACGCTGGCCGCCGGCGGCCGCACGTACGAGTACCACGCGGGCGGCAACCGCAAGGCGTTCTGGTGCGAGCATCCGACCCAGTGAAACCGCTGTCCACAACGAGAGAAGGAGCACGATGACCGGCTACCAGCCGATGTCCGCGCCGCCGCCGGAGCGATCCGGGCGACCCTCCCGCGGGGAGCCGCCGCAGTCGGTGCGATCGGCGGCCAGGATGCTCTACGGCATCGCGGCGGTGGCCGTGCTGTCCACGATCCTCACCGTGCTGTACCGCGACGACATCGTCGAGGCCACGATGGAGGCAGCCAACGACGACAGCCTGACCGCCGACCAGGTGCGGACCACGGTGCTGGTCATGAGCGTCGTGATGATGGTGCTCTATCTCATGGTCAGCCTCGGGCTTGCCATGTTCATGCTCCGCGGCGCGGGCTGGGCCAGGGTCGTCGCGACCGTTCTGGCCGTGATCGGGCTGGCGCTGGCGGTGCTGAACCTCACCGGGGGCGGGACGCTTCCGCAGTTGCTGTTGAGCATCCTCGACGTGGCGCTGATGGCCGGTCTGCTGTACTTCAGCTGGCGGCCGGAATCGAGCGAGTACTTCCGCTGACTTCCGTTCTGTACATAGCAGAACAGCCTCCGCGACGGGCGTCCGCGGAGGCTGTTCGCTATCGTCACGAGGTGATCGGCGGTACGGTCCCCCCCGGTCCGCACCGCCGATCCGTGTCGATGTCTTCGACCATAGGCAGCGCCCGCAGACCCCAGCAAGGCTTCCGAACACACGTGGACCGAAGGTTCGATGCCCCGGGCACAGGTGGCCAGGAGGGGTCGTCCGAATGCCCTCTGGACAACGCCGGAAAACAGGAGTATGGCCGGGCCAACCCGGCGGCTGCCCGGACGGGCAGACCCATCGTGCATCCCCGGTTGCCCCGCACCGATCCCACAAGTCCGAGGACATTGAGGGGTGGCCACGCGTAGGGTCGCCAGATAGGTTGGGATCGGGGTCGATGACCGGATGACTGAGTCAAGGAAAGCCGCCGGCCGAGGCAGGCACTCGGGTGCCGGCAGCAGAGGTGGACCTGCTGCCGAGATCCGACGGCGTCTCCGGTCGAGTGGCCGGCTCACCGCCCTGCTCCTCCTGGTTCCCGTGCCCATCGCGATGGCTGCCCCCGCAGCGCAGCAGCTGCCGGAACGGGCCGTGGCGCATGCGCCCGCAGGTCACGGTGTCGCGGCACCGATGTCGGCGATGCTGGCGACCCCGCTGGCCACCCCGTTCGCGACCGCGGCGCAGGCGGCCGAGGCGGCCGCCGACGACACCACCGACCTGCTCCGCCTCACCCCGGCCACCGAGCCTCCGCTGCGCGGCACCATCGAGCTGCCGCCGAGCTCGGAGCGGGTGCAGGCCGCCAGCCTGTCCACCGACTACGGCATCCCCGCCGCGGCGCTCAAGGCGTACCGCGACGCCGCGGCCACGCTCGCCCTCCGCGATCCGTCCTGCAACCTCGACTGGGAGTTGCTGGCCGGGATCGGTCGCGTGGAGTCCGACCACGGCCGTTTCGGCGGCGCGGTGGTCGGCTCGAACGGCGTCTCCTCTCCGCTGATCGTCGGGTTGCCGCTGAACGGCGCCCCCGGTGTCGCCGCGATCCCGGACTCGGACAACGGGCGCTGGGACGGCGACACCGTGTGGGACCGCGCGGTCGGGCCGATGCAGTTCATCCCCGGCACCTGGCGGATGATGGCCGCCGACGGTGACAACGACGGTCAGCGCAACCCGCACGACATCGACGACGCCGCGCTCGCGGCAGGCGCGTACCTGTGCGCCGGCGGCACCGACCTGAGCACCGAGGCCGGCGCCCGCAGTGCGGTCTTCCGCTACAACCACAGCTCCGCGTACGTGTCCCTGGTGCTGTCGATCGCCGACTCCTACCGCAACGGCGTGGTGGCGCTGCCGTCCACCGGGAAGGCCGAGCCCGGCCAGGTGCGGGTGCCGAAGCGCACGCCGAAGGGCGACGTCAACGGCGAGGTGCACGAGCGGAAGGCCAAGAAGCCGGACACCAAGAAGCAGCAGCAGCCGTCGACCCCGAAGAAGA
>CAZNCE010000033.1:0-19776 GCA_964571285.1 uncultured Nocardioidaceae bacterium | reverse complement strand
CCGACTGGGACACCGACTGGGACACCGACTGGGACACCGACTGGGAGCAGCACGCCGACGTCCTCGCCGACCCAGACAACCTCGCCCACCGCCTCGCAATCGCCGACCGCCTCCGAGTCGCCGACCGCGTCTGGGTCACCGACCTCGACGGCGACCGGTTCGCCCTCGTCGACACCGTCCGCCACGTCCACGGCGAGCCCCACGGCATCCGCCAGCCCGACCGGCTGACCAGCCGGCCGGACCAACGACGGAAGGACCTCAGCACCGGTGAGTCGCTTCGCAGCGCTGTATCGGCTTCCTGACGACCCAGCGGCGCTGGAGCAGTTCGACCGGGACTACGCCGCCACCCACCTCCCGCTGGTCGAGCAGACGCCGGGCCTGGTGCGGGTCGAGACGTCCAGGGTCCGCAAGACCGTGTACGGCAAGCCGGCCCTGCATCTGCTCGCGATCCTGACCTTCGCCGACGACGCGGCGATGCGGGCCGGGCTGGCCAGCGACGAGTGGGCGGCCGCCGGCCGCAACCTCGCCGAGATCGGCGGCATGGATCTGGTCACCATGGTGATCCTCGAGGACGCCCAGGTGCACGACCTGTCCCGCTGAGGCCCACCACTCCGCCGGCTTCGCACGCCGGTTCGCCCGCCGACGGCCGCGGCAGCGGGCGGGCGATAGCGTCGAGGGTGCGAGAGTCACACCGCAAGCCGAGATCGGGAGTGAGAGCACCATGACCACCAAGGTCCCCAGCTACGTCGCCGGACGATGGTTCATCGCCGCGGATGAGGGCACACCGGTCCTCGACGCCTCGACCGGCGCCGAGGTGGCGCAGGTCTCCACGAGTGGTCTCGACTTCGCCGCGCTGGTCTCCCACGCCCACCGGGTCGGCGGCCCGGCGCTGAGAGACCTGACCTTCACCCAGCGGGCACTTCGCCTCAAGGATCTCGCCGACTACCTCACCGAGCATGCCGACGACCTCTACGACGCCTACGGTGCGTACGGCGGCACCGGCGCCGACGCCCAACTCGACGTCGCCGGCGGCATCGGCGTCCTCATCACGTACGCGAAGAAGGCCCTGCGGGAGCTGCCCGACGACACGATCTACGCCGAGGGGACCCCGGAGCGCGTCGGCAAGACGACCCTGGGGCAGACCGTCTACACCTCCCGGCACGGCCTGGTGCTGGCGATCAACGCGTTCAACTTCCCGGTGTGGGGCTACCTGGAGAAGCTGGCGCCGACGATCCTGGCGGGCCTCCCGATGATCGTGAAGCCGGCCACCCCCACCGCGCCCCTCGCCGAGATGAGCGTCCGGCAGGTGGTGGAGTCGGGGATCCTCCCCGAGGGCGCGATCCAGCTGGTGTCCGGAGACACCGGGGACCTGCTCGACCACCTCGGCGGGCAGGACCACATCGCGTTCACCGGCTCGGCCCGCACCGCCGCCCGGCTCCGGGCACACCCGGCCGTGGTCGAACGCGGCGTGACGTTCAACGCAGAGGCGGACTCGCTCAACGCGACGATCCTCGGCCCCGACGTCACGCCCGGCACGGAGCTGTTCGACGCGTTCGCCAAGGGCGTGTTCCGGGAGATGGTCTCGAAGACCGGCCAGAAGTGCACGGCGATCCGCCGCGTGCTGTTGCCGACTGCCCACCGCGACGAGTTCCTCGAAGCCCTCAACCGGCGGCTGGCCAAGGTCGTCATCGGAGACCCGCGGGTCGAGGGTACGACGATGGGCCCGCTGGTCAGCCGGGACCAGGTGGCGGAGGTACGGGCCGCGGTGCGCCGGCTGCAGGAAGGCGCCGAGGTGGTCATCGGGGATCCGCAGAGTCCCGTCCTGGTGGCGTCCGGGGACGCCGAGCAGGGCGCGTTCTTCGCACCGACCGTGCTGCTGGCGACCGACATCCACAGCGACTCGCTGCACCAGACCGAGGCGTTCGGCCCGGTTTCCACGATCTTCCCGTACGCGGCCCTGGACGACGTGGCGCCGTTGGTGGAGCAGGGCGGCGGCAGCCTGGTCGCCTCGCTGGTGACCGAGGACCCGGCGGTGGTGCGCGAGGTGGTCTCCAAGGCGGCCGCCTTCCACGGCCGCATCCTGGTGCTGGACTCGGTGAACGCTGCCACGGCGATGCCGCACGGCGCCGTGCTGCCGCAGCTGATCCACGGTGGACCCGGCCGGGCCGGCGGCGGTCAGGAGCTGGGCGGCATCCGCGCCGTCCTCGACCTGATGCAGGCCACCAGCGTCGCCGGGTCACCGCAGATGCTGGTCGACCTGACCGGCACCTGGAACTCCAAGGCGCCGGCGATCCCCACCGACGTGCACCCGTTCCGCCGCTACCTGGACGATCTCCGGATCGGCGAGACCCTCTTCACCGACTCCCGCGAGATCACGCTGGAGGACATCGAGCGGTTCGCCGACCTGACCGGCGACACGTTCTACGCCCATATGGACGAGGCCGCGGCCAAGGCGAGCCCGATCTTCGAAGGACGGGTCGCGCACGGCTACCTGGTGCTCGCGGCCGCCGCGGGGCTGTTCGTCGATCCGGATCCTGGCCCGGTGCTGGCCAACTTCGGCCTGGACCGCCTCCGGTTCGTGCAACCGGTCTATCCCGGCGACTCGATCAAGCTGCGCCTCACGGTGCAGCACAAGTCCGAGCGACCCGACACCGGGCGGGGCGAGGTGACCTGGGACGTCGAGGTGACGAACCAGCGGGACGAGGTGTGCGCGACCTACCAGCTGCTCACGATCAACGCCGCCCGGCCGCAGCAGTGACGCCCGAGCGACGACGTCGCGTTTGACATAGTGATCGCCGCGAGCTAACTTCGGGAGTGACCGATCGTTATATCAATCAGCATGGAGTGAGCATGACCAACGCGCAAGACCTCGTCACCTCCGCGCAGCGCCAGGCGCTCGAGGCGATCCGCTCCGGTCAGGAAGCGGCGCTGGACGCGATCCGGAGCTGGCACGAGACCGCTGCCAAGTTCCGCCCCGAGGTGCCGGCCGGCCTCCAGGTGCCCGGCGTCAAGGAGAGCCTCGGCGAGCCGAAGGCGATCGTGGACTCGGTCTACGACTTCACCGGTCAGCTCCTGGAGCTGAACAAGGAGTTCGTCCACTCCGTGCTCGAGGCCAGCAGCAACGCCACCGAGGGGGACGGGGCCGGCTCCGCAACCGCCAAGAAGGCCACCGCCAAGAAGTGACCTCGCGGTCCTTCCCGACTGGCCGGGCGCCGGCCCCGATCGTGGGCGGCGCCCGGCCGTCGTACCGGAGGATGGCACCGTGAACGACGAGATCTCGAACCCGTGGGAGGCGCAGCGCGCCGCCATGGGCGCCTTCATCCGCTCCCAGCGCGAGCTGGCCAACATGTCCCTGCGGGAGCTGTCCCGCGCCACGCAGGTGTCCAACGCCTACCTGAGCCAGCTGGAGCGGGGCCTGCATGACCCGACCCTGCGGGTGCTGGTCCAGATCGGCGATGCCCTGCAGCTGTCGGTGGAGGAGATCCTGCGCCGCCAGGCGACCACGGGCGACGCGCCGGCGCCGACCGCCGACCCTGCCCACGACGACGCTGCCGACGGCTCGGGCGGCGGGCCGCTGACGGTGGAGAACGCCATCGCCCACGACCCGGTTCTCACCGAGCCGGAGAAGGAAGCGCTGCTCGGGGTCTATCGCAGTTACCTGCGCGCCGCGGCCCAACGCACCCTCCCGGCCGGCGACGACGAGCCGGGAGCGCCCAGCCGCTCGGCGACGAAGTAGCGGCCCTACTCGCCGGTGAAGGTCGGGTCGCGCCGCTCCAGGAAGGCCGTGAACCCCTCGACGTAGTCCTTGGTCCGCGACGCCCGCGACTGCGCGGCAGCCTCGAGCTCCAGCACGCGCGCGAGCGTCGGCGAGGTGTCGTTGATCGCCGTGACGATCTGCTTGGACTCGGCGAACGCCCGAACCGGCCCCCGGGCGACCGCTTCGGCGTACTCGTGCGCGGTGGCCGACAGCTCGTCGGCCGGGACCGCCCGCGACACCAGCCCCGCGGCTGCCGCCTCCGCCCCGGACAGGAACCGCCCGGAGTAGATCAGGTCCATCGTCACGGCGCGGCCGAGCCGCGAGAAGAAGGCGAGATGGGCGCCGGAGTCGGGCACCGCCCCGATCCGGCCGAACGGCGAGCCGAACTTGGCGTCCTCGGCGGCGATCACGACGTCGCAGGCCAGCGCGAGCCCGAGGCCGGTGCCCAAACAGGCACCCTGCACCGCCGCGATCGTGGGCATGGGGAGGTCGGCCACCGCCTGCACCATCGGGTTGAACAACTGCGCCAGCACCGCACCGCCGTCCTCCTCACCGGGCTGCGCCCCGGCCAGGTCGCGGCCGGCACAGAAACCGCGGCCCTCGGCGGTGATCAGCAACGCGTTGGCCCCGGCGTCCCGCGCGGCGGCCACGGCGCCGAGGATCTCCTCGACCATCTGCGGCGTCATCGCGTTGAGCTGGGCGGGCCGGTTCAGCACCAACTCCGCGAGCCGGTCCTCGATCGCGAACCGCGTCACCCGCCGGTCGGCTGCGGACTGATCCTGTGCGCTAACGGCATCCTCTGCGCTCATGGGGCATCCCCCTCCTGGTTGTCGGCGCGGGCCTCGCGGCGCCGTTCGCGCTCGTCGAGGAAAGCGGTCATCCGCGTGCGTTTGTCGTCGCTGTCGAAGAGCAGCGCCTGCGCGGTCATGTCGTACAACGTGGTGGCGGGCCGGTGCAGCCGCAGGGCGACCTTGGTCAGCTCCAGCGCCCGCCAGGACTGGCGCGCGACCCGCCGGGCCAGCTCGACCGCGACCTCCAGCACCGTCTCGGGGGTCGCCAGCCGGTCCACCAGGCCGTGCGTGTAGGCCTGCTCGGCGCTGAGCGACTCGCCGGTGTAGAGCATCCGCCGGGCGAGCGGGACACCGACCGCCTGGGCCAGCCGCCAGTTGCCGCCGGCGCCGGCGAGGATGCCGAGCCCCAGTTCCGGTTGCCCGAACCGGGAACGGTCCGAGGCGACCCGCAGGTCGCAGGCCAGGGCCAGCTCGCAGCCCCCGCCCAGGGCGGGCCCGTCGACCGCCGCGATCGTTGGCCAGCGGTGCTCCTCGAGCCGCTCGAACAGGGTCGCGTTCACCCCGCGAAGGCCGATCTCGGAGTCCCGCTCGAGCAGCTCGCCGATGTCGGCCCCGGCCACGAACATGCCGGGCGTGCTCGAATGGATGACGAGGATCGACGGGTCGTGCCGCAGCGAGGCCAGCAGCTCGGTGAACTCGTCGCAGAGCGCCTGGTCGAGCGCGTTCATCTTCTCCGGCCGGTCGATGCCGACCAGCACCACGTCGCCGCGCCGCTCGGACCGGATCAGCGCCATCCGCAGGTCTCCTCCCCCGTGACCAGGAGGCCGGCTCCGAAGGCCCCGGTCACAGCTCGTAGACGAAGTAGGTCGTGACGCCCGAGCCGCCGGCCGCCTCGTGGACACCGGTCACCGTGAACCCGACGGACTCGGTCGTGCGCCGGCCGCGATCGTTCCACTCCGCCACGGCGCATCGGATGTCTCGTCCGTCGGCGATCTCCTCGGCCCGCGCGATCACGGTCCGGGCGAACTCGCGGCTCAGGTTGCGTCCGGTGTACTGCGGCGCGAGCCCCAGGGCGGTGTCGAGCTTGCCGGCGCCGGCGGGCAGGCCGGGCGGGCGGGCCGCCTCACCGAAACAGCAGTAGCCGATCAGCACGTCGTTGGCGTCGCGGACCGCCCAATAGCCTTCGTCGGGCCGGGGTGCCTCCAGCGAGTCCTGCACCGCCCACGGTCCCGGCGTTCGCCACATGGCGATGTCCAGGCCGTCCTCGATGGACAGCTCGGTGACGTGGTACGGCGGGAGGGGAGTCGTGGTGGGGGTGGGGGTCACGGACCTCACTCTCCTGGCCGGATGCGCGATTCCCGCCGGAAGCCTACCGCGCCGCTGCTGGCCGGGGCGTCGCCGCCGGCCCCGCAATAGTCTGTCGTCATGACAGGTTCGGGCCAGACCAGACGCCCCCGTGGGCGTCCCGGGTACGACTTGGAGCGGCTGCTCGACGTCACCGTCCAGGTGTTCACCCGCAAGGGGTACGACGGGGCGACGATGGAGGACCTGTCGGCGCAGCTCGGCATCACCAAGTCCGCGATCTACCACCATGTCTCGGGCAAGGAGCAGCTGCTCGAGATCGCCCTCGACCGTGCTTTGGACGGGTTGGAGGACGCGACCCGCCGCACCCGGGAGCTGGCCGACGCGGCGCCGATCGACCGGCTGGAGCACCTGGTGCGGGAGAGCGTGCGCATCCTGCTGGAGCGCAAGCCCTACGTCACGCTGCTGCTGCGGGTGCACGGCAACACGGCGGTCGAACGCCGGGCCCTCGAACGCCGGCGCACGTTCGACCGCTACGTCGCCGAGCTGGTCCGGGCGGCCGCCGACGACGGGTCGGTGCGGCCCGGATTCGACCCGGGCGTGGCCGCACGCCTGGTCTTCGGCATGGTGAACTCACTGGTCGAGTGGGCCCGCCCGGACGTACGGGATCCAAAGGTTCTGGCCGACATGGTGTGCCGGCTGGCCCTGGACGGGCTGCGCGCCCACGCCGACGAGGCACCCGCGCCGAAGACCCCGGCCGCGACCGCCGCGGGGTCGGGCAGCGCGGCCCGTTGACCCCCGGCCGGGGCGTCGGGGCGCACCTATACTCGGCCGCGTGACGACCCCCGGAGACGACCTGCTCGACCGCTATGCCCGAGAGTTCCCGGCGCTGACGTTCGCCAGCCGGTCGCCCGGGATCCTCGAGGTCGTGATGAGCCGCCCGGGCAAGCTGAACGCCGCCGACCGGAGCATGCACCGCCAGCTCGCGGACGTCTGGCTCACCATCGACCGCGACGAGGACGTGGACGTGGTCGTCGTGCGTGGCGAGGGCGGTCACTTCTCGGCCGGCGGCGACTTCGACATGATCGACAGCATCATCGAGGGCTTCGACGACCGCGCAGCCGTCTGGCGCGAGGCGCGCGACCTGGTCTACAACTGCCTCAACTGCTCCAAACCGGTGGTGTCCGCGATGGAGGGCGTCGCGGTCGGCGCCGGCCTCGTCGTCGGCCTGCTGGCCGACATCTCGATCGCCGGGCGCACCGCCCGGATCATCGACGGGCACACCAGGATCGGCGTCGTCGCCGGGGACCATGCCGCCATCGTCTGGCCGCTGCTGATCGGGCTGGCCAAGAGCAAGTACCACCTGCTGCTGTGCGAGCCCGTCTCCGGCGAGGAGGCGGAGCGGATGGGCCTGGTCTCGCTGGTGGTCGAGGACGGAGCCGCCGAGGACCGGGCGCTGGAGATCGCCGCGCGGCTGCAGGCCGGCTCGCCCACCGCGATCCGCTGGACCAAGTACGCGCTGAACAACTGGCTCCGGTTGGCCGGGCCGACCTTCGACACGTCGCTGGCCCTGGAGTTCCTCGCGTTCACCGGCCCCGATGCCCGGGAGGGAGTGGATGCACGCCGGGCCAAGCGCGACCCCAGGTTCGGCGACCCGCCGTCGGTGGACAGGTGAACGATCGGTCAGTAATACTGGTGGGTAGGAGGGACTCACCCCGTCCCCAGTTTCGGCGGAGGCCCGCCGGTGGCATGTGATCTCGGTAGGCCCCGCGGAATCGAGCGTTCCGGGAGGAGCTCCGATGGATCACCACGCAGCGGACGACACCGTGGACACCGAGCAGGAGCAGCGCGCCTTCGAGCGGCTGATCGAGCAGGACGCGCGGATCGAGCCCCGTGACTGGATGCCGGATGCCTACCGCAAGACCCTGGTCCGGCAGATCGCCCAGCACGCGCACTCCGAGATCATCGGCATGCAGCCGGAGGGCAACTTCATCACCCGCGCACCGAGCCTGCGGCGCAAGGCGATCCTGATCGCCAAGGTGCAGGACGAGGCCGGGCACGGGCTCTACCTGTACTCCGCCGTCGAGACGCTCGGCACCTCGCGGACCGAGGTCATGGACCTGCTGCACTCCGGCAAGCACAAGTACTCCAGCATCTTCAACTACCCGGCGTTGACCTGGGCGGACATGGGCGCGATCGGCTGGCTGGTCGACGGCGCCGCGATCATGAACCAGGTGCCGCTGTGCCGGACCTCCTACGGACCGTACGCCCGAGCGATGATCCGGATCTGCAAGGAGGAGTCGTTCCACCAGCGGCAGGGGTACGAGATCCTCTACCAGCTCGCGCACGGCACCGCCGCGCAGCACGCGATGGCGCAGGACGCGGTCGACCGCTGGTGGTGGCCGAGCCTGATGATGTTCGGCCCGCCGGACGCCACCTCCACGCACACCGCGCAGTCGATGGCCTGGAAGATCAAGCGACACACCAACGACGAGCTGCGGCAGAAGTTCATCGACATGTGCGTCCCGCAGGCCGAGGTCCTCGGGCTCACCCTGCCCGACCCGCAGCTGCGCTGGAACGCGGACCGCGGGCACTACGACTTCGGCGAGATCGACTGGGACGAGCTGAAGCGCGTCGTCCGTGGCGACGGGCCGTGCAACAACAAGCGCCTCGACCACCGCAACCGGGCGCACCGCGAAGGCGCGTGGGTCCGCGAGGCCGCCAGCGCGTACGCAGCCAAGCAGGCCGAGCGGGCCGGCTCGGAGGCGGCGGCATGAGCGACGCCACACCGGCCGGGACCGGCGACGAGCGCACGGAGTGGATGCTGTTCGAGGTGTTCGTCCGCGCCCGCCGCGGCCTGTCGCACAACCATGTGGGCAGCATCCGCGCCCCCGACGCCCGGATGGCGCTGACCAACGCCCGCGATCTCTACACCCGCCGACAGGAGGGCGTCTCGATCTGGGTGGTGCCCTCCAGCGCGATCACCGCCAGCTCCCCGGACGAGAAGGACAGCTTCTTCGACCCGGCCGCGGACAAGATCTACCGGCACCCCACCTTCTACGACGTACCGGAAGGGGTGCAGATGTGAGCGTGACGACGCCGGACACCAGCACCGCCGACCGGTTCGAGTACGTGCTCCGGCTGGCCGACGACAGCCTGATCTACAGCCACCGGCTCGGCGAGTGGATCACCTGGGCGCCCCAGCTCGAGGAGGACCTCGCGCTGGCCAACATCTCGCTGGACCTGCTGGGCCAGGCCCGGCTGCTGCTGACCTACGCCGGCGAGCTGGAGGGCGAGGGCAGGACCGAGGACGACCTCGCCTACCTGCGCGAGGAGCGGGACTTCCGGTGCAGCCTGCTCGTCGAGCAGCCGATGGAGCACGAGTTCGGCGACGAGATGGCGCGGCTGCTGTTCTTCGCCGCCTACGCGGTTCCGTTGTGGAGCGCGCTGACCGACTCCAGTGACGGCCAGATCGCCGACATCGCCGCCAAGTCGGTCAAGGAGGCGCGCTACCACCTCGAGCACGCGGCCGACTGGGTCATCCGGCTCGGTGACGGGACCGCGGATTCGCACCGGCGGATGCAGGCCGGCCTGGATGCCATGTGGCTGTGGACCGGCGAGTTGTTCCAACCCGACGAGCTCACCGGGCGCCTCGCCCGGGCCGGTGTCGCGGCCGATCCGGAGCCGTTGAAGCAGGAGTGGGACCGGACCGTCGCCGACGTCGTCGAGCAGTCGACGCTCACCCTGCCGACCGAGAACCCGCGCGAGGGCACCGGCCGCCGCGGCGTGCACAGCGAGCACCTCGGCTACCTGCTCGCCGAGATGCAGTACCTCCACCGTCTGCACCCCGGGGCGCACTGGTGAACACCCGAGCCGCCACCAGCCCCCGGGAGTCGCTGGCCCGCGTGCACGACCCCGAGATCCCCGTCCTCACCATCGAGGACCTTGGCATCCTGCGCGCCGTGGAGGAGCTGCCGGACGGGACCGTGCGGGTGACCATCACACCCACCTACTCCGGCTGCCCGGCGATGGACGCGATCCGCGCCGACATCCGCGCGGCGCTGGCCGCGGACGGCTTCGACAACGTCGAGGTGACCACCGTGCTGTCCCCCGCCTGGACCACGGACTGGATGTCGGAGCAGGGCCGGCGCAAGCTCCGGGAGTACGGCATCGCGCCACCGACCGGCCGCCGCGCCGCCGGGCCGGTGTCGGTGACGATCGGCGTGCGCAGGCCGGAGACCGTGAGCTGTCCGCGCTGCGGTGAGCCGGGTCGCGAGGTGACCGCGTTCGGGTCCACCGCCTGCAAGGCCCACTACGTCTGCACTGCCTGCCACGAGCCGTTCGACTACTTCAAGAACATCTGACTCGGACCCCGGATGACCCCCGCCCCGACGCCACCCGAGCCGCGGAACCGGAGGAGGCGCGCCACCTTCCACCTGCTGCAGGTGGCCGAGTTGGACCGGATCACCGACGACGCGGTGGCGATCACGTTCGCCGTACCCGAGCACCTGCGCGACGAGTTCTCGTTCAAGCCCGGCCAGCACGTCGCGGTCCGGGCGACGGTCGCCGGCGACGACGTCCGCCGCAACTACTCGATCTGCGCCCCGGCCGGGTCGGGCCGGCTGCGGATCGGCGTGAAGCGGCTGCCCGACGGGGTGTTCTCGGGATTCGCGCTGGAACGGCTCCGCGTCGGCGACACCCTCGAAGTGCTGAGTCCCACCGGTCGGTTCGTCGCCGAGCTGGACCCCACCCAGGCCAAGCACTACGGCGCCGTCGCGGCCGGGTCCGGGATCACGCCGATCCTGTCGATCCTGTCGTCGGCACTCGAGGTCGAGCCGCACAGCAGGGCGACGCTG
Organism: uncultured Nocardioidaceae bacterium; assembly: GCA_964571285.1. Lineage (GTDB taxonomy): Bacteria > Actinomycetota > Actinomycetes > Propionibacteriales > Nocardioidaceae > CAZNCE01. The sequence goes on along the minus strand of CAZNCE010000033.1, from coordinate 9,070 downwards.
ATCTACCTCAACGCCTCGACGAGCAGCATCATGTTCCTGGAGGACCTCGAGGACCTGAAGGACGCGCACCTGGACCGGTTCCAGGTCTTCCACGTCCTCAACCGCGAGCAGCAGGGCGCCGAACTGCTGTCCGGCCGGCTGGACGCCGAACGGCTCACCACGATCCTGGACGGCTTCGACTCGGGCAGCGTGCACGCGTGGTTCCTGTGCGGTCCGCTCGCGCTGACCGACCTGGTGCGCACCACCCTGCTGGATCGTGGGGTGAACGACGCCCGGATCCACCGCGAGCTGTTCCACACCGGCCCCACGCCGCCGCGCAGGCAGCTGCCCAAGACCGAACCGATCACCGAGGGGCACGACGTCACGGTCCGGCTGGACGGGCGCAGCACCACCTTCAAGCTGCCGCCGGACACCGAGACCATCCTGGACGCGGCGCTGGTGTTGCGCGCCGACCTCCCGTACGCCTGCAAGAACGGCATCTGCGGCACCTGCCGGTGCCGGCTGGTCGACGGCCAGGTCGAGATGACCCAGAACTTCGCCCTGGAGGACGACGAGCTGTCCAAGGGGTACGTGCTCGCCTGCCAGAGCTACCCCGTCACCGAGCAGGTGACCGTGGACTTCGACCAGTAGCCGGCAGCACCGGCCGACGCCAGCAACCACGAACCGCCGCTGACCGCGGCCCCGAACCAGGAGGAGCACCGGACTGATGGCCACCGCCTATCTCGTCACCGGCACCCGCAGCGCCTTCGGCCGCTACGGCGGTGTGCTCGCCGCCGTACGTCCCGACGACCTCGCGGCGCACCTGGTCAGGACCGTCATGGAGCGGCTGCCCCAGGTCGACTGGTCGGCCACCGACGAAGTGATCCTCGGTTGCGCGAACCAGGCCGGCGAGGACAACCGCAACGTGGCGCGGATGTCGGCCCTGTTGGCGGGGCTGCCGGACAGCGTGCCGGGACTGACCCTGAACCGGCTCTGCGCCTCCGGCGCGGACGCGATCGCGATGGGCGCCCGGCAGATCCGCGTCGGCGAGGCCGACCTGGTGATCGCCGGCGGCGTGGAGAGCATGAGCCGCGCGCCGTTCGTCGTCGGCAAGTCTGCGACCGCCTGGTCGCGGGACGCGCAGATGTATGACACGACGATCGGGTGGCGCTTCGTCAACCCGGTGCTGAAGCAGCAGTACGGCATCGATTCGATGCCGGAGACCGCAGAGAACGTCGCGGCAGACTTCGCCGTGTCCCGGGAGGATCAGGACGCCTTCGCCCTGCGCTCGCAGGAGCGGGCCGCCAAGGCCGTCTCCGCCGGCCGGTTCGCCGAGGAGATCACCCCGGTGTCGGTGCCCCGCCGCAGGGCCGAGCCGCTCGTCGTCGACCGGGACGAGCATCCGCGCCAGACCAGCCTGGAGGCCCTGGCCAAGCTGCCCACGCCGTTCCGCGCGGGCGGCACCGTCACGGCCGGGAACGCCTCCGGCGTCAACGACGGGGCGGCCGTGGTGCTGCTCGCCTCCGAGGCAGCCGTCGAGCGCTACGACCTGCAGCCGATCGCCCGGATCACCGGCGCGGCCTCCGCTGGCGTACCCCCGCGGACCATGGGGATGGGGCCGGTGCCGGCGACCGACAAGCTGCTGGCCCGCGCCGGACGGGAGATCTCCGACGTCGACGTGCTCGAGCTGAACGAGGCCTTCGCCGCCCAATCGCTGGCGGTGCTGCGGCAGCTGGGGCTGCCCGACGACGCCGAGCACGTGAACCCCAACGGCGGCGCGATCGCACTCGGCCACCCGCTCGGGGCGAGCGGCGCGCGGCTGGTGCTCACCAGCGCCCTCGAGCTGGACCGGCGCGACGCCCGGCTGGCGGTTGCCACCATGTGCGTCGGCGTCGGACAGGGCGTGTCGGTGCTGGTCGAGCGCGCCTGATCCGGCAGCCCCCGGGTCAGGCGCAGCGCCGTGCCGGGTCTTCGGTGGCGCCGTCCGGATCGGTCTCGGGAGGCGTCGGCGCGGCCTCCCCGTCGGCGTCCCCGGCCTCCGCCGCCTCGGACGGCTCCAGCCGCAGGGTCCGGTACGTCACCAGCGCCGTGCCCGTCTCGGTGAGCGAGTCGGGATAGGAGAAGCGGGTCAGGCTGACCGGGTCGCAGTAGGCGTTGAAGCCGAGGATGTCGAAGCTCTGCGGGGTCGCCTCGATCTCCCCCTCGTCGCTCGTGTGCTTGAAGGTCCGGATGCCGGCCGCGCCAGTGGTCCCGACCGTGATGTCCACGTGGTCCCCGGCGACCTCGAGGGCGGGCTTGTGGGTGTGCCCGCTCACCCAGACCTTGGCGTGCAGCAGCTCGCCGAGCTCGCGCGCGCCCTCGGGATGGTGCATCACGGCCAGGTCGACCGGCCCCAGGTCGTCGGGCAGCGAATCCGCCGCCTGCGCGGCCCGGTCGCGCTCGATGTCGGCGACCACCTCCGGCTGCTCCTGCTCCACCGGCCCGCCGTCCTGGTACAGCCGCGGATCGCCGACCCCCACCAGGTGCAGGCCGTCCAGCTCCAGGTCGGTCCCGTTCAGCACCTCCACGTTCGGCACCTCGCGCAGCTGGGCCGCCGTGGTGACGCTGTCGTGGTTGCCCTTCACGAACACGTACGGGACGCCGAGCGACTGGATGCCCTCGCTGATGTCGGGACGGGCGGACAGCTCGAAGCTGGTCCCCCACTGCACCAGATCGCCGGAGTCGACCACGAAGTCGACGTCCTGGTTGCGCACCACCTCGGCCAGCTGCGGATAGATGTTGCGGCCGTGGATGTCCGAGACCAGCAGCACCCTCCGGGTGACGTCCACCTCGCGTTCCTCGTCCGCCGCCGACAGCTGCTGGATCCGGCTGATGTAGGTGGCCAGGCTCTGCACGTACCCGGCGTACTGCTGGTCGTGCGCGTTCAGCTGCGCCAGCAGCCGGTCGGCCGACAGGCCCACGGCGAGCAGCCCGTCGGCGTGCATGTTCGTGCCGTACTCGTCGTCGAAGGTGACCCACCCCAGCCCGCCCCACACCGCGACGCAGACCGCCGAGGCCGTGGTGCCGGCCACGGTGACGCGGGCCAGCTGCCGGCCGCGGCGCAGTGAGCGGCCGCTGACCGCGGTCCACAGCACGCCGCCGAGCAGGCCGCCCACCAGGGCGCCGACGCCGGACCGCCAGGCGGTGCCGATCAACGCGGACCGGGCCAGCTCGGTGATCTGGTCGATCTGCGCGTCGATGTCGATGTGCGAGCTGCTGGCGGTGCGCGAGACCGGCGGCAGCGCCTGCAGGCTGACCAGCAGCCGGACGCCGGGGGCGAGGGCGTGGGTGTCGAACACCGCCCGCCCGACGCTGGTGGGGATCTCCACCTCGCTCTGCGGGATCAGCCGGGACTGCACCCGGTACTCGTGACTGGCCTGGGTGGTCCCCCAGACCGAACCCAGGGCCAGGGCGCCGAGCGCGGAGCAGCCGAGCAGCAGCGCCGCCACCCCCAGCCGACGCGCCACCAGGGCGGCGACGCGGCGGGTGCGGCCGGGCCGGGCTTGCGGTTCGGGCTCGGTCATGGACCCCTTCAGCTGATGTCGCGGCGCAGCGAGGAGAACACCCCGATCGCGGCGAACGCAAGCGCGTAGCCCACCAGCAGCAGCCCACCGGCCCACCAGGACAGCAGGTCACCGCCTTGCGGCACCTGCTGCAGCAGCGCCGCCGAGGCCTGGCTGGGAAGGTACTTCACGCCGCCGAGGTCGGCCCAGGAGAGCAGCAGCGTGACCACCGGCTCGATGATCAGGGCCAGCGCGATGCCGATCAGGATGGCCGCGATCTGGTTGCGGATCAGGGTGCCGAGCCCGATCCCGATCAGCGTCCACAGCGCCACCGCGACCACGGACAGCAGGATCGACCGGGGTACGCCGTCGGCGGTCAGCCCGATGTCGGCGCCGCGGATCGAGATGACGATCGCGCCGACCAGCACCGCCGCGGCCGCCGTCACCACGCCGTACACGACCCCCATCACCAGGTGCGCGACCAGCTTGGCCACCACGATCGGCCACCGCTTGGGCGAGACCAGGAACGAGGCGGTGATGGTGAAGTAGCGGTACTCGCCGGTCATGCCGGTGATGCCGAGGATCAACGCGAAGATGTAGCCACCGCTGAACCCCATCGAGTAGATGGTGCGCAGCATCTCCGGGTCGTTCAGCCCGGGCGCCGGGCCGCCGAAGCCGCCCTGGTCCATGCCCGCGGTCCCGGCGGTGGCCGCCGCGGAGATCATCGACCAGATGACGGCGCCGATCAGCAGCCCCCACCACAGCCTGGTCGAGGAGATCTTGAGGAACTCGGCGCGCACCAGCGCCCCCATGCCGCCGGTCCGGCTCGCGGCAGGCGATCCGGCCGGTTGGGCGTCGGTCCCGGCGGGTGTCGCGGTCCGGCTCATGAGGCGTCCTCCCGGGTGAGCTGCAGGAACACGCTCTCCAGGTCGCTGTGCTCGGCGGACAGCTCGTGCAGCTCCACGTGGTGTTGGAAGGCCAGCCGGCCGACCTGGGCCGGGGTGGTGCCGGGGACGCGCAGCAGCCCCGGCTCGGCGCCGGGCTCGGCCCGCAGCGCCTGCTCGGCGAGCACGTCGGCCAGCCGCTCCGGCTGCGGCGTGCGGACGACGACCCCATGGGCGGACGGGTCGTCCAGGTCCCGCAGCCGGCCCTGCCGGACCAGTTCGCCGTGGTTGATGATCAGCACGTCCTCCACGGTCTGCTGGACCTCGGAGAGCACGTGGCTGGACACCAGGACGGTACGGCCCTCGGCGGCCAGGTGCCGCAGGAAGTCGCGTAGCCAGGCGATGCCCGCCGGGTCGAGTCCGTTGGCCGGCTCGTCGAGCGCCAACACCGACGGGTCGCCCAGCAGCGCCGAGGCCAGCGCCAGCCGCTGCCGCATGCCCAGCGAGAAGCCGCCGACCCGCCGACGGGCGGCGTCGCGCAGCCCGACCAGCGTCAGCACCTCGTCCACGCGCCGGTTCACGTCCGGGACGCCGCCGGCCAGCGCCACCACCCGGAGGTGGTTGCGGGCGCTGCGCCCGGGATGGAAGTTCGAGGCCTCCAGGGCGGCACCGACCGTGCCGATCGGGTCGGCCAGATCCTGGTAGCGCCGGCCACCGATGGTGGCCGACCCGCTGGACGGCGTGATCAGCCCGAGCAGGCAGCGCAGCGTGGTGGTCTTGCCCGCACCGTTGGGACCGAGGAACCCGGTGACCCGGCCCGGCTCCACGGTGAAGGTCATGTCGCGGACGGCGTGCACCGCGCCGAAGTGCTTGTTCAGCCCTTCGACCTCGATCCGCTCCCCCACCCCGGTCATGCGGACAGCACGAAGATGTGCGAGGCGGCCTCCAGGTCGATCTCGGCAAGCTCGCCGCCGCTGCCGACCAGGATGCCCTCGGCGCCGCGGGACACCGACACGGACTTGCCCGGCATCGCTCCGACCCGGCGGAGCACCCCCATCAGCTCCTCGTCGGTCTGCAGCGGCTCACCGATTCGTCGTACCGTCACCCACACCCGTTCCTCACCGTCCGGGAGCCGTTTGTCCATCGACTCGACCCCGGCCATGAAGTCCTCCACCTGCCGGCGGTCGCCGAGCTCGTCCAGCCCGGGGATCGGGTTGCCGTACGGGGACTCGTCCGGGTTGCCCAAGAGCTCGATCAGCCGCAGCTCGACCTGCTCCGACATCACGTGCTCCCACCGGCACGCCTCCGCGTGCACCAGCTCCCAGTCCAGACCGATCACGTCGGTCAGCAGTCGCTCGGCCAGCCGGTGCTTGCGCATCACCCGGGTGGCCAGCAGTCGGCCGTGCTCGCTCAACTGCAGGTGCCGGTCGCCCTGCACGGTCAGCAGGCCGTCGCGCTCCATCCGGGCGACGGTCTGGCTCACGGTCGGGCCGGACTGGTGCAGCCGCTCGGCGATCCGGGCCCGCAGCGGCACGATGCCCTCCTCCTCCAACTCGAAGATGGTGCGGAGGTACATCTCGGTGGTGTCGATGAGGTCACTCACCCTGTTTATTCTGTCATGTTGGCGCCCGCGGTTCCGTCGAGCAACAGACACGGTAGGTAGGCTGGTCGGCCACATGGACAGCGAACCGAGCGACGACACCGGCCCCGCACCCTCGACCGGCGCGGCCCGGCAGCCGGAACTGCTGGTCCGGCAGCGCTTCCACGGCCCCCCGCACTCCGGCAACGGCGGCTACACCGCCGGGTTGCTGGCCGCCCGGCTCGCACCCCAGACCGGAGCACAGACGCCGGTGACCGTGACGCTGCGGCTGCCGCCGCCGCTGGACCGCCCGATGACCGTGTCGCTGGACGGCGATGCGCGCTCGGCGCGGCTGCTCGCCGGGGACTCACTGGTGGCCACCGCCGCCGCCGCGGCCGAGGACCTGGTGGTGGTCGAGGAGGTCACCCTGGCCGACGCCCGGGAGGCGGAGACCCGGTACGCGGGCCTGGCCGAGCACCCGTTTCCCACCTGCTTCGTCTGCGGACCGCAGCGCGGGCCCGGCGACGGGCTGCGGCTGTTCGCCGGCCCGATCGAGCACGACCTGTCGGCCTGCTCGTGGACACCGGACGAGTCGCTGGTCGGGGCCGACGGCACGGTCGGGCCCGAGTTCTGCTGGGCGGCGCTGGACTGCCCGGGCGGCTGGACCGCGGACATCGCCGGCCGGCCGATGGTGCTCGGCCGGATGACCGCACAGGTCGACGCGCCGGTCGCGGTCGGCGAGCCGCACGTGGTCACCGGGCGGCTGCTCGGCAGCGAGGGCCGCAAGACGTTCACGGCGACCACCGTGTACGACGCCGACGGGCGGATCGTGGGCCGGGCCGAGCACATCTGGATCGCGGTGGACGCCGAGACGTTCGGGGAGATCGCCTCGTGAGCGTGCCGAGCGAACCCGCTGCCGAACGTCTCACCGCGCCGGGTTCCGGCCGGCCGTGGTGGCAGGACGCGGTCTGCTACGAGGTGTACGTGCGCAGCTTCGCCGACAGCAACGGCGACGGCATCGGCGACCTGCCGGGCATCACCAGCCGGGTGCCGTACCTCGCCGAGCTGGGCGTGGACGCGATCTGGCTGACCCCGTTCTATCCGTCGCCGCAGGCCGACCACGGCTACGACGTGGCCGACTTCCGCGGGGTGGACCCGATGTTCGGCACGCTGGCCGACTTCGACGAGCTGCTCGCCACCGCCCACCGGCACGGGCTGCGGGTGCTGATCGACGTGGTGGCCAACCATTCCTCCACCGAGCACGCCTGGTTCCGAGAGGCGCTCGCCGCGGGGCCGGGCAGTCCCGCCCGGGACCGCTACCTGTTCCGGCCGGGCCGCGGCGTCGACGGCTCGGAGCCGCCGAACAACTGGCAGTCCAGCTTCGGCGGCCCGGCCTGGACCAGGGTCGACGACGGCGAGTGGTATCTGCACCTGTTCGACCGCGGCCAGCCCGACTTCAACTGGGACAACCCGGAGGTCGGCGACGAGTTCGAGTCGGTGCTCCGGTTCTGGCTGGACCGCGGCGTCGACGGGTTCCGGATCGACGTGGCGCACGGCTTGGTGAAGGCCGCCGGGCTGCCGGACGCCGACCCGAACGCCGGTGGGCACGACCTGGAGGAGTGGCTGGCCGAGCTGCACCGCCCGTACTGGGACCAGCCGGGCGTACACGACGTGTACCGGCGCTGGCACCGGATCCTGGCGTCCTATCCGGGCGACCGGATGGCCGTCGGTGAGGCCTGGGTGACGTCGGCGGAGGCGATGGCCCGATACCTGCGCCCCGACGAGCTCCAGCAGGTGTTCAACTTCCACTGGCTGAACAGCGGGTGGTCGGTCGAGCAGTTGGCCGGGGTGATCGCGGAGACCATGGCCGCGGTCGCGCCGCACCAGGCGACCCCGACCTGGGTGCTGAGCAACCACGACGTCGTACGACACGCGTCCCGGCTCGGCTCCGGGGACCGCGGGTTGGCCCGCGCCCGGGCCGCCAGCATGCTGATGTTGGCGCTGCCCGGCTCGGCGTACGTCTATCAGGGTGAGGAACTCGGGCTGCCGCAGGTGGAGGTGCCCGAGGAGCAGCGGCAGGACCCGTCGTACCTGCGCGGCCACGACGAGGGCCGGGACGGCTGCCGCGTCCCGGTGCCGTGGAGCGGTGCCGCGCCGCCGTACGGCTTCGGGCCGGACGGGTCGAAGCCGTGGCTGCCGCAGCCGCCGGAGTGGGCGGAGCTCAGCGTGCAGGCGCAGGGCGGGGTGGCCGGCTCGACGCTGGAGCTGTACCGCGAGCTGCTGGCCCGGCGGCGCGAGCTGTTGCACCGACGCGGCGGGCAGTTGGGCCGGCGAGGCGGGCCGGCCGGCGGGCGGGGTGCGCCGCCGGACACCGACGGTGGCGTCGAGGTGGTGATCGGCTCCGACGACGTGCTCGCGGTGCGCCGCGCGCACGGGCTGGTGTGCGTGGTGAACTGCGGTGACACCGACGCCGACCTGCACCGGCTCGCCGCGCTGGCGCCGCTGCTGGAGCAGGCGCGACCGTTGTTGGCCAGCGGCCCGGCACCGCGGCTGGCCGACGGCGTGCTGCCGCCGGACACCGCGGCGTGGCTGCGGGTCTGACGCGGGTCTGCCGCCGTGTCTGCCGCCGGGTCGGACGCGGGGCTACTCAGGTCGTCGCCGGGCGCGTCATCGTTGTGCGTGACTGCCGGGGCGGTCGGACGACGGCAGCAGGGCTGCGGGATGGCTGCCAGGAGCGGGGCGTCGTATCGGGCATAAAGCGACCCGCGGGCGTCCCGCCCACGACGAGGTCGGGGCGGGGATAGCCGGCGGACTGATCCGGCTCGCCCGCGGGTCGGGTGACTGCTGTGTTCTCACCAGCCGCGCGAAGGCGATCTGGCCGGTGCGCTGCTAGCGAGCAGCCACCTCACGAGTCCGCAAAAATGTCATCTGCCAGACCACCTCCCTTCTCGTGTAATCGGGAGCCTACGATTCATCGGCGTCCGGCTCAATCACATTGCGCCCGGCGCCGGATCGAGCCGCGTTCCGCCGCGGGCGGCACCCGCGGCCGCCACCCCGGTCGTCTTTCACCAGACCGTGAAACACGC
>CAZNCE010000032.1:20040-25622 GCA_964571285.1 uncultured Nocardioidaceae bacterium | reverse complement strand
GACTCACCAGCAGGCGCTAGGCGTCCGGGCCCGGCCGCCCGAACCGTTCCCGGCGGCCGGCGCGCACCGCCCGCGACCATTCCGCCAGCTGCCGCGGGCTGCGCTGCTGCACCAGGAAGTGCCAGCCGTAACGCAGCGCGTCGAACGCCGCGTAGCGCCGCATCCCGGGCTGCGCGGTCAGATATCCGCGGTTGCGGAACGTGAAGAACCGCTTCACGGTGTCGTCGGGCACCAGCACCTGCGTCCGCCCACCCAGCAGCGGCCGCCACTCCTGCTGTCCGGCCGGATGGGCGTACGCGACGTCCAGGTCGGTGCCGAACGCGATGCCGGAGCGCAGCACCCGCCGGTGCATCTCCACCTCGTCGCCACGGACGAACAGCCGCAGGTCCGGCACGCCCACGCGCTCCAGCGCCTCCGCGGTGAACAGCGCACCGTTGAACAGTGCCGCGATGCCGGGCAGGAAACCGCCCCCGAGGTCCGCCCGGCTGCGCGCCCAGGAGCTGCCGCGGCGGAGCGGGAAGGCCAGCTGATCGGTGTCCTCGGCGTCCACCACGACCGGCGCCACCAGGCCCAACCCGCGCCTACGCAGCGTGGTCAGCAGACCCTCGAGCGCCCGATCGTCCACCGGGTAGCCGTCGTCGTCGGCCAGCCAGACCGCGTCGGCGCCGAGCGCCAACGCGTGCAGGATCCCGTACGCGAACCCCCCCGCCCCACCCAGATTGCGTTGCGACGGCAGATAGGTCGCCGTGATGCCGGCCGGGGCCGCCACCGAGTCGAGCAGCGAGCGGACACCCTCGTCCGGGCCGTTGTCGACGACCACCAACTGGTCGGGGCGGCGGGTCTGCGCGGCCAGCGCGGACAGTGACCGGGCCAGCGTGTCCGGGCGGTCCCGCGTCACCACGACCGCGACCACCCGGCCGCCGATCGGGCCGGCGACCCGGCCGGCCACGGAGTCGTCCACGGAGTCGGCCACGGAGTCGTCCACGGAGTCGGGCGCGGAGTCGGCCACGGAGTCGTCCACGGAGTCGGCCGCGGAGTCGGCGGGTTGCGGGCCGACCGCGGCCTGCGCCGATACCCTTGGCTGTCGCACGTACCGGAGCCTAACGACGATGGTGTCGGGAAGCGGGGAACAGGCGTTGGCCGATGAGTCGGCAGCGGGGTCGGGACACGACCCGCAGCAGGGTTCGCCGGCCAGCCCGCCCAGCCCGCCCAACCAGGAGTTCACCCTGCTGCTGCCGGTCTGGGCCGGCGACCGCGCCGACTACCTCGAGACCGCGTTCCGGTCCACGGTCGACGAGCAGACCCGGCCGCCCGCCCAGGTCGTGCTCGTGCAGGACGGGCCGGTCGACCCCGACGTCGCCGCAACCATCGAACGGCTATGCCGCGACAGCCCGGTGCCGGTGGAACTGGTCCGGATGGAGCGCAACGTCGGCCTCGGGCCCGCCCTGGACGCCGGGCTGGCCGCGTCCGATTACGAGATCGTGGCGCGGATGGACGCCGACGACGTCAGCCTGCCGCACCGGTTCGCCGTGCAGCTGCCGGTGATCGAGAGCGGCGCGGACATCGTCGGTTCGGGTCTGCTGGAGTTCGGGGACAGCCCGGACGACATCGTGGGGCGCCGGGTGCCGCCCACCGATCCCGATGACATCCGGACCAGGTCGCGGTTCGCGGACCCGTTCAACCATCCGACGGTGGTGTACCGGCGGTCCGCCGTCGCCGCGGTCGGCGGCTACCGAGACCTGCCGCTGATGGAGGACTACCTGCTGTTCGCGAAGATGATCGAGGCGGGCGCCCGGGTCGCCAACATCGCCGAGCCGCTGGTCATGTACCGGGTCGGGGCTGGGGCGTACGCGCGTCGCGGCGGGCTGCCGCTGCTGCGGACCGAGCTGGCCATCCAGCGCAGGTTTCGCGAGCTGGGATTCACCACCCGCGGCCAGTACGTGCGCAACGTGGTGCTGCGTGGGGGGTATCGGCTGGTCCCGATCAGGCTGCGAAAAGTGGCCTATCGCACGTTCATCGCGGCCTACGGCGAGCGTCACCGGGGCTGAGCGAGGGCTCGCCTAGACTGATCCGCGGTCTCAGACGAGGAGTATTGATGAACCCTGACCTGGTGGTCGTCGGCTCGGGCTTTTTCGGCCTCACCATCGCGGAGAGGTGTGCGAACGAACTCGGGTTGCGCGTGCTCGTGCTGGAGCGCCGGCCGCACATCGGGGGCAACGCCTACAGCGAACCGGATCCCGAGACCGGCATCGAGGTGCACGTCTACGGCGCGCACCTCTTCCACACCTCCAACAAGCGGGTGTGGGAGTACGTCAACCGGTTCACCGAGTTCACCGACTACCAGCACCGGGTCTACACCAACCACAACTCGCAGGTGTACCCGATGCCGATCAACCTCGGCACCATCAACCAGTTCTTCGACGCGTCGTACAGCCCGGACGAGGCGCGGGCGCTGATCAAGGAGCAGGCCGCGGAGCTCGGCGACAAGGAGCCGGAGAACTTCGTGGAGAAGGGGGTCTCACTGATCGGGCGCCCGCTCTACGAGGCGTTCATCGCCCACTACACGGCGAAGCAGTGGCAGACCGACCCCGAGAAGTTGTCGGCGGACATCATCAGTCGGCTGCCGGTGCGCTACACCTACAACAACCGCTACTTCAACGACACCTACGAGGGGCTGCCCAAGGACGGCTACACCGCCTGGCTGGAGCGGATGGCCGACCATGACAACATCGAGGTGCGGTTGGGCACCAACTTCTTCGACGTGCGAGACGAGTACGTCGGGAAGGTGCCGATCGTCTACACCGGCCCGGTGGACGAGTACTTCGGCTACGCGAAGGGGGCGCTGTCGTGGCGCACCCTGGACTTCGAGCGCGAGGTCGTCGACACCGGGGACTTCCAGGGCACCTCGGTGATGAACTACCCCGACGAGGATGTGCCGTTCACCCGGATCCACGAGTTCCGGCATTTCCACCCGGAGCGCAAGTACCCCGACGACAAGACCGTGATCATGCGTGAGTACAGCAGGTTCGCCGGCCCGGGCGACGAGCCGTACTACCCGGTGAACACCGCCGAGGATCGGGAGAAGCTGCTGCAGTACCGCGATCTGGCCAAGGCCGAGCCGCTGGTGCTGTTCGGCGGGCGGCTCGGCACCTACAAGTACCTCGACATGCACATGGCCATCGGATCCGCGCTGTCGATGTTCGACAACAAGCTGCAGCCGTTCTTCGCCGAGGGCGCCGAGCTCGCTAGCGGGGGAGTTGATGAGTGACCGCGAGCGCTCGTACCGCTCGGACCCTGGCCCGGGTCGTCTTCTCACCGCAGGCGACGGACCGGCAGCCCCTCTATCTGGCGCCGGCTGAGCCGGGTTCCGCCCAGGCGCAGGTGACCGGTCGCCGCAGCTGCCGAGTGCCCGCTGGTGGTCGCGCTTCCTTCGCCAGCTACGTGAACGCGTTCCCCGCCTCCTACTGGCAATGCTGGACCACGGTGGAAACCGTACGGCTTGAGGTGGAGGTCGACGCGCCGGCCACGGTGGAGGTGTTTCGCAGCGACGGGGAGGGCCACATCCGCTGCTGCCGACGCCAGCAGCTCGCGGTGGCCGGCAGCGCGCTGATCCTGCTGCCCCTGCACGACTTCGACGACGGCGGGTGGTACTGGTTCGAGCTGGTCGCGCACGACCGGGCGGTCGAGCTGGTCGCGGCCGAATGGTCGTACTCCGGAGTCGACGTCCCGCAGCTGCCGGCCGTCTCGATCGGCGTCACCACGTTCGACCGCAACCAGTCCTGCAGTGACCTGCTCACCCAGCTCGCCAGTGATCAGGACCTGGTGGACCTTGTGGACAAGGTTTATGTGGTCGACCAGGGCGCGGAGCCGATCCGGCACGCACCGGCGTTCGCGGCACCGTCCGCGGCGCTGGGCCAGCGGCTCGAGCTGGTCGAGCAGCCGAACTGGGGCGGCTCCGGAGGTTTCGCCCGAGCGCAGCTGGAGACGCTGCGCGCCGGCCGGAGCGACCATGTCCTGCTGCTGGATGACGACGTGTGCGTCGACCCCGAGTTGCTGCGCCGGCTGCTGGCGTTCGCCGCCCACCTGGCGGGGCCGGCGATCGTGGGCGCCCAGATGCTGGCCACCACCAGGCCCACGGAGCTGCATGCGATGGGGGAGTTGGTGCGTCGCCGCACGTTCACCTGGGGACCGGTGGACCCGCAGCACCGCGACCACGACCTGGCCGAGACACCGCTCACCCGCGCGCCGTGGCTGCACCGCCGCGTCGACGTGGACTACAACGGTTGGTGGTGCTGCCTGATCCCGGTGCGGACACTGTCCCAGCTCGGGCTCGCGCTGCCGCTGTTCATCAAGTGGGACGACGCGGAGTACGGCCTGCGGGCCGCCGCCGCGGGGGTGCCGACCGTCACGCTGCCCGGGGTCGGTGTGTGGCACGTCCCCTGGTGGGACAAGGACGACACCTTGGACTGGCAGGCATACTTCCACCAGCGCAACCGGGTGATCGCCGCGTTGCTGCACTCGCCGCACCGAGGCGGGGGCACGCTGGTGCCGCAGCTGATGGCACACCAGGTGAAGCACCTGGCGGCGATGCAGTACTCCACCGCCGAGTTGCGCCGGCAGGCCGTGGAGGACGTGCTGGCCGGACCGGAGGTGCTGTGGGAGTCGCTCGACCGGGCGCTGGAGCGGGTGCGGGCCATCCGAGGACACCACCGCGACGGCGACCCGGTGCCGGTTCGGTCCCCGGGTCGATCCGAGCCGGATGACGGTGGCCGGACGGCCGGGGTCCCCAGCAGGGCCCGGCCGAGTCGGCCCCGGCTGGTGGCGGGGGCCGCCGGTGGGTTACTGCGCCAGCTGCGACGCTCGCCGGCGGATCCCAGGGCGGAACGGATTCCGTACGACCAGGCATACTGGTGGAGACTGATGACGCATGACGCGGTGGTCGCGCCCACCGCCGACGGGTCAGCCGAGGTGCACTACCGGCGTGACCGGGCGGTGTTCCTCGACCTGCTGCGCACCAGCATCGAGGTGCATCGCCGCCTGCGGCGCGACTGGAACGGGCTCGCCGCGCGCTACCGCGGTGCGCTGGGGGATCTGACCTCCGACCGGGCCTGGGCGGCCTGGTTCGACACGAAGGGAAGCGGGGCATGACCAGCTCCGGCCTGCCTCCCGGCGACCGAGACGACGCCGAGCGGAGTCTGGCGCGTGCCGCCCGACGGGCCGCGCGTCGGGCCGCCGCCGGCGGTTCCAGCGATGGGACCGGCGGCGGGGCGGGGCGCCGTCCGGACGGTGAGGATGCCGCGCCCGGTAGCGGGACCGGTGCGGGGAATGGCGCCGGCCGTCGTCGGGCGAACCGCCGGCGGCGGGCGATGCGCCGCGGTGTTGCCGGACCGGTCCCGGGGCGGCGCCGCAACGGGACGGCACCCGGCACCAAGCGCCGGGCCAACCGCCGCCGGCGGCGGATGAACGCCGAGCTGCCAGCCGACCAGAAACCGGACAAGCGGCCGGGCACGGCAGCGAACCGGGCTTCGGTTCCCGAGGCCGGCGCGCCGGACGCGAACCCCGGAACGCGAACCGGGCCCGGG
>CAZNCE010000032.1:0-19940 GCA_964571285.1 uncultured Nocardioidaceae bacterium | reverse complement strand
CCGACAAGGCCAAGTCCGCCGACGGGTCCAAGCCGGCGGACAATTCCGAGACAGCCGGGCGGCCGACGTCGCAACCCGCACCGGACGGAGCCGGCAGCCCGGACCGACCGCTGTCGGCTGGGGGATCGGCGAAGGGCCCGGCGAAGGACACAGCCGGCGACGCGGCCACGCCGGAGCCGCCACGTCGCGTCCCGCACCGCGGGTTGAAACTGGCCGACCCCAGCAGCGGCGGCGGCCTGGTCGACGTGTTCCGGCATCGCTACCTGCTCAAGCTGCTCGTGCGCAAAGAGGTGCACGTCCGCTACCAGGGAACGGTGCTGGGCATGGCGTGGAGCTACGCCAAGCCGATCGTGCGGTTCACCGTCTACTGGGTCGTCATCGGGATGATCCTCGGGATGAGCCGGTCGATCCCGAACTACGCCGTCCACATCGTCGCCGGTATGACGATGGTCCACTTCTTCAATGAGGTGTTCAACTCCGGCACCGCCTCGGTGGTCCGGAACAAGTCGCTGGTTCGGCGGATCTACCTGCCCCGCGAGTTGTTCCCGGTCGCCTCGCTGTTGGTGTCGGCGGTCAACGCGCTGCCGGCCGTCGTAGTGCTGGCCATCGCCGCGGTGGCCACCGGCTGGTCACCGACCTGGGAGACGATCCCCGCGCTGGCGCTGGCGTTTGCCCTGGTCGGGGTCTTCGGGATGGCGCTGGGCATGCTGTTCAGCGGCTTCAACGTCTATTTCCGGGACTTCGCCAAGGTGGTCGACGTGATCACGGTCTTCACCCCCTGGTCGGTGCCGATGATCTACTCGTTCCACCAGATCCTGACCCAGACGCAGAACCATGCCTGGGCCCTGGAGGCGTACCTCGCGAATCCGGTGGCGATCGCCGCGATGCTGGTGCAGCGGGGCTTCTGGATCCCGACGGTCGAGGGCAAGGAGGGGGTCAACGACCAGGTGCTGGCGCTGGCGCCGCACCTGTACACCCGCGGCCTCGTCCTGCTGCTGATCTCCCTGCTTCTGCTGGCGTTTGCTCAGTGGGTGTTCAAGCGCCTCGAGGGCAACTTCGCGGAGCAGCTGTGATGTCGACGTCGATCGTGGTGGACGGCGTCTCCAAGCAGTTCACCCTGCGCCATGCCAAGACGCTCAAGCGGATGGTGACTCAGATCTACCGTCGCGAGCCGATCAAGGACAGCTTCTACGCACTACACGACATCTCGTTCCAGGTTGACCAGGGCGAAGCCATCGGGCTGATGGGCCGCAACGGCTCGGGCAAATCCACGTTGCTCAAGCTGGTCTCCGGGGTGATGTCGCCCGACGCCGGCAAGGTGCTGGTCGCCGGCCGGATCGCCGGTCTGATCGGGGTCGGAGCCGGCTTCCACCCCGACATGAGCGGGCGGGACAACATCTATCTCAACGGCGCGATCATCGGGATGTCCGAGGCCGACATCAACGCGCGACTCGACGACATCGTCGAGTTCGCCGGGGTCGGCCGGTTCCTGGACACCGAGGTACGGCACTACTCCTCGGGCATGTATATGCGCCTGGGCTTCGCGGTGGCCGTGCATGCGGACTGCGACGTGTTCTTGGTCGACGAGGGGTTGGCGGTCGGCGACGCCCCGTTCAAGCGCAAGTGCATCCGCAAGATCAAGGAACTGCACCAGGAAGGGCGAACGCTGTTCCTGGTCAGCCACAGCGCGAAGCAGGTGCAGCGGCTCTGCAATCGCGCGATCGTGCTGCAAGAGGGCCGGATGGTGCTCGATGACTCGCCTACTGCCGCCAAGAAGTTCCTGGACGGCGACGAGGAAGAGGTCGAGGGCGAGGACGACCTCTAGCCGAGCGACCCCGGAGGGTCAGCTGCGGCTGCGCTCATCCGCTAGTCGGATACTGTCGAGGATCTGGTTCGCCGCGGACTCACCGAAGGCGGCCAGACGGTCGGACAGCGCCCTGCTCCCAGCAAGTGACTCCACGATGGCGGGGAGTTCCCTGAGCGGCTCGGCCACACTCTTGACCTGCTCGTCGGTCAGCCCTGCCTGCCAGTTGGCGACCAGGCCAGTGCAAGCTCCGATGGTACTGAGGAAGTTCTGTCGCGCTTGCGGGTCAACGAAACTTGCCGCCAGGCGTTCAAGGAGGGTAAGTCCCTGACCCAGGCTGTAGATCAGTTCATCGGCAGACCGCGCCATGCCTACCGCTGTGAATGAATTCGCCGCCTGCCCTACGGCGTCTTCGGCACCGAGATCCGCGACCGGAACGTCGCCGACCTCGAATGAGAGGGATCCCGATCCCCTGAAACCTGCCGGGCCCGTCGGCTGACCCAAGTCCGCGCCCTCGGGATTCACCCAGACCACGACGAGTACCCCCTGCGCCTGGTCCGGGGCGGTCACGGTCGCCTGCTGCGCGATCCGGCCGCCGGCCGGGATCCCCGCGCCCACCACGGAGACCTGGTCGATGACTTGGCTCGATGCGTCATACAACACCACTGTGTCGGTGCGGGCAGGCAGATCTCGCTGCCCATAGTTGAGAGCGGTCCATGACACGGTGAAAGCAGCGCCAGGGTTCGGCCGCTCCGGGGTAGCGAGCAGGTCCTCGACCCCCGGGGTCGCCACCTTGATGCTGCTTGCGCCGCCGACCGCGGCGCCCACCCACTCGGCGAAAGTCTGGTCGGTGTCGATGTCGCCGACTGCGGCGTCGGCGTTCAGCGCGTGCAGCAGCACTTGCGGAGCGTCCACCCAGATCTGCTCGAACACCATCTGGGTACTATCCGGCACCCGCGTGAACCAGTCGTGGAGCTGATCCATCAAAGCCTCGTTGCCCATGCTGGGGATGCTAGGTCGCCACGAACGATGCGTAGAGGACCGAAAGGGCAGCGACCGGGGTAGCGGCGAGGTGCCCGCCGGGTCAGCGGCCGGGCTCGGTCTGCCAGGCCTGCCAGGCCGAGTCGACGATCTGCCGCAGGTCGTGGGTGGCTCGCCAGCCCAGCGTGTCGTCGATCCGCGACACGTCGGCCACCAGCCGCGCGGGGTCGCCGGCCCGCCGGCCGGTCACCTCGCCGTCGACCTCACGGCCGGTGCTGGCGGCGATCTGGTGCAGCACCTCGCGGACCGAGGTGCCCTGACCGGTGCCGACGTTGAACACGTCGTGCCGGCGGTTGGCCTCGTCCAGGTAGTCCAGCGCCGCCAGGTGGGCGTCGGCCAGGTCCAGGACGTGCACGTAGTCGCGCAGGCAGGTGCCGTCCGGGGTCGGATAGTCGTCGCCGAAGATCTTCGGCCGCTGGCCATGGTCGAGCGCGCGGAAGACGATCGGGATCAGGTTGAACACACCCGGGTCGCCCAGTTCCGGCCAACCCGAGCCGGCGACGTTGAAGTAGCGCAGGTTCACCGTCCGCAGCCCCCAGGCGGCGCCCGCGGCGCGGTTCATCCATTCGCAGACCAGCTTGGTCTCGCCGTACGGGCTGATCGGCGCCGGGGTGACCGTCTCGTCGATCAGCGCGTCCTCGGCGACGTCCGGCAGGCCGTACGTCGCCGCCGACGACGAGAACATCAGCCGGTCGACGCCGGCCCGCTGCATCGCCTGCAGCAGGTTCGCGTTGCCACCGACGTTCTGCGTGTAGTACCAGGCCGGGCGCTCCGCGGACTCGCCGACCTGCTTCTTGGCCGCGATGTGGATGACCGCGTCGACGTTGTGGTCCTTCATCGCGGCGGCCAGCTCGTCCACCGCCGTATCGGCTGCCAGGTCGACCTCGACCAGCGCGGCCTCGCCGATGCGGTCCCGTCGGCCCGTGCTCAGGTCGTCCGCGACCAGGACCGGGGTGCCCCGGTCGGTGAGCAGGCGGACGACGTGTGCGCCGATGTAGCCGGCACCTCCGGTCACCAGAACGGTCATGCGCCCCAACCTATCGGCTGCCCGGCTCAGGGCGATGCAGCCGGGTGCGGTCCACCCGTTCCTGCTCGGCGTGGCCGGACTGGTCCGGCGCGGGATGCCGCACCAGCACCACGGAACCGCCGCGAACCAGCGCCGGGAGCAGGCCTGCGACCAGCTGATCCGGTACGGCCGGCGACAGGTCGGTCAGCAGCCGACCCCCGGCGGGGAGGCCGAGGGCGTCCGCCTCCCGCTCCCCGGCGGCGAGCGCCTGCTGCTGGGTACGCCCGCCGGGCAGCAGCACCCGGTCCGCTTCGACCGGCTCGTACGCGTTGAACACGTCCGGCTGCGCCTGCGCCTCCACTCCGTGGTCGAGCACCCCGTCGGGCAGCGGTTCGGCGAACGGACCGCCCAGCGGCCGCAGCGCCAGCGCCACCACGTCCCGGGCGCCGGCACCAGCGGCACGCTCAAGGGTGCCGGGGCCGCACACGACCACCTCGGGCCCGGGGTCTCCCGCCGCGTCGGGATCGGCGAGCTGCAGGCCGCACGATGCGGCCGCGAACACCCAGACCGCCGACTGCCAGTGCGTCGGCAGCAGCAGCAACACCCGCTCGCCGGGTTCGGTGCCGAGCTCGTCCTGCAGCAGGTTCGCGGTCTTGGCCACCGCGTTCTCGAACGACGCCACCGAGAGCTCGACCCGCTCTCCCGCAGCGTCGTCGTAGAACGTGACCAGCGGTCGCGCGCCGTCGCGGACCAGCAAGTCGCTAAGCAGCCCGGGCAGCGTGGTGGCGGTCATGCCGCCATGATCGCGCACCACCGGCCGGCGCCAACGACGACCAGCGCGCCGCACCGCACACGGCTGCTCGACGCGGGCCGCGCCCGTCAGCGCCACTAGGGTGTCCGGGGTGGAGGCGATCTTGGTGGCCGGTGGCCTCGGCACCCGGCTGCGGCCGCTGACCGTCGGGCACCCCAAGCACCTGCTGCCGGTCGGCGGTGTGCCGTTCCTGCAGCACCAGATCGTCAAGCTGGCCGCGGCCGGGGTCCGCCGCATCGTGCTCGCGACGTCGTACCACGCCGAGGCCTTCGAGCCGGTGTTCGGCGACGGTGCGGGCCTGGGCGTGCGGCTGGTCTACGTCACCGAGGACGAGCCCCTCGGCACCGCCGGGGCGCTGGCCAATGCCGCGACCGTGCTCGAGTCTGGGGCCGACGACCCGGTCGTCGCGCTCAACGGCGATGTGTTGTCGGCGCACGACCTGTCCGCGCAACTGGTCCGGCATCGCGACCACGACGCCGACGTCACGCTGCACCTGGTCGAGGTGCCCGACGCCCGGGCGTACGGCTGCGTGCCCACGGATTCGCGGGGTCGCGTGCTGGCCTTCCACGAGAAGTCGCCGGACCCGGTCAGCCGGCAGGTGAACGCCGGTTGCTATGTGTTCCGCCGGCGGCTGCTGGACCGGATCCCCACCGGCCGGCCGGTGTCGGTGGAACGGGAGACCTTCCCGGATCTGGTGCGCAGTGGCGCGCTGGTGCTCGGCCACGTGGAGAACACGTATTGGATCGACGTGGGCACTCCGGCCGCGCTGGTCCGCGCCTCGGCGGACGTCGTTCGGGGCCTGGCCGGAGCGGCGGCGGGCACGGAGCACGGACGAACCGGCGGCCAACGGTGGATCGCCGGTTCGGCGCGTGTCGACCCCAGCGCCGCGGTGGTCGGCGGCAGCTGCGTGCACGACGGGGCCGAGGTGGCGGCGGGGGCGCTGGTTGACGGCAGCATCGTGCTGCCCGGTGCGGTGGTCGGTCCACGGGCCAGCGTGGTCGACAGCGTGCTCGCTGCGGACGCCGCGGTCGGCGCCCGGACGGTGCTGCGGGACGCGGTGGTCGGGGAACGGGCACAGATCGGCAGCGACTGCGAGCTGATCGCCGGTGCGCGGGTGTGGTGCGATGTCCGGCTCGCCGACGGGGCGGTGCGGTTCTCACCCGACCGCTGAGCGGCGCGGCCTTTGAGGTCAGAGATTCGCCGCGCCGGGCTCCGGGGTGTCCGACTGCGGGTAGTCCTCCATGAACGACTTGACGACCTCCCCGGACAGCTTCCCGCAGTACTCGGTGATGCCCTTCTGGTCCTGGCCGGTCTCCGGATTCGCGTACCAGTGGGTCAGCGCGTAGTGCTTGCCGTCCGGGAAGGGACCGCCATCCTCAGAGGTCCACGGCGCGGCGATGAACGCGTTCTTCGGATTCTGGTCGTCACCGCTGAACTTCGCGGCCAGCCCCTCCAGCTCGGCCCGCGCGTCCGGGTCGTCGGCGACCGTCTCGTCGTACCACAGCACCAGGTAGCCGTGCTCGAGGTTGTGCACCAGCAACGGGACCTCGGGCCGGTCCTCGGGGGTGTAGAACTCGCGGGCGAACCGCACCCAGGTGGGCCGGTGCGGGCCGAACGACGGCGGGTCGTCCTGGTAGGTGATCGGGCCGCTCGGCACGTGTTGGCCGGAGCCCTGGGCGTGCTTCTCGATCCGGGCGTCGCACTGGGCGTCCGCGGCAGGCACCCCGAACTCGGTGAGGTTCAGCGCGGCGAACTCGTCGGACTGCCGCTTCTCCTTCAGCAACTGCCAGCCGGTGAGGCCGACGATGAGCAGGGCAACCAGCCCGACGATGCCGACGAAGGTCCACCGGCGTCGCCGCTCCGCGCGCCGGCGCTCGGCCTCCAGCTGGGCCAGCTGCGCACGCCGCTCGGCGGCCTTCGACTTGCCGCCCTTGGACTTGGCCACGTTGTTCGGTCCTCCGTGTCGACGCTCGGTCGGAAAAGTCTACGGGGCACCGGTTGCCGACGGTGCAGGAAAGTCCGGTGCGTGACCGGGTCGTGGGTGGTGCGGTGTGGCAGGCTGGCCAGGTGATCTGGGACGTGGTCCGGAGCCGACGGGACCAGCTGGGCTGGACGCTGCTGGGCTTTGTCGCGGCCTATCTGGTGATCAACTTCCTGAACCTGTTCGTGGCCCCCGGCTTCGCCGCGAACTCGTGGGCGCTCAACGACGCCTTCGTGGCACCGTGGCTCTCGCTGTTGCTCGCTGCCACCGTGGCGCTGTCGGTGTGGGGACAGCCGTCGAATGCCACGCGGACCCTGGTGGTCGGCGCTCTGGGCTGCATCGGCGTCGCCCTGCTGCTCGGCGTGATCTCATGGGTCGGCGCGCTGGTCCTCGACGACCAGTTCCTGGTCGGGGTGGGTGCCGGCCGCACGATGCTCAGCCTGCACTTCGTGGTGCGGGCCTTCCTGCTGGGCCTGGTCGGGTATCTCACCTGGTTGGTGCTGCGGGCGCTACCGGCGCCGGCCTCGTCCACCCTCCCGCGGGGCACGGCGCGGCCACCCGGATCGTCCGGGCAGGCGGCCGCCGGGGGTGCCTACCCGCACTACGGCGGCTACCGGGAGGGCGGCCCGCTGGGGGACGAGCCCGGCCGCTACGGACCGCCGGCGCCGGAGCCGTACCCTCGCGGGCAGCAGCCGGACCCGCCCGGCCAGTGGTACGAGGAGCAGTACGGGCACACGTACGGCCGCCCCCAGCCGCGTCCGAGCTGGCCGGACGAGGCGGAGTATCCTCCGCAGCCGCCGGGCCCGGCGTACCCCGGTGAGTTCGGGCCCGAGGACCCGCAGCACCCCGGCGGCCGGCGCTACGAGGACCCTGACGAGCGCTGACCGGCGAGGGCACCTCGGACATACCCGGACGAACTGCGTCGCGTCCTGAACTCGCGTGATTATCAGACGCGCGCTTGACTATTCGGCATTTCAGGCATGTAATTTCACACGTGTCGTTCACCGAGTGGCCCATCCACTCGCGACACCCCCCTCACGGGGACGAGGGTCGAGGAGGCGAGCACCGGTGCGCGAGTTCGATGTGCTCGACATGACAGACACCGAGGAACTCAGCTGGCAGGAGCGGGCGCTGTGCGCCCAGACCGATCCGGAGTCGTTCTTCCCGGAGAAGGGCGGCTCCACGCGCGAGGCCAAGAAGGTCTGCCTCACCTGTGAGGTCCGCGCCGAGTGCTTGGAGTACGCGCTCGCTCACGACGAGCGGTTCGGCATCTGGGGCGGGCTGTCGGAGCGCGAGCGCCGGCGCCTGAAGAAGCAGGCGGTCTGACCGCGGCAGCACACCGTCCGGGCGGCGGGTGCCGGACGCCCGGATGTGCGTAGCCCGGGCGGGTCGACTACTCTGAACGCGCCCATGGGCCCGTACCCAGCGCGGGTGCGGCTCGGCGCCGGACGGCGCCGGACCATGCCGTGCCGTTCGTAGCCGTGTCGTTCCCTGCCGAGGATCCCTGCCCGTATGACCTCTTCCGCCGCCGCGACCGGGCGCCGGGCCCACGTCACCGCGGTGATCGTCTCCCACGACGGTGCCGACTGGATCCCGCGGCTGCTGTCCTCCCTGGAAGCCGCCACCGTGCGCCCCGATCGCGTGGTGGCGGTGGACACCGGCAGCACCGATCGGTCCGCGGACCTGCTGCGCGCGGGGCTCGGCGCCGCGTCGGTGCTGTCCGCCGACCGGTCGACCGGGTACGGCGCCGCTGTGCAACTCGGGCTGGATCACCTCGACGCCCTGCATGCCGACCGCCCCGACGAGGCGGCTGACCGCACCGACGACGACCACTGGGTCTGGCTGCTGCACGACGACCTGGCGGTGGACCCCGAGGCGCTCGCCGCCCTGCTGGCCGCGGTCCGCGCCGAACCGGCCACCGACGTCGTGGGCCCGCGGGTCCGCCAGTGGCCGCGGCGGCTCCGGTTGCTCGAGGTCGGCCTGACCGTCACCGGCACCGCGCGCCGGCTGACCGGCGTGGAGCCGGGCGAGTACGACCAGGGGCAGCACTACCGTCCGCACGACGTGCTCGCGGTCGGCAGCGCCGGGCTGCTGGTACGGCGGCGGGTGTGGGACGCGTTGGGGGGTTTCTCCCCGCGACTCTCGTTGTTCGCGGACGACTTGGACTTCGGGTGGCGCGCGACCCGGGCCGGCTACCGGGTCGGGGTGGCACCGGCCGCGATCGTCTACCACGTGCAGGCGGCCACCGATGGACGCCGTTCGGCCGGCGCCGTCCGCGGCCGCCCGGCGCGGGTGTCCCGCCAGCACCACCTGATGGTCGTGCTGCGGCACTGCCGGGCCTGGGCGGTGCCGCTGCTGGTGGTTCGGTTCGTGCTGGGCTCGCTGCTGCGCATGCTCGGCCTGCTGCTCACCCGGTCGCCGCGGCGCGCGCTGGACGAGCTGGCCGCCCTCGGCGGCCTGCTGGCGTTCCTGCCCCGGCTCCCCGGCTGGCGTCGCGAGGCGCTGCCCCGCGGCGACGAGCAGCGCCGGGCCTCCCGCGCCGAGGTGCGACAGCACCTACCACCGTGGTGGACGCCCTACCGGATCGGCATCGACGCGGTCGGACAGTTCGGCGTCGACCTGATCGGCGCCGTGGGCGGCGCGCAGCTCGTCGGCCGCCGGCCCACCGAGACCGGCCCGGTGCCGGAGGAGGCGGAGGACCTGGAGCCCGAGACCGGGCCCCTCACCCGGATCCGCCGCCGCCCGATGCTGGGCGTGTTCGCGCTGCTGGTCGTGCTCGCGCTGTTCGCGCCCGGGCTCGACCTGGCCGGCCCCGGCCTGCTGCACGGCGGCGCCCTGCTGCCCGCGCCGCCCGGCGTCGGCGACTGGTGGCGGCTGTACGGCGAGTCCTGGCATGCCGTGGGCACCGGCAGTGACGCCGCCGCGCCGCCGTACGTGCTGGTGCTCGCGCTGCTGGGCAGTGTGCTGGCCGCCAAGGAATGGCTGGCCGTCGACCTGCTGCTCGGCCTGGCGGTCCCGCTGTCCGCCGTGACCGCCTATGCCGGCCTGCGCCGGGTCGTGCGGTCGCGCTGGGTGCGCATCTGGGCGGCCGTCGCGTACGCGCTGCTGCCGGTGCTCACCGGCGCAGTGGCTCAGGGCCGGTTCGGGACCGTGGCCGCAACCGTGCTCGCCCCCCTGGTGCTGCTGCCGCTGGCCGGGCTGGCCCGGGGCCGAGACGTCAACTCCCGGATCCGTTCCGGGCTGGCGACCGGGCTGGCGCTCGCCGCGGTGGTGGCCTTCGCCCCGCCGGCCTGGCCGGTCGCCGGCGCCACACTGGTGGTCTGGGCCGCGGTGGACCTGGCCCGTCCCGGCCGACGGCCGGTCGGCACCCTGTTGGCAACGCTCGGCGCCGTGGCCACGCCGCTGCTGCTGCTGATGCCGTGGACCTGGCAGCTCGGCACCGACCTGGACTCGTGGCTCGCCGACACCGGCTTCGCCGTCGGGGTTCCCGCTGGTACCGCCGGATGGCTACCCGGGCTCGGCGACACGTTCGGCGCGGCGCCCACCTGGTTCGGGTACGGGCTGGCCGCCGCCGCGGTGGTGGCACTGCTGCGCGCCGATCGGCGGGCCGGGGTGCTGACGGCCTGGCTGGGCGGCCTGGCCGCGCTCGGCACGGTGCTGGTCCAGCAGCAGCACGGCGTGTGGCCCGGCTTCACGATCGTCATGCTGTACGGCGCGGCCATTGCGGCCGCCGCGCTGGCCGCCGACGGCGTTCTCGAGACGCTGGCCGGCGCCAGCTTCGGCTGGCGGCAGCCGCTGGCCCTGGTCACCGCCGTGGCAGCGGTGGCCGTACCCGTCGCCGGCGCGGTGTGGTGGATGAGCTCGGACCAGACGCTGCTGCACCGCGGCACCCCGGTGGACCTCCCGGCCTACATGGCCGACGCACAGCGGACGGCGGCCCAGCCGCGCACCCTGGTGCTGGAGCACGGTGACGGCGGCGTGGTCCGCTACCACCTGTCGCGCGACGCCGGCGTATTCCTCGGCCAGGAGTCCATGCAATCCGGCGACGAGTTGGCCCCGCTGGTCGCCCGGCTGGTGTCGGACCCTGCCCGCGGAGACGCGCAGGCGCTCGCGGACGCGGGCGTCGGTTTCATCGTGCTGCGCGGCGCCGACACCGACATCAGCGCGGCCATCGACGGCGCCGCCGGCCTGCAGCGGGCGAGCGCCGCCGACGAGGGCGCGGTCGCCTGGCGGGTCGACCTGCCGAGTGGCGGGGTTCGGGTGGTCCCGGCCGATCCGCGGCAGGCCGTCGTACTGCCCAGCCGGGCCGGCACGGTGTCGACCCGGATCGATCCCAGCGACGACGCTCCGCGGCGGCTGGTGGTGGCCGAGCGGGCCGGGGACCGCTGGCGCGCCGAACTCGACGGCACCGCGCTGACCGCGGCCGAACCGGCCGACGGGTGGGCCCAGACCTTCGAGCTGCCGGCCGACGGGGGACATCTCGAGGTCGGTTACGACACGGCGCGTGGCTGGTGGATCGCCGGCCAGGTCGCGGTCCTGGTGCTCGCGCTGGTGCTGGCCGCGCCGACCCGACGGAGGCCCGACGATGAGACTGACTGACCTGGCCGCCGTCGCGGTCGCCGGGCTGGCCGTCGCCGGCTTCGCGCTGATGCCCGGTACCGCCGAGCCGGAGGGACCGGCCGCCCGCCCCCAGGCGTCGCGAACCGTGGACCGCGCGCAGCTGGTCTGCCCCCCGCTGCCGGCGCCCGACGACGCGAGTGCCCGAACCACTGTGGTGGTGCCACCCCTCACCGCCGTGCCGGCGGCACCATCGCCCGAGCCGGACTCCGAACCACCCGTTCGCGCCGGGATCGTGCAGGTCCGTGGTCCCGAGACGACGCTGGCCCGGCTGACCCAGCGCGGCGACACCTGGCGCACCGACCGGGACGCCGTGATCGGTGGGTTCACCGCCGACGTCACCGGGTCGCTGGCCGCCGGCCTGTCCGCGACCACCTCGTCGGCCTATGACACCCCTCGGGTGCGGGGCCTCGCCGTGTCCGCGTGCGCGCTGCCCCGGTCGGAGTGGTGGTTCGTCGGGGCCGGCAGCTCGGTCGGCCGGGCCGGCTCCCTGGTGATCGCCAACCCCACCGACGGCGTCGCGCAGGCGGACATCACGCTGTACGGGCCGGACGGCGCACTGGACCAGGCCGCGGTGGACCCGGTGGCCCTCGAACCCGGCGGGCGGAAAGCCATTGCGCTCGAGGACGTCGCCCCGGGTGTGGAGGACCTGGCGATCCGGGTGCGCACCACGCAGGGGCAGGTCGCTGCGTTCGTGTACGACTCGTACCGGGACGGCCGGGAGACGGCCGGCGTCGACTACCTCGGTTCGGCCGCCGAACCCGCCCGCACCACCGCGCTGACCGGACTGACCGGCGGCGACGGCAGCCGGGTGCTGTCGGTGGTCAACACCGGGGACAGCGAGACCGTGGTCACGCTCGAGGTGCTCGGCCGGTCCGGGGCCTTCGAGCCCACGGACACCGACGTGTTGCGGGTGCCCGCCGGTGCGGTGGTGAGGCGCGACGTCACCGCGATCACCAAGCAGCACCCGTCGGGGCTGCGGCTACGCGCCGACCAGCCGATCAGCGCCGCGGTGCGCAGCACGTCCTCCGGGCCGACCGACGTCGCCTACACCGCGTCGGCGGTGCCGCTGGAGTCGGCCTCGGCGCTCGCGTTGCCCGGGAACCGCCGCGGCACCGTGATCGTCAGCGGGCTGCTCCGCGAGCCCACGTCCGGGCGGCTGACGGCCTACGACAGCGAGGGACGCCCGGTGGCCGAGCAGGACGTGCGGCTGGACGGTGGCCAGACGGCGACCTGGCAGGTGCCGCAGGACAAGGACGCCGCCGTCGTGGTGTTGGCCGTCGACAAGGGCCGGCTGGCCGCGGCAATGGCCTGGTCGGGCGGCGGCACCAGCGTGACGCCGATGATGCCGCTACGGGTGACCACGGAGCCGCCCGCGGTCGAGCGGGACTTCGCCGGGCACTGACCGGGGACAGCCGCACCCCTGCTCAGCCCGGACCGGCGAGGCCCGGGTCCACGTCGTCCGGGTCCATGCCCAGCAGCTCGGCGACGTGTTGGACGAGCAGCTGCGACACCAACGCCGCCAGCTCGACCCGTCCGGCGACTCGGTCCTGGATCGGACGCCGGAACAGCACGATGCGGTGTGGGCCCCCGTGGTCCGCCTCGTCGCTGCGGACCAGAGTGGCCAGTGGGACCGATCCCGTCCAGCCGGCAGGCAGCAGTGGCGCGTGCTCGACCGCGAACTCGACCCGGCCCCACACACCTGCCCACCGCTGCTCGAGGGGGCGGATGCAGGTCAGCACCAAGGCGTCGAAGCGCTCGGCGGCAGTGCCGGGAAACGGGGCCCCCGCGTGGGCCAGCGGACCCGGCAGCGCGGTCATCCCCCGGACTCCACGTCCGTGCCGCTCGCGTCGTCGGCCGGCGCGTGGCGGCTGCGGAGCCGGCCGCAGCCGCGGTGGGATGGCCATGCACCGACCCTAGAAGATCCGGGTGCGGATCCCGCCTGCGGACCCGGTGCCGCCCGGGCGCCGCCGGTCCCGGACGACCGAGGCGCGGCGCCGGAGCCCGGTTGGTCGACCAAGCCGCGGGGCGACACGCGAAGTGTCCGCCCGCCTAATCGTGAAAGCGGTCCGCGCGAGGCGGTACGGTCCGTGCGTGAGCCCTGTCCGACGCTGCTCGCGTGCTGCCTGCGCGCTCCCCGCGATCGCGACGCTCACCTATGTCTACGCCGACCAGACCGCCGTCCTCGGGCCGCTCGCGACGTATGCCGAGCCGCACTGCTACGACCTGTGCCAGCCGCACGCCGACCGGCTGACCGCACCGCGGGGGTGGGAGGTGCTGCGCCTCGCGCCCGATCCTGACTCGCTGGGGCCGTCCAGCGACGACCTGGAGGCGCTCGCCGACGCGGTCCGTGAGGCCGCCCGCCCGCGGGAGACGGTGCCTCCGGAGCCGGCCCAGGTGGGTCGGCGCGGCCACCTGCGGCTGCTCCGCTCCGGCGACGCCTGACCCCTCCCATGCCCTGCAGCGACTCACCGTCGGTCCGGGCGGCCGACGTCTTCAAGGCCTACGACATCCGTGGGCGCAGCCCCGAACAGCTCGATGAGCGGATCGCCCGGGCAGTCGGCGAGGGCCTGGTCAGCGTCGGCGGGGTGCCGCGGGAGGGCGGCGCGGTGGTGATCGGCCGCGACATGCGGCCGACCTCCCCGATGCTGGCCGCGGCGGTGGCCGCCGGCGTACGGGCCCGCGGCGCCAGCGTGGTGGACATCGGCCTGGCCTCCACTGACCTGCTCTATTTCGCCTCCGGGCGGCTGGACCTGCCCGGGGTGATGGTGACCGCCAGCCACAACCCGGCCGAGTACAACGGCCTCAAGCTGTGCCGTGCCGGCGCCGCTCCGATCGGTCACGACACCGGGCTGCGCCAGCTCCAGGCGATCGTCGAGGCCCGGCTGCGGCACGACTCCATCGGGACGGTCGAGCCCGCCCCCGACGCTCGGCTGGAGCACCGTGACCTGCTGCCCGACTACGTGGCGCATCTGCACCACCTCGCTCCGGTGCGCGGGCGCCGCCTGACCGTGGTCGTCGACGCCGGCAACGGGATGGCCGGGCACACCGTGCCGGCGGTGTTCGCGGGCCTGGACGTCCGGCTGGTGCCGCTGTACTTCGACCTCGACGGCACGTTTCCGAACCACGCGGCGAACCCCATCGAGCCGGCCAACCTCGCGGACCTCAGCGACGCGGTCCGCCGCACCGGGGCCGACCTGGGCCTGGCCTTCGACGGCGACGCCGACCGGTGCTTCGCGGTGGACGAGACCGGCGCCGCGGTCGCCTCCTCCGCGCTCACCGCGCTGATCGCGGACCGAGTGCTGACCCGCGAGCCGGGCGCGACCATCATCCACAATCTGATCACCTCGCGCGCCGTGCCCGAACTGGTCCGCAGCCGCGGCGGCACGCCGGTCCGCACCCGCGTCGGCCACTCCTTCATCAAGGCCCGGATGGCCGAGACCGGCGCGGCCTTCGGCGGGGAGCACTCCGGGCACTACTACTTCCGCGACTTCTGGCGCGCGGACTCCGGCATGCTGGCCGCGCTGCAGCTGATCGGGGCTCTCGCCGAGACCGATCGGTCCGCGTCCACCCTCCTGGCCGGCTACACCAGGTACGCCGCCTCCGGCGAGATCAACTCCACCGTCGACGACCCGGCGGTCGTGCTGGACCGGCTCCGGTCCCGGTACGAGGGCCGCGCCGGGGTCTCGATCGACCTGCTCGACGGCCTTACCGTGGAGCACGACGACTGGTGGTTCAATGTGCGTGCTTCCAACACCGAGCCGTTGGTGCGCCTGAACGTCGAGGGAGCCGACGAGACCACGATGGCGCGGATACGTGACGAGGCCCTTGCCGTGATCAGGAGCGACAACCGATGAACCTCGACCCGAAGCTGCTGGACATCCTGGTGTGCCCGGCCTGCCGGTCCGCGCTGGCCGTGGACGAGCAGGCCTCGGAACTGGTGTGCAGCGGCTGCCACCGCGCCTACCCGGTCCGCGACGACATCCCCGTGCTGCTGGTCGACGAGGCCCGCCAGCCACCGGCGCCCACCCCCGAGCCGGCGCCGCCCGCCGCCGACAGCGGCCGGCCCGACAGCGGTGGCGACAGTGCTGACACGGGGGCTGACACGGGGGCTGACGAGGGGGCTGAGGAGGGGGCTGGCGACGCCGCTGGCGACGCCGGCCCGTCAGCGAACACCGAGCGGTCGTCCGGGGACGGGCCCGCCGGGCGGCCGGGCCGCGCCGGATCCTGACGGCATGGCCGGCGAGGACTTCGACGACGCGCTGCTGGATGACTCGGCGGCGCTGCAGCGCGCCGACCCGCAGCTGCGCTGGCTGGCCGAGGCCGGAGCCCGGGTCCGCCGCGAGGCGGTCGGCGCGGCGGAGGCGGCCGAGGGCTTCTCGATCGCCGAGAAGCCCCGCGCCATGGTCGTAGCCGGCGCCGACTCGCGGCTGCTGCGCGCCGTGCTGGAGCCCTGGTGCCCGGTGCCGTTCGTCGCCTGGCCCGGTCCCGGGCTGCCCGGCTGGGCCGGTCCGCTGGACCTGGTCGTCGTGCTGGCGCCCACTGGTGGCGAGGCGGTCGAGGAATCGGCGGTGACCGATGCCCTGCACCGCGGGTGCTCGCTCGTGGTGGCAGCCCCGAAGAACTCCATGCTCGCCGAGCGGGCGCAGGGCCGGGACAGCACGCTGCTGCCGACCGAGAC
Source organism: uncultured Nocardioidaceae bacterium (assembly GCA_964571285.1). Taxonomy (GTDB): domain Bacteria; phylum Actinomycetota; class Actinomycetes; order Propionibacteriales; family Nocardioidaceae; genus CAZNCE01. Next base: position 3,999 of record CAZNCE010000032.1, on the reverse strand, counting down.
CGCCGACTCGCTGGCCTCCGCCGTGCTGATGCTGCAGGCGTTGCACCGGATCGGCCTGGGCCCGGAGGCCGACGAGGAAGCGGTGGCAACCGCCCTGGACGACGTGGCGGTCCGGGCCAGCCCGCATGCCGAGGCCGCCCGCAACCCGGCCAAGGAACTCGCCAGCTCGGTGGCCGGCACGCTGCCGCTGCTGTGGGGCGGATCGGTGCTCGCCGCCCGTGCCGCGCGCCGGATCGCGGAGTCCATCCGCCGCACCTCCGGCCTGGCCGCTCTCGCGGCCGACGTCGAGCACCTGCTGCCGGTGCTGGTGTCCGCGCCGCACCACGACCTGTTCGCCGACCCGTTCGCCGACGAGCCGCCCGACGGGCCCCGCCCGTCGTTGCTGATCCTCGACGACGGCACCGACAGCCCGATGGTCCGCGAACAGCGCGGCCGGCTGACGCACGCGGCGCAGGAGCCCGGCATCCGAGTGCACACGCTGACCTCCGACGAGGGCCCGGAGGTCGCCCGCTACGCATCGCTGTGGTCGATGGGCAGCTACGCGTCGGTCTATCTCGGCATCGGTCTCGGCAGGTGATGACCCGGCACGGAACCGGTGCGGTGCTTCGCCTCGACAATCCGGTTCGCACCTACGCGTGGGGCTCACGGACCGCCATCCCCGCGCTGCTCGGGCGTGCCCCCGACGGCACCCCACAGGCGGAGCTGTGGATCGGCGCGCACGAACGGGCCGGCTCCCGGGTGGGCGACCGGCCCCTCAGCGAGCTGATCGCCGCGGATCCCGCGGGCATGCTCGGTCCCGGTTCGGCGACCGCCCGGCTGCCGTACCTCGCCAAGGTGATCGCGGTGGACCGGCCGCTGTCGCTGCAGGTGCATCCCGACGCCGCGACCAGCGCCCGCGGGTACGCCGCCGAGGAGGCAGCCGGGATCCCGCGCTCCGCGGCGCGACGCAACTTCCCCGACGACCAGGCCAAGACCGAGCTGGTCCTTGCCGTCTCGCCGTTCCGGGCGCTGGGCGGCCTTCGGGACCCGGAGCAGCTGGTCGGATGGCTGGATGCGCTCGGCGAGCCGGCGTTGCAGGCGGTCCGGGACAGCCTGGCCGACCCCGGCCCGGAGCCGTTCCGGGCCGCACTGCGGACCGTGCTGCTGGGCGACGGGGTGGCGGCCACGGTGCGAGGGCTGTCGGGCCGGCTCGGCGCGCTCGCCGGCCACCGCCGGTGGGGTGCCGACGCCCGGCTGCTGTCCGAGCTGGCGGCGCTGCACCCGGAGGACCCGGCGATGGTGCTGGCCGTGCTGATGAGCCCGCAGCGGCTGGAGCCGGGGGAGGCGCTGCTGATCCGACCCGGGCAGCCGCACACCTACCTGTCCGGGCTCGGGTTCGAGGTGCAGGTCAACTCCGACAACGTGCTGCGCGGCGGGCTCACCAGAAAACACACCGACCTACCTGCCCTGCTGGCCGCGCTGAGGCCGGGCGGAGCGGAGCGGGTTCGCCCCCGGCGCTGCGGCGACGAACTGGTGTTCGACGCCGCAGCCGGTGGTTTCGCACTGTCGGTGCTGGACGACGTGCCCGGCGGTTCGCCCGCCCCGGTCGACGGTCCGCAGCTGTACTGCAGCCTCGCCGGTACCTTCACCCTGTCCCCGGTCGACGGCTCGACGCCGGAGACCGAACTGGGCACCGGCGACGCGGTGTTCGTCCCCGCCGCCGCACCGCGACTGCGGGTGCGCGGCTCGGGACGGCTGGTGCGCGTCACCCGGAGTCGGGCAGGATGACGGCATGAGCGCCGGCGGTGGGACGAAGGCGGTCATCGCCGCCCTGATGGCCAATCTCGCGATCGCGGTCGCGAAGTTCGTCGCGTGGGCGCTGACCGGCGCCTCCTCGATGCTGGCCGAGGGCATCCACTCGGTGGCCGACTCCGGCAACCAGGTGCTGCTGCTGGTCGGCGGCAGCCGCTCCAGGCGGGCTCCCACCAAGCTGCATCCGTTCGGGTACGGCCGGTCGCGCTACCTGTACGCGTTCATGGTGGCGATCGTGCTGTTCAGCCTGGGCGGCCTGTTCGCGCTCTACGAGGCGTACCACAAGTGGCACGAGGTCAGCGAGGGCCACCCCAACGAGCTGCTCGAGGGCCGGTGGTGGTGGGTGCCGCTGGTCGTGCTCGGCTTCGCGATCGTCGCCGAGTCGATGTCGTTCCGGACCGCGATCCACGAGACCAGCCGGGTCAAGGACGACCGCGGCTGGTGGGAGTTCATCCGTACCGCCAAGGCGCCGGAGCTGCCGGTGATCCTGCTCGAGGATCTTGCCGCGCTGATCGGCCTGGTGCTCGCGCTCGCCGGAGTCGGCCTGACCCTGCTCACCGGCAACGCGATGTTCGACGTCGCGGGCACCGCCTGCATCGGCGTGCTGCTGGTCTGCGTCGCGGTGGTGCTGGCCATGGAGATGACCAGCCTGCTGCTGGGCGAGAGCGCCGCGCCCAGGGTGGTGCGCCGGATCGAGCAGGCGATCGTGGCGGCGCCGGGGATCGAGCGGCTGATCCACCTGCGCACCCTGCACATCGGTCCCGAGGAGCTGCTGGTGGCGGCGAAGGTGGGTGTCGGCCGGGCGCAGACGGCTGCCGAGATCGCCGACGCGATCGACTCCGCTGAGCGCAGCATCCGGGCGGCCGAGCCGATGGCGACCACGATCTACCTCGAGCCCGACCTGTACCGCGAGGGACGGACCGCGGGGACCGCCGGCAGCCAACGCACCCATTAGTCTGGTGAGGGCCGACACTTTGCCCGCTCACCGTGACTTAAGGACGTTTGGTATGGACTTCAAGGTCGCCGACCTCGACCTGGCCGGCTTCGGCCGGACCGAGATCACCCTGGCCGAGCACGAGATGCCCGGCCTGATGGCGATGCGGGAGCGCTACGCCGCCGACCAGCCGCTGCGCGGCGCCCGGATCACCGGTTCGCTGCACATGACCGTGCAGACCGCGGTGCTGATCGAGACGCTGGTGGCGCTGGGCGCCGACGTCCGCTGGGCCAGCTGCAACATCTTCTCCACCCAAGACCACGCCGCCGCCGCCGCGGTCGTCGGCCCCGACGGCACCGCCGATGCCCCGGCCGGCGTGCCCGTGTTCGCCTGGAAGGGGGAGAGCCTGGCGGAGTACTGGTGGTGCACCGAGCAGGCGCTCACCTGGCCGGACGGCGACGGGCCGAACATGATCCTCGACGACGGCGGGGACGCCACCCTCCTCGTGCACAAGGGCGTGGAGTTCGAGAAGGCCGGCTCGGCGCCGGACCCGTCCACCGCCGAGACCGAGGAGTACGCGGTCGTCCTCGCCCTGCTGAACCGCACGCTCGCCGAGCAGCCCGGCAAATGGACCGAGGTCGCCAACGCCGTCCGCGGGGTGACCGAGGAGACCACCACCGGCGTGCACCGGCTGTACGAACGGTTCCGCGGCGGCACGCTGCTGTTCCCGGCGATCAACGTCAACGACTCGGTCACCAAGAGCAAGTTCGACAACAAGTACGGCTGCCGGCACTCGCTGATCGACGGCATCAACCGGGCCACCGACGTGCTGATCGGCGGCAAGGTCGCGGTCGTCAACGGGTACGGCGACGTGGGCAAGGGCTGCGCCGAGTCGCTGCGCGGGCAGGGCGCCCGGGTGGTCGTCACCGAGGTGGACCCGATCTGCGCCCTGCAGGCCGCGATGGACGGCTATCAGGTAGTGACCCTCGAGGACGTGGTCGAGACCGCGGACATCTTCGTCACCGCGACCGGCTGCTACCACGTGATCACCGCCGACCACATGGCCCGGATGAAGCACCAGGCGATCGTCGGCAACATCGGCCACTTCGACGACGAGATCGACCTCGCCGGGCTGAAGGCCACCGAGGGCGTGCGGCATCAGCACATCAAGCCGCAGGTCGACCTGTGGACCTACCCGGACGGGCACGCCGTGATCGTGCTCAGCGAGGGCCGGCTGCTGAACCTCGGCAACGCAACCGGCCACCCGTCGTTCG
>CAZNCE010000031.1:25064-26300 GCA_964571285.1 uncultured Nocardioidaceae bacterium | reverse complement strand
GACAGCCGGGTGATCCTGGACCAGCCCGGCGCGGAGAAGCTGGTCGGCAAGGGCGACGGCCTCTTCCTGCCGATGGGCGCGAGCAAGCCGGTGCGCGTGCAGGGCGCCTGGGTCACCGAGGCGGAGATCCGGCAGGTGGTGGAGCACTGCAAGCACCAGCTGGAGCCCACGTACGTCGAGGACGTGACCACTCCCCAGCAGTCCAGCCGCCAGCTCGACGACGAGATCGGCGACGACCTGGAGCTGGTGATCGCCGCCGTCGAGCTGGTGGTGTCGACCCAGTTCGGGTCCACCTCGATGCTGCAACGCAAGCTTCGGGTCGGCTTCGCCAAGGCGGGCCGGCTGATGGACATCCTGGAGTCGCGCGGCGTGGTCGGCCCGTCGGAGGGCTCGAAGGCGCGCGACGTCCTGGTCAAACCAGACGATCTGGACGAGGTGCTCGACACGCTGCGAGGTGCTGAATGAGCCTGCCTGTCACCCCATTGCAGGAATCGCCGCAGGGCCCGACGCGCGGCCGGCTGGATGCCGTACGCGACGGCGAGTCCGTGGTCGTCCGCCGCCGCTCCGGGCTGTTCGCGTTCGTCGGCGTCTGCGCTGCCGTGCTCGCCGCGCTGTTCCTGTGGCGGGCGGTGGACAGCGGCGACGACCTTTCCTGGCTGGTCGGTGCGGTGCTGGTGATGCTCGCCGGTTATCACCTGGGCGAGTGGCTGGACGCCCGCCTCCCGATGCTGGTCGCCGACCGGGTGGGCATCCGGATCCGGGTCGCCGAGGAATGGCACGGCCTGCTGTGGGGACAGGTCGACAGCGTGGTCGTGCGCCCGCCCAAGGGTTGGTGGAGCGACGGATACGTCGGGTTCGGCGCTGTCGACGAGGTCACTGACGAGGAGGGTCCGGCCGACGGACCTGCCGACGGGCGGCCGCGGGGCAGGGCGGCCCGGAGGCTGCGGGCCAACGCCAGGCGCTACGGGGTCCCGTTCGTCACCGCGATCGGCCTGACGACCGTGTCGTCGCACCCCGACCTGGAGCAGGCGCTCCGCGCGCTGGCGGAGGGTCGCCCGCTGCCGGCGACCACCCCACCGGCCGCCGCCCCGGTGCGGGAACTGCCGCGGGAAGGGGACCCCGAGGCCGGCACCGAGGACCGGTCGGCCGGCTCCCCGGAGCCAGGCCCGGAAGCCACCACCGCTCTGCCCCGGCACCCGGCGTCCGGGCACCCAGACGCCGACGACCCAGACGCCG
>CAZNCE010000031.1:0-24964 GCA_964571285.1 uncultured Nocardioidaceae bacterium | reverse complement strand
ACCCAGACGCCGGCGACCCCAGGGCCGGCGACCCGGGACCCAGCGACGGGACCGCCAGCGCCGCCGAGCTCCGGCAGCCGGAGCGCGCGGTTGCACCCGACCCCGCCTCGGAGACCACGCCGGCAGACACGACGCTCGACGACCAGGTGCCGGGCGAGGACGTGCCGGAGCACGCGCGGGTCGAATCGCGGCCCGTGGTGGCGTTGCGGCTGGTCCGCCGGGCGCTGCGCGCCGACGTGATCCGGCGCGGACAGCGGCGGGCCGAACCGGACCCGAGAGGTGACGACGCCGGCCAGGACTCCGGCTCCGAGCGGCCGCCGGCCGGGCGCGACCGCCAGCGCCGGGTGCGGGGCAACATGAGCCTGGTCCTCGACGAGCCGATCGACACCGGCCGCCGCGAGCCCGCCACGGTGCTCGACCCCGACGACGCGACCGCCCAGGAACTGGTCACCGACCGGTCCGCTACCGGACCCACCCATCCGGCGCCCCTGACTGCGCCTGAGGCCACGCCCCACACCGGGCCGCCGGCCGCCCCCGAGCCGACCATCGGCGAGGACCTGGCCGCCGCGCGGCGGGCGATGGACCAGTCGGTGGACGACCTGTCCGCACGCACCCGGATCCGCGGACACGTGATCGAGGCCATCGAGGAGGACGACTTCGGTCCCTGCGGGGGCGACTTCTACGCCCGCGGGCACCTGCGGACGCTCTGCTCGGCGCTCGGTCTCGACCCCGATCCGGTGCTGCAGCGGTACGAACGCGACCACGCCCGCGAGCCTGTCGATGCCCGGACCGTGTTCGAGGCCGAGCTCGGCTCGGCCGGGGCGATCCGCGGGGTCGGCCACGGTCCCAACTGGGCGGCGCTGGTCACCGCGGTGCTGGTCGTCGTCCTGCTCTGGGCGGTGGTCACCTACTTCACCGACGGGGCCGCGCTGGGCGCGTCGCCGTACTGACCGGCCCGTCAGCGATCACGGGACGACCGGGCCGGGAGGCGGTCGGTCATACTGGACGGCGATCCCCATGACTGAAACTGCCAGCCCTACCCACCCACCGCGGCCGAGCGGCACCAGGGTCGCCCTGGTGACCCTGGGCTGTGCCCGCAACGACGTCGACTCCGAGGAGCTCGCCGCCCGGTTCGAGGCCGACGGCATGCGTCTGGTCGAGGACCCCGGCGACGCCGATGCTGTGGTGGTCAACACCTGCGGGTTCGTGGAGGCGGCCAAGAAGGACTCCGTGGACACGCTGCTGGCCGCTGCCGACCTCAAGCAGGACGGTGGGCCGCAGGCGGTCGTGGCGGTGGGCTGCCTGGCGGAGCGGTACGGCGAGCAACTGTCCGAAGCGCTGCCCGAAGCGGACGCGGTGCTCGGCTTCGACGACTACCCGGAGATCGCGGCGCGCGTGCGCTCGGTGCTCGCCGGGCAACCGCACGTGGCGCATGCGCCGCGGGACCGCCGGCAGCTGCTGCCGATCACCCCGGTCGACCGGGCTGCCGCCGGCGCCGTGCTCCCCGGTCACCTGCGCGCCGAGCCCGACCTCCCGCCGGGGCGGGGGCCCGCCAGCGGGCCGCGAGCGATGCGGCGGCGCCTCGACGGCGGCCCGATGGCGCCGCTCAAGCTCGCGTCCGGCTGCGACCGCCGGTGCACGTTCTGCGCGATCCCCAGCTTCCGCGGCGCGTTCGTGTCCCGCCCGCCGGCCGATGTCCTCGCCGAAGCCGGGTGGCTGGCCGGTCAAGGCGTCCGGGAGCTGTTCTTGGTCAGTGAGAACTCCACGTCGTACGGCAAGGATCTCGGCGACCTGCGGCTGCTGGAGCAGCTGCTGCCGCAACTGGCCGCGGTGCCGGGCATCGATCGGGTCCGCGTGTCGTACCTGCAGCCTGCCGAGATGCGTCCCGGGCTGGTGGAGGCGATGACCGGCACCGCGGGGGTGGCGGCCTACTTCGACCTGTCCTTCCAGCACGCCTCGGCGTCGGTGCTGCGGCGGATGCGTCGGTTCGGCGACCCGGACCGGTTCTTGACGCTGCTGGACCAGATCCGGAGGCACCGGCCGCTGGCCGGCGTGCGCAGCAACGTGATCGTCGGCTTTCCCGGTGAGACCGACGACGACCTGCAGACGCTGTGCGACTTCCTGGTCGCCGCCCGCCTCGACGTGGTCGGCGTGTTCGGCTACTCCGACGAGGACGGCACCGCGGCCGCGGCGCTGGACGGCAAGCTGGACGAGGACGAGATCCGTGCCCGGGCCGCGCACGTCGGCTCGCTCACCGAACAGCTCACCGCCGACCGGGCGGAAGAGCGCGTCGGTGAGCGGGTGAGCGTGCTGGTCGAGTCCGTCGACACGCTGGCCGCGGACGGCTCGGTCGAGGGCCGCGCCGAGCACCAGGGACCGGAGGTGGACGGCAGCACCACCGTGCTTCAGGCGCCCGCCGGCACCGCCGTCGGTGACCGGCTGGAGGCCGTGGTCACCGGTGCCGCGGGCGCCGACCTGGTGGCACGCAGCCTGGTCCGCGAACCGGATTCCGTCGGCCGGCAGACCGCCTCGGTTTCAGGGACCGCCCCATGACCGGCGCCGCACCCGACCCGCAGCACCCCGACCCGCGTACCCCGGACTCCCGCGGCACACAGGCCGCCGCGCCACCCAGTCCGTGGAACCTGCCGAACGCGCTCACCATGCTGCGGATCGCGATGGTGCCGGTGTTCGGGTGGCTGCTGCTGGAGGGCGGCCACCAGACGGGCTGGCGGTTGGCGGCGTGGGTGCTGTTCCTGCTGGCCATCGCGACCGACCGCATCGACGGCGACATCGCCCGCAAGCGCGGCCTGGTCACCAACTTCGGCAAGATCGCCGACCCGATCGCCGACAAGGCGCTGACCGGGATGGCGTTCGTCGGCCTGTCCATCCTCGGCGACCTGCCCTGGTGGGTGACGATCCTGGTGCTGGGCCGTGAGTGGCTGATCACCGCGGTGCGGTTCGTGGTCCTGCGCTACGGCGTGATGGCGGCCAGCCGGGGCGGCAAGATCAAGACCTTCCTGCAGGCCGTCGCCCTGGGCTGCTTCCTGGTGCTGCCCACCCTGGACGGGCTGCCGGAGCCGATCCCGACCCTGGCCTGGTGGATCTCGGTCGCCGCGATGGCTCTTGCGGTGGTGGTGACGGTCGTGACCGGGATCGAGTACCTGATCAGCGCGGCCCGGGTGTGGCGCCAGGGCCGCGGTGCGGAGCGCGCCGAGCTCACCGACCCGAAGGACGACGAGGCGCCGCGTGAGTGAGCCGGTGCCCGAGCAGGAGGCGTCCAGCCTGGTCGCGGAGCTCACCCGTCGAGCCGAGACGGTGGCGACCGCGGAGTCGCTCACCGGCGGGCGGTTGGCAGTGTTGCTGACCGATGTGCCGGGGGCCTCCGCGGTTTTCGCCGGGGGCCTGGTGGCTTATGCCAGCGAGATCAAGATGGCGCTGCTGGACGTTCCCCGCAGCACGGTCGCGCGGGTCGGGGTGGTGTCCGCCGAGACCGCCGAACAGATGGCGGTCGGCGCGCGCCACCGGTTCGCCACGACCTATGCGCTGAGCACCACCGGGGTAGCGGGTCCCGAGCCGCAGGAGGGCAAACCGGTCGGCACCGTGTTCGTCGGCTTCGCCGGCCCGGACGGCGCCGAGGCCGTCGCGGTCGAGTGCTCGGGTGGCCGGCTGGCGATCCAGCAGCAGACGTGCACGGCGGCGCTGAATCTGCTGCGCAGTCGCTTGGGCGCCTGAGCGGCCCTGGTAGGTCACGACTCGCGTCGAGTCATCGCGAAGACTGGGGTGGTGACGCCAGGTTGCGTCGCACGACCGGATCGCGCTCGTCGTCGCGTGGCTCATGTCGATTCCGCGAGTTGTTCTCGTCGGATCGCCTGGGGGGTGCGGAACACGCCGTGGGGATCCCACTCCTGCTTTACGGCCGCCAGCCGGTGGGTGCTGGCTCCGTAGGCGGCGCTCATCCGGGGGCCGTCCTCTTCGCCGAGGAAGTTCGGGTACGTCGCGCCGATCGACCACTGCTGCATGTCGCCGCGGATCGCCCGGCCGAGGGTACGGCACAGATGGTCGTCGGCCGGGTCCTCCCACAGCAGCAGCGGATGCACGATGAACCTGGCCTCGCGGCCGGCGAGGGGGGAGTGCTCGGAACCGACCCGAGGCACCGCGCCGCCCCATGCGACGATGAAGAGCGTCGACGGTCCTGCCGGTATCTCCGTGGCGCGCCGGACGAGTCGATCGATCGCCTCGTCCGGCAGGTCGACGACGTTCTCGGCGGTCCAGTAGTTGCGGAAGCCCGGTGGGTCGTCGACAGAGCACTGGAAGTCGGCGTAACCGGTCGGGGCGAAGAAGTCTGCGTCGGGGTCCAGCGCCCGGATCGGCGCGAGAGCGCGTTCGCCGTCGATGACATCGCCGGCCCACATCCCGACGATGGCCACCGCGGGACGGCCCCTCAGCTCGGTCGGCGCCTCCTCGTCGTCTTCCGGGACGGTGAGGAACGCACACGCAAGGGAGAGCTCGTCGGGCGCGTGGTTCATGAGGTCGCGGAACGTGGCCACGACCTCATGGGCGCGGTCTCGCCTGAACAGTGCGATGCCGGCGAAGACCTGGGGTCCGAGCGGATGCAGCTGGAGCTCCACCGACGTCACTACGCCGAAGCTCCCGCCTCCGCCACGAAGCGCCCAGAGGAGTTCCCGGTTCTCCTGCTCGGAGGCGCGCACGATCCGTCCGTCCCAGGTGACGAGCTCGGCGGCCACCAGGTTGTCGCAGGTGAGGCCGTGCTTGCGCTCAAGCCATCCGGAGCCGCCCCCGAGCGTCAGCCCGGCGACCCCGGTGGTCGAGACGCGTCCACCCGTGGTGGCGAGGCCGTGGGCCTGCGTCGCGCTGTCTACGTCGGCCCAGATGGCGCCCCCGGCCACCTTGGCGGTGCGGCGGCGGGTGTCGACCTCGACCTCGGCCATGCGGCGCATGTCGAGCACCAGCCCGTCGTCGCACAGTGAGTCGCCGGCGACGGAATGGCCGCCGCCACGCACGGCGATCGGCAGCTCGTGCTCACGTGCGAAGCCCAAGGCTGTCACCACGTCGGCGATGCACAGGCACTCGACCACCAGGAGGGGCCGGCGCTCGATCATGGTGTTGAAGAGTGTGACGGCGTCGGCGTAGTGGACATCGCCGGGCTCGTGCACGCCGCCCTGCAGGCGGAAGCGGAGTTCTTCGATGGCAGTGGGGATCTCGGTGCTGGTCATGGCAGGAGTTTCGGTCGAGACCGGAAGCGGGAACTTCCCCCGAACCGGCCATCTTTGCGGGCTGGCCGGAACGGGCCAGAGCCTGCTAGAGCAGGCCCTCGCGGCCTGCGTGTGCGACCGCCGCGGCGCGGGAGGGGACGCCCAGCTTCGTCCGGATGTTCGCGATGTGACGGTGCACCGTATGCGGGCTCAGAAAGAGCCGTTCGGCGATCCTGGCGTCACCCAAGCCTTGGGCGACCAGGCGCAGGATGTCGGTCTCTCGCGCGCTCAGCCGCTCGCCGCCTCCGACGCGGTTGCGCCGCTTCGCGCCGAGCAGCGCGAACGCCTCGCGAGCCGCGTGCGCCTCGGCCTTCGCCCGGTCGTGGCGGCCGAGGGCATCCAGGGCACCGGACCACGACAGCCGCGCCTCGGCCGCCTCGTACGGGGCCGAGCAGCCGGTGAAGAGATCGACGGCGTCCTCGGAGCACCGGCGCGCGCCCTCGTACTCGCCGGTGGCTGCCAGGACCTGCGCGCGTACCAGGCAGGCGCGCCCGCGCATATACGGGGTGGCGAGTCGGGCGGCCTCCCGCTCCAGTTCGTCGGTTGCCGCGTGGGCACCGTCTCGGTCACCGGAGGCGGCCCGGGAACGCGCGAGGAGCTCGAGCGCCGGGAACCGGTCGATGACGCTCGCAACGGCCACGCGTCGGAGCACGCGATCCGCTGCATCGGCTGCCGCCGCCGTGTCGCCGGCCGCCAGGTCCAGTTCGCCGAGCGCGATGACCGCTTGGGGGAGCGGCAGGGCCGCCTCCAACAGCGTTCGGGACGCGACCAGGTCGCCCTGGCGCATTCGCAATCGGCCGAGCCGGATGCGCGCCGCCAGGACGGGGCGCGTCGTTCGAAGGTCGTCCAGCGCGCTGAGGAGCTCCTGCTCGGCCGACGACCAGTCTCCGCTGGTCGCGAGCACATCGCCGTAGACCGTACGGCAGACGCCGAAGAAGTGCCGAGACCGCCAGACCGCCGACCACGTGTGGAGTGCGCGGCACCACTGCTCTGCGCGCGCGAACTCGCCGATGTCCGCACAGGCTGACACCGTGTGGCAGAGCGCCCAGCCCGGCGCCTCGACATCGACGAAGTCCTCGCTGACCGCAAGCGCCACGCACTCCTCGAGCCGTCGCATCCCGTCCTCCACGTCTCCGGAGGCGACGAGTGCACTTCCGAGCAGGGCCAGTGCGACGACCTGGACGCCGGCGTCCTCGATCTCCGCGGCAAGGTCCATCGCCTCGGTCGCCAGGGCTTGGGCAGTCGCGGGGTCGGACTTCGCCAGCAGCGCAACGTCGGACTCCAGCAATGCGATGTAGCCCAGTTCCGGGCACGGCTCCTCGTCGCGCAGCAACTCCCGTCCCCGTCGTAACCAGGCGGACGCGACTGCATCGTTGCCGTGGAAGTCGAAGTAGTCGGATGCCAGCCAAGTCGCCATCCGCGCGGAGCCGCGCACGTCCCCGGCCCGCCGGTAGGCACGGTAAGCCCGGTCTCGCGCCGTCAACGTCTTGTCCTGGTCGCCCAGCCACCAGGCGGCGCGGCTCAGCCCCTCCCACGCCTCCGGGGCGTCGCTCGCCCGCGCGGCCTGCTCGAATCGCGTACGCGCCTCGTCCCACTCCGCGCTCTCAAGAGCGGCGTGGCCCGCCGCCAGCGGATCAGTGCCACCGACCCCGGCTGTGGCCATACCCGAGCCTAGCCCTCCGCACCGGCCGGGAATCGCCAATCCCTTTCCGGTGGCCGGAACCGGTGAGGCGCGAGAAGGCAGCCCGCCCCGGCCTATCCCCCCGCGGGCGGACCCCGCCGTCCCGAGTGCGACACGCTGCCGGGCGCGCGCCCGTAGCCGTACTCGTGAGCCGCCGCCGGGAAGTCCGTGGGCGGTCGCGCTGTTGTGCCGTTAGGCTGGAAGCACCAGACAGATCCGGAGGGAGCTCGAATGGCGCTCGTGCGCGAGCTGGTCGGCGAGGCGTTGCGGGAGGAGCGGCAGCGTCAGGGCCGCACCCTGCGTGACGTCGCGCTCGGCGCCACGATGAGTCTCGGGTACGTCTCGGAGGTCGAGCGCGGGGTGAAGGAGCCGTCCAGCGAATGCCTCGCCGCGCTGTGCACGTCGCTCGACATGCCGCTGTCCTCGCTGCTGCTCCGGGTCAGCCGCGAGCTGCGCCGCGCCGAGTTGTCGCTGACCAGCGTGCCCAGCGACGAGCCGGTGGCCGGCGAGATCGCCGCCGCCTGACCTCACCCGCGCAGCCGCAGCCCGCGCGGCGTCACGTGGAAGCCCGCCTGCTCGAGGGCATGCCCCAGCGGGGACCGGTGGATGTGTGTGCCGTCCGCCCGTTCCACGGTGATCCGACCCAGCGCGCCCTGCCGCACCGCGGCGGCCAGTGCGTCCACCGCCGGCTGCAACCGATGCGGTTGTTCGCTGAACGTGAGCAGGGTGCGTCCCCCGCGCTCGACATAGAGCACCAGGTCGCCCTCCACCAGCACCACCAGCGCCCCCGCCTTGCGGCCGGGCCGGTGCCCGGACTCGGTGACCCGTGGCGGCCACGGCAACGCCGCGCCGTAGGGGTTGGCCGGGTCACACGCGGCCAGGGTGACCGTGTGCACCGGCCGGTCGGCCGTGTCGCCGGCACCATCGGCAGCACCGGCGCTGCGCCAGTCCGGAGCCGGTTGGTCGCCGGCCTCGCCCAGATCGTGGGCCGGTTCCGCGCGCAGCCGGTCGACCGCGCCCGGCGTGCCGAACTGGGCGGCGCCCAGGTGCTCGACGAAGTAACCACGCCGGCACCGGCCCGCCTCCTCGAGCGCGCGCAGCACCTTGTAGATCGCGGCGAAGCCACCCGGAACCCGCTCGGCCATGACCGCGCCGCGGGTCACCACCCCGTGCCGCTCCAGCAGGGTCTCGGCGGCGGCATGCGCCCGGCGGGTCGGTTCCTCGTCGCGCTCGGGCAGCAGGGACCACCTGCCGGCCACCGACGGGGGACCGGTCCGGCTCGGCATCCGCGGCCGGGACCCACCCGGCCGCCGGCCGTGCACCCGGGCTCGCGGCGGCGGCCGGCGGGACCGATGCGTCGGCCGGCCGCCGGACAGCAGGGAGCGCAGCGGGGCCAGGGTGTCGTTGGTGATCCGCCCCCACCACACCAGGTCCCACAGCGCCGCGGCCACGGACTGGTCGTCGACGCCCGGCCGGTCGAGAGCCGTCGGCCGCTGGTCGCCGACCGCCGCGGTGACCGCGTCCACCAGTTGCCGGAAGAAGTACGCGCCGCCGCCGGCCAGCAGGTCCAGCAGCGCGAGGTGCTCCACGGTCAGCTCTCCGCCGGCCCCGCCCCCCGCCTCCGGGGTGTCGAGCGGCGGCAGCGTGAGCGGGGCGTTGTCGGGCAGGTGCAGCGACACCCATCCGTCGGTGGTGGAGATGCTGCCCTGGCCGGCCCACAGCACCTCGCCCCCGGTGGTCAACTCGTCCAGCATCGCGGGGGAGTAGTCGGCCACCCGGGACGCCAGCACCAGCGGTTCCAGGGCCGACGCGGGCACCGGGCAGCCGGCCAGCTGCTCCACCACCGCGAGCACCCCGTCGACGCCCCGGTGCTGGCCGGTTGGGTTGCGAGCCGCGCTGCCGACGCCCTGCCAGCGGGGGAGGAACCGGCCGAGCGCAGCCGGCTCCACCGGCTCGATCTCCTTGCGCAGCGCAGCCAGCGACCGGCGCCGCAGCCGTCGGAGCACCTCGGCGTCACACCACTCCGCACCGGTGCCGCCCGGGGTGAACTCGCCGTGCACCACCCGCCCCTCGCCGGCCAGCCGCTGCAGCGTCTGTGCCACGACCGCCGCCCCCAGGCCGAACCGGGCCGCGACCGCCGCGCTCGTGAACGGCCCATGCGTACGGGCGTACCGCGACACCAGGTCCCCGAGCGGGTCGGGCACCGGCTCGGTGAACGCGTCGGGGACCCCCGGGGGCACCGCGGTCCCGAGTGCGTCGCGCAGCCGGGCCAGGTCCTCGATCGCGGTCCACCGCTCCTCCCCGGCGACGCGTACGCCGGCCACCCGCCCGCTCGTGGACAGGTCGGCCAGCCAACCCGCCACCTGGTCCCGCACCGCCGGACGGGTCCGGTCGGCCAGCTCCGGCTCCGAGAGCGGGCCGAGCAGACGCAGCAGGTCCGCCAGCTGCTCCAGCCCGCCGGCCTGGCGGTCCGCGGCCAACCGCTGCAGCTCCGCCTCGGTGCCGGCGACCACGTCCGGAGCCAGCAGCTCCCGCAGCTCGGCGGTGCCGAGCAACTCGGCGAGCAGCGTCTGGTCCAGCGACAACGCGGCCGCGCGGCGCTCGGCCAGCGGCAGGTCGCCGGCGTAGATGAACTCGGCCAGGTAGCCGAACAGCAGCGACCGCGCGAACGGTGACGGCTGGGTGGTCTCCACTTCCACCACTCGCACCCGGTGGGCGGCGACGTCCCGCATCAGCGTGGTCAGCGCCGGCACGTCGTAGACGTCCTGCAGGCACTCGCGCACGGTCTCCAACGCGATCGGGAACGACGGGTAGCGCGACACCACCTGCAGCAACGCGGCCGCCCGCTGTCGTTGCTGCCACAGCGGGCTGCGGCGTCCGGGATCGCGCCGTGGCAGCAGCAGCGCCCGGGCGGCGCACTCCCGGAACCGCGCGGCGAACAGCGCGGACGTGCCGACCTCGGCGGTCACCAGGTCCGCGATCTCGTCGGCGTCGAACACACACGCCTCCGCCCCCGGCGGCGCCGCGTCGGTGTCGGGGACCCGGAGCACGATGCCGTCGTCCCCGGCCACCGCCTGGGCCTCGACGCCGTACCGCTCGCGCAGTCGGGCACCCACCGCCAGCGCCCAGGCGCCGTGCACCCGGGCGCCGTACGGCGAGTGCAGCACCACCCGCCAGTCGCCGAGCTCGTCCCGGAACCGCTCCACCACCAGGGTGCGGTCGGTGGGCAGCTGCCGGGTCACGGCCCGCTGCTCGTCCAGGTAGGCCACCAGGTTGTCCGCCGCCCAGACGTCCAGGCCGGACTCGCGTACCCGCTCGCGCGCGGCCGTGGCGTCCAGCCGCCCCACCTCGCGGACGAAGGCGCCGACCGCCCGACCCAGCTCCGCGGGCCGGCCGAGGGTGTCCCCCTTCCAGAACGGCATCCGGCCAGGCACGCCGGGTGCCGGCGTGACCAGCACCCGGTCGTGGGTGATGTCCTCGATCCGCCAGGAGGTGGTGCCGAGCGCGAACACGTCGCCGACCCGGGACTCGTAGACCATCTCCTCGTCCAGCTCGCCCACCCGGGCGCCGGTACGGGCGCCGCCGCCGGCGGACTCCGCGCCGGCCAAGAACACGCCGTACATGCCGCGGTCGGGGATCGTGCCGCCGGAGGTGACCGCCAGCCGGGCCGCCCCGGGTCGGGCCTGCACCGTGCCCCGCACCCGGTCCCAGACGACCCGGGGCCGCAGCTCGGTGAACTCGTCGGACGGATAGCGGCCCGCCAGCAGGTCCAGCGTCGCCTCGAACGCAGACCTTGGCAGCGCGGTGAACGGGGCGGCCCGGCGCACCAGGTCGAACAGCGACTCCACCTCGAGCTCCTCGACGGCACCCATCGCCACGATCTGCTGGGCGAGCACGTCCAGCGGGTTCTGCGGCGCGCGGAACTCCTCGATCCGTCCCGCCCGCATCCGCTCCGCGGTCACCGCGGTCAGCACCAGGTCGCCGCGATGTTTGGGGAACAGCACGCCGCGGGACACCTTGCCGACCTGGTGACCGGCGCGTCCGACCCGCTGCATGCCGGAGGCCACCGAAGGGGGCGCCTCCACCTGCACCACGAGGTCGACCGTGCCCATGTCGATGCCGAGCTCCAGGCTGCTGGTGGCCACCACGCAGGCGAGCCGGCCCAGCTTCAGGTCGTCCTCGATCTGGCGGCGCTGCTCCCGGCTCACCGACCCGTGATGGGCGCGCGCGATCACCGGCGTCGCACCCAGGGAGGCCCCGCTCTGCGCCATCACCTGGGCCGGTGGGGCGGGCTCGGGGTCGGGTAGGTCGCCGCTGCGCTCGGCGACGATCTCGTTCAGCCGGGCGGTGAGCCGCTCGGCCAGCCGGCGCGAGTTGGCGAACACGATCGTGGACCGGTGCTGCTGGACCAGGTCGACGATCGCCTCCTCGACGTGCGGCCAGATGCTCGGCCGGGTCCGCTGGGCACCGTCGGCCGCCGCATCGTCGTCAGGATCGGGGTAGCCGACCCCAACGGCTCCGCCGGAGGTGCCGGCGGAGCCGTTGCCGGCGGCCGGCCGGTCACCGAGCTCGGTCATGTCGGCCAGCGGCACCACCACCCGCAGCTCCAGCCGCTTGTCGGCCGGGGGCTGCACCACCGTGACCGGCCGGGGACCGCCGAGGAACCGGGCGACCTCGTCGACCGGCCGCACGGTCGCCGACAGCCCGATCCGCTGCGCCGGCCGCTCCAGCAGCGCATCCAGCCGCTCCAGCGACAATGACAGGTGGGCGCCGCGCTTGTTGCCCGCGACCGCGTGCACCTCGTCCACGATCACCGTCTCGACACCGCGCAGCGACTCCCGGGCGTTCGAGGTCAGCAGCAGGAACAGCGACTCGGGGGTGGTGATCAGCACGTCCGGCGGCTTGGTCAGGAAACTGCGCCGCTCCTTGGCCGGGGTGTCGCCGGAGCGCAGCCCGACGCCGATGTCCGGCACCGGCAGGCCACGGCGACCCGCGGTCGCCCGGATGCCGGCCAGCGGCGACCGCAGGTTCCGCTCGACGTCGACGGCCAGCGCCTTCAGCGGGGAGACGTAGAGCACCCGGCAACGCCGCCTGCGCTCCGCCGGGGGAGCGGCCGTCGCGAGCCGGTCCAGCGCCCACAGGAACGCCGACAGCGTCTTGCCGGACCCCGTCGGGGCGACCACCAGCGTGTGCTGCCCGGCGGCCACCGATTCCCAGGCGCCCCGCTGGGCCGGGGTGGGCGCCGGAAAGGCGGAGCGGAACCACTCCCGGGTCGCCGGGGAGAACCGCTCCAGGACGTCGTCCGCGCTCACCCCACCATTGAAGCCGACCGCGCCGACAGGTCGAGCCGGAGACCGGCCGTCAGTCGGTCGGCACCTCGACCGGTGCCCAGTGCTCCAGGCTCTGGTCGCTGCGCAACAGCTTCCCGTCCTCGGTGATCACATAGCAGGTGGTGGGGTTCGTGCACCCGGTGAACCGCGGTTTGCCCACGTCCGGGGCGTCCACCGGCTCCGGCTCGGCACCGGGCCGCACCAGCGCGATGCCGCTCGTCGGACCGGCGATCACGCCCTGCCTCTCGTCGCTGCCGAAGACCACGTCGTCGGTGCCGAAGGCGCTGGTCACCGGCTCCCAGCGCTGCGTGCCGTCCTGCTGCACGAACGCGCGTTGGCCGTCCTCGGCGTAGCAGGTGAGCCAGAGCGAGTCGCCGGTGCTGGCCAGCCGGGCATCCCGAGTGGACGCCGGGCAGGGGGTCTGCTGCGGCTGCCAGGGTCCGGCTTCGGGACTGGTGGACAGCACCGCGCGGCCGCCGTCCAGACCGAGTACGGCGATCTGGCGGTCGGACACGGCCACCGAGGTGATCTCGTCCATCGGTGCGCCCAGGTCGGTGGGCGTCCACTCGCCCCCGCCGGCCGGGACCACGTAGAACTCCCGACCCGAGGCGACGTAGAGGGTCTGCCGGCGAGCCTCGAGCACGTCGACCCCCTGACCGGACGGTGTGCTCATCCGGTGCCAGTTCCGGCCGCCGTCCTCCGTCGTCCACAATGCATCGCTGCTGGGCAGAAACACCCAGCCCAACTGCGGGTCGGCGAACCGGATTTGTGCCCCGGCGTCGGACACCGGTGGCTGCTTGGGCGCTACCCGAGCGGCCCGGAAGGTTCGTCCCGCATCGTCGGTGCGAGCCACCTCCAGGCACCTCGAGGTGCCGCACCCGGGATCGGTCAGCACCCACAACCGGCTGCTGCTCATCGCGCTCATCGAGAGTGCCCCGTCGGCCACGCCGGGCACCGGGTCCGCCGACGTCCCACCGGTCGGCGCAGCGGAGTCGGCGGAACCGGAGGCCGTGGCCGAACGGTCGGGGCCGGTCGCGGTCTGCAGCGGGTTCCCCTGCCCACCGGGGAGCAGGCCGTCCGCCACCACGAATCCTCCGCCGGCCAGCAGTGCCACCGAGGCGGCCACGCCTGCCACAGCCCGGGTACGCCGCCGGCGGCGCACCCGGCCATGCACTCTGCCCAGCACACCGTCGACGTCCTCGGGCGTGCCCCCGCCGGCGACCTGGCGAGCGGGCATCTCGCGGAAGGTCCGGCGCAGCTCGTCGTCGAAGTCCTGCATCACGCCTGCTCCCGCGCCTCCGCCGGAGTGAGCGCGCGAAGCTTCGCGATCGCCCGGGAAGCCTGGCTCTTCACGGTGCCGACCGAGCAGCCGAGAACCTCGGCGATCTGGGCCTCGGACAGGTCCTCGTAGTAGCGCAGGGTCAGCACCGCGCGCTGGCGCGGCGGCAACGTCTTCAGCGCCTCCCACATGGTGCCGTCGTCGTGGTGGTCGACATAGCCACGGTCGGGAACGGTGTCGGTGAGCCGCTCACGCCGGCGCTTGCGCCAGATGGAGATGTTCCGGTTCACCATGGCGCGGCGCACGTACCCCTCGGGGTTGTCGTGGGCGTCCAGCCGGTGCCACGCCATCAAGGTGCGCTCCAATGCATCCTGCAGGAGATCGCCGGCGGCGTCCGCGCTCCCGGTCAAGGCGATGCCGAACCGGAGCAGCTGGGGATAGCGGGCACGCACGAACGCGTCGAAGGCCTCCTTCTCCTGCGCGCGCACGACCCTCCCAGACGGACTCGTAAGCCGATCTCGTTGGGGGTCTCGTCATGCCAAGGACGCGGTGCCCCCCGGGCAAGGTTGCCTCGAACCGCGAGCCGATTGTTGCACCTGCCCGGCTCATCCGGCGGATGCATTTCGCCGGGTGTCGCGGGCGGGTTGTGCACGTCGCCGGTCGAGACCGTGAATACGGACATATCCGTTTGGGGCCGGTTCACCGGCGGCGCTAGAGTTCCGGCCGTGTCATTCGACGAGAGCCCGCCTGCCGCGGGCCCGGCCCACGGCACCGAGGCTCCGCTGATCTCGGCGCGCGGCCTCACCAAGCGGTACGGCGGGTTCGCGGCGGTCAAGGGGATCGACGTCGACGTGCGCCGCGGGGAGGCGTTCGGCTTCCTGGGCCCCAACGGCGCCGGCAAGTCGTCCACGATGCGGATGATCGCCTCGGTCTCGCCGGTGAGCGGCGGCCGGCTCACCATCCTCGGGCTCGACCCCGCCCAGGACGGCCCGATGATCCGCTCGCGGCTCGGCGTGTGCCCGCAGGAGGACCAGCTCGACATGGAGCTGAGCGTCCGGGAGAACCTCACCGTCTACGGCAGGTTCTTCGGGCTGTCGCGGGCGGTGTGCGCCCAGCGCGCGGACGAGCTGCTGGAGTTCGTCCAGCTCAGCGACAAGGCGAAGGCACAGGTCGACGACCTGTCCGGGGGCATGAAGCGGCGGCTGACCATCGCCCGCTCGCTGATCAGCTCTCCGGAGATCCTGCTGCTGGACGAGCCGACCACCGGCTTGGACCCGCAGGCCCGGCACCTGTTGTGGGACAAACTGTTCCGGCTCAAGCAGCAGGGCATCACGATCGTGCTCACCACCCACTACATGGACGAGGCCGAGCAGCTGTGCGACCGGCTGGTCGTGATGGACAAGGGGCTGATCGTCGCGGAGGGCTCGCCGCAGCAGCTGATCCGCGAGCACTCGACCCGCGAGGTCACCGAGCTGCGGTTCGGGGTGGGGCACCACGAGGAGATGGCGGAGAAGGTCGCCGACCTCGCGGAGCGGATGGAGGTGCTGCCCGACCGGCTGGTGCTCTACACCCCCGACGGCGAGCGCACGGTCGCCGAGGTCACCGAGCGCGGACTGCAGCCGGAGTCGGTGCTGGTCCGGCGCAGCACGCTGGAGGACGTGTTCCTCCGGCTGACCGGCCGCAGCCTGGTGGACTGACATGAGCGAAACCACCGGTACGGCGGCCGCGCCCACGTTGCCGCGGCCGGACTCCGGGAGGCAGCGCCTCGCCGAGGTGCTGGCCCTGTCGTGGCGGCAGTTCGACTACTGGCTGACCGTCTACCGCCGGACCTGGAAGGGGTCGGCGGTGAGCAGCTTCCTGCTGCCGGTGCTGTACCTGGTGTCGATGGGTGTCGGCCTGGGCAGCTTCATCGACACCGACACCGCCCAGAGCTCGCTCGGCGGGATGGACTACATCACCTTCATCGCGCCCGGGCTGCTGGCCGCCACAGCGATGCAGACCGCGGTCTCCGAGTCGTCGTACCCAGTGCTGGGCAACTTCAAGTGGACCAAGGTCTACCTGTCGATGGTCGCCTCCCCGCTGACCGTCTCGTCGGTGCTCACCGCCCACCTGGCGTTCGTGCTGTTCCGGCTGGTGATGACATGCGCGGTGTTCCTCATCGTGCTGGCGCTGTTCGGCCTCGTGCCCGGCGTGCTGGTGGGGCTCGCCGCGCTGGTCGTGGCGGTGCTGGTCGGCATGGCCTACACCACGCCGGTGTTCGCCTACGCCGCCACGCTGGAGCAGGACAGCGGGTTCTCGCCGCTGTTCCGGCTGGGCGTGATGCCGATGTTCTTGTTCTCCGGTGCGTTCTTCCCGGTGTCCCAATTGCCGAACGCCATCGAGTGGCTGGCGTACGTGAACCCGCTCTGGCACGGCGTGGAGCTGTCCCGGATGCTCACGCACACCGGAATCGGCCCGTTGGCCGCGCTCAACCTGGCCTATCTGCTGGCGCTGCTGCTGGGCGGCTGGTGGCTGGCGCAACGTGCCTTCACCCGACGGCTGGCGGGGTGACGGCGTGACGACCCTGGCGACCCGGGTGCTGCCACCCATGCCGGTCCGCACCAGCGGCTGGATGCTCGTGCGACGCAATTTCCTTGTCTACCGGCGCGGCTGGATCGTGTTCGTCACCGGCTTCTTCGAGCCGGTGCTCTACCTCGCCTCCATCGGCGTCGGGGTCGCCGCGCTGGTCGGGGACATCGAACTGCCCGGCGGACAGGTGGTGGGCTACACCCTGTTCGTCGCCCCGGCGATGCTCGCGTCGTCGGCGATGAACGGCGCGATCTTCGACTCCACGTACAACATCTTCTTCCGGCTCAAGTTCGCGAAGCTCTACGACACTGTGCTGGCTACGCCGATGCGGCCGTGGGACGTGGCCACCGGCGAGGTGATGTGGGCGCTGCTGCGTGGCGGTATCTACTCCGCGGTCTTCTTGCTGGTGATGGTGGGCTTCGGCCTGGTCGGCTCGTGGCTGGCCGTGCTGGCACTGCCGGCGACACTCTTGATCGGGTACGCGTTCGCCGGCGTCGGGATGGCGCTGACCACGTTCATGCGCTCCTGGCAGGACTTCGAGTTCGTGCAGCTGACCATCCTGCCGATGTTCTTGTTCTCCGCGACGTTCTACCCGATCTCGGTGTACCCGTCGGCGCTGCGGTGGTTCGTCGAGATCACCCCGCTGTACCGCTCGGTCGTGCTCTGCCGGGAGCTGGTGACCGGCGCGCTCACCTGGTCGAGCCTGGTTTCGGTCGCCTACCTCGCCGCGATGGGGACCCTCGGACTGTATGTCACATCACGCCGGCTGGCCCACCTGCTGCTGAAGTAGCGAACGGACGACGTGGCCGGCTCACGCCCGGGCACCCTCGAGGATGCTGCTGGCCTCGGTGGCGGTGGGAATCACGCGGGTCAGCCGCAGACCGGCAGCCGAGAACAGCCCGCGATACTCGTCCGCGGTGCGCTCTCGGCCTCCGGTGACCGTCAGCATGGTCAGGTCGATCCAGTTCGAGAAGGTCGGCTCGTTGCCCGCTGAGAGCACCGCCTCGATCACAAGGACTCGGTCGTCGGGCGCCATGGCCTGCCGACAGCCCGCCAGGATGTCGATCGCGCGGTCGTCGTCCCAGTCGTGAATGATCCACTTGAGCAGATAGCAGTCCCCGTCGCTCGGGACGCTGGCGAAGAAGTCCCCGCCACGTGCTTCGCAGCGTCCGCTCAGCCCGGCCCCGGCGATCCGTTGCCGTGCGGCCACCACGACGGGTGGCAGGTCGTAGAGCAGCCCGTGCAACGCCGGATGGGCCGCCAGGATGGTGGTCAGCAGCAGGCCCGAACCCCCACCTACATCGACCAGCGTGCCGACCCGGTGGAAGTCGTAGGCGTCCACGACGGCGTCGGCCACCTCGACGGTCCGGTCTGCCATCGCCTCGTTGAACACCGAGGCCGCGGACGGGTGGTCGGCCAGATAGGCGAAGAACGGCTGGCCGAAGACCCGCTCGAAACCGGTTTCCTCGGTTGCGAGGCTGTGCAGCACCTCGCCCCACGGGCGGTACTGGTACTCCTGCAACAGGGCGAAGGCGAGTTGCGAGTCAGGGACGTCCGAGCGGAGTCCGTTCGCCAACGGGGTGAGCCCGAACCAGCCCGGCCGGCCCTCGTACCCGCGGAACACGCCAACGCCGGCCAGGGCGCGCAGCAGACGGGACAACGGGCCGGCGAGCACGCCAGTGTCCGCGGCCAAGTCGTCGCACGAGCGTGGCCCGTCGCGTAGCAGATCGGCGATGCCCAGCTTGGCTGCGGCGAAGATCGCCTGCGACACCCAGTACCCGGTGATCAGCTCGAGGAGTGCCTTGTCGGGCGGCTGGTCCAGGGTCGGCCGGGCGTCGGACATCGCAACCTCCGTTGTCGGTGGCTCAGGTCGCGCATTCGACCAGCGTGTATGACCAGCGGCAACATCACCGCACCGCTGGAGCATCATTGCCGCAACTTCACCGCAGCGGCGGCCGGTGTGCCGCAGTGCCGTTCGGCCTAGGCTTTCCGCCATCATCGGCGAGGATCGTCGATCGGCCCCCTGGGACGGGCGTTATGAACATCCAAACGGATTCGAGCCGAACTGCCATGCGTCGGTGGTCGATGATGCTCGTCGCCTGGCTGATCGCGGGGGCCACCCTGGGTGCGGCTACCGGAGTGGCCAGTGCCGGTGCGGAGGTTCGACCGGTCGCGGCCAAGGGCAATTCGGCGTTCGCCACCACCAAGGCGTACGTGGAGCAGTTCTACCCCCTGTGGTTCACCCATTCCCAGGCCTCGATCGGGCAGGTCAACCAACTGTTCGGGCCGGACCGGATCTCCCCGCTGTACCAGGCAGTCGTGGCCATCAACAACGACACGCTCTACGCCAGTGCGCGGATCGAGGTGGGGGACCAACCGGCCATTCTGACCGTGCCGGAGACCGAGGCCGGCTACTCGATCCTGTCCCTGGACCCGTACGGGAACGTCTTCGACTCGGGCCTGCCGTCCAAGCCGTCCGGCACGGTGACACCGGAGGCCGTCTACGGCCTCACCGCTCCCGGCTGGACCGGAACGCTGCCCGCAGGTGTGACGCCCATCGAGATGCCGTTGGAGTTCACATTCCTGATCTTCCGGATCGACCGGTTCAGCCCGGCAGGGGTGAACCAGGTGCAGGAGGCCACCGACTTCCGGGCCACCATGCGGCTGCAACCACTGGACGCCTACCTGACCGATCCGTCCGCGGGCGCGACGAATGTCGTGCCCGAGCGGGACTTCGCGATCCCGTTCAAGTCCATCGCCGACGGGCTGATCAAGTACGCCCCGCTCGTCTTCCTGCGGGAGCTTCAGACCGCCGTGCATGCGAGCACCACACCGCCGCTCACCCCTTCGCAGCAGGCGCTGTCGGACTCGTTCGACGCATTCTTCGGGTCCAGCGACCGTGCGACCGAAGCCTCGATGCAGCGGGGCGCCCAGACGGCCCACCGACGGATCCTGAACAACTACCTCGATCATCGGGGGCCGAACAACTGGATCCACTTCACCAACATCGGCAACTGGGGTGACAACGCCCTCGACCGAGCATCGATCACCGAGTTCATCCAGTACGGCAACGGCATGGCGACGTCCGCGTACTACCACACGTTCCTTGACGACAAGGGAAAGCCGCTGAACGGACGACGCGCGCGCGGCTACGTGCTGACCTTCCAGCCGGGTGGCCAGCCGCCCGCGGAGCGCTTCTGGTCGCTGACCGCCTACACCCCCCAGTCGATCGAGTTGATCCCGAACGTGGCGGACAAGTACCTCGTCGCCAGCTACACCCCCGGGCTGGTCACCAACGCGGACGGTTCGGTCTCGATCCACATCTCCAGGCGGCGACCCGCCGGTGTTCCCGAAGCCAACTGGCTGCCGGTCTCGTTCCGGCGGTTCAACCTGATGCTGCGTGTGTACGGGGTCCAGCCCGGCAGCAGCGTGGCCGACAACACGTACGTACCGCCGGCCGTCGTCAGAGCCGACTGACGCGGCACTACGTCGAGACGGAAGAGGCGACCTGCCATGAGGCGCTCACACCGCAGGCTCATCGGGATCGGCGTGGGGATGGTCTCCGCGGTGAGTGTGCTCGCCGGCACCACCGCGTCGGTCGTCGCCGGCGCGGCACCTCATCCGGAGGTCGCTCAGCAGCCTCCGGCGGCGGAGGCGTCGGTGGCGACCACGCTGTTCTCCACCCTCGGTCAACAGGTCTCGGGCGCCGTGATCAACGATCTCGTCGGCTGGGGTCTCAGTTCCATCGGGCTCAGCGCAGGCGACGACGAGTCGGCGGAGTTGGCGCAGATCAACTCGGAGTTGAACGAGATCATCGACGAACTGTCGACGATCGAGCAGGAGCTCGCCCAGCTGACGGCGGCGATCGAGCAGCTTGACTGTGACTCGCTCGCCTCGAGCACGCTGCCGGCCCGCCAGCTCATCGACTCCCTGTCGACCACCTATCAGGAGTTCGTGGACACGGCGGCGGGGACGTTCAATAACGGCAACGGCGTGGTGCCGCCGATCAGCGACATGACCAGCTGGGCCGAATCGGTGACCGATCCCACGTCGGGCGTGTTCGCGCAGATCGCCGCCATCAACGACGCGCTGCTGCCGGCCGGGTCGGCCCAGGGCATCCTCCAGGCCTGCCTTCAGCCCGGCGTCATCGCACCGCCGGCCCCCTGGACCATCGACGACCAGCCGTACTACGACCAGGTGCAGAACCTGACCAACTTCTGGTACCTCTACCAGGCGCGCGGACTGCTGCTCGTCCAGGAGGCCGAGCACTTCCTCGCCCAGCAGGCGTCCGGGCAGACCGGCGACCCGACCGACCCCGGAGACATCTGCACCTCCGCGACTGATGCCCAAGTTGTCACACTGTGCACGGCGGCGATCGAGGACACCAACAGCGTGTACATGTTATTGAGCCAGCAGCTGACGCTGGCCGGGGCGCCGTACAGCAACGACAACATCGTCAGCAACCAGGCGCCGGTAGGGTACCCGTCAGTCATCTGGGTCAGGTCCTTGGAGGACTTCACCCAAAGCAACGGCGGCGGCTGCACGTACCCGCTCACATCCTTCGATCCCTGCGGCATCACCGTGGGGAATCACTCGACCGCCGGCGACGCCTTCGGCGTGACCTACATGGGATACGACACGTGGCGCCCGGCGGACGCGGACAACCTGACGAAGCTCATCGAGGAGAAGCCAAACAATCTCTTCCCGGGGCAATATCTGCAGGACCAGGGCTTCGCCAACATGTATGAGAAAGTGGTCATTACCAAGGAGACCTTCTCGTTCACGATCTGGTCCAACGTCGATACAGATTTCACGAAGGCCACGGGCACCGGGGTCTGCTTCCTCGAGATGTATAACACCGGTGTCGTCTGCAGTGACGATGACCTGAACAACCCCTACGTCGGGTACGTAGGGGTGGTCGGGAACTGCAATGACCATTGGGTGACCGGGGCCTACATCTATAGCCTGCCGAACGTGCCTTTCGACAATTACCGGCTCTACCCACCGCAGTGCCGCTCCGGCGGCGAGTGGGACCCGAGCCCGGGTTGGCTGCTGAGCGCGGACAACTACAACGCAACGGGCGTGGGGGCGACGTCGGACCAGTTCCGGTGGCCGGTGATCCGCGTGGACAGCCTGTCGTGCACGCAGGGCCGGTCGGCGCAGAACCCCGGCGGTGTCTACACCCGGTGCGGCACGGACTTCGACTCGTGGTTCAACGAGCAGGTTCCCCGGCCGGTCACCTGCGCGGGCACGATCGTCGGCGTGTGCGGCGACCAGGTCAGCGTGGCCCTCACCGGTTCGGAGACCGGCGAGTGGGCGTCCCCGGTGGCCAGTGGCGACGTCAGTGTCGCCTTCGGGAATCAAGCGGTGCGCCGGATCACCGGGACCGTGCAGTTGCCCGCCACGGATGGTGCGGGTTCGGCGGCGGTCACATTCCAGATCGCGCGGGCCGGGGGCCGGAACGACTTCTACATCGGGCGCGTGAAGATCAGGGCCGACGGGCAGCGCACCGTGGTCGTGCCGCTGCGGCGCGCCGAGCTGGAGCAGCACGCCGATGGGACCGTGTCCGGTCAGGTCACCGGCCGCCACGGGAGCTACACCCTGACCCTGTCGGTCCTTGACAACCCCGACTGACGCCGACGAAGCCGGAGACGGCGGGTCGGGAAAGGCTTAACCGGTTGCGCGGCCGTCGTAGGCTGCCGGAAGAAACGTCTCCCGACCCCCCGCTGAGGACGACCGCGAGCATGCGCCTGACCGAGTTCTGGGCCCGGATGGAACAGCACCTGGGCTCCGCCTACGCACACACCTGGTCGCGGGAGTTCGTAATGGCCGATCTCGGCGGCCGTACGGTCGACGAGGCCCTGGCCCAGGGGGAGAGCGCCAAGACCGTGTGGCGCGCGGTGTGGACGGCGCTCGGCCTGCCGCCGTCGGAGCGATGACGCTGGCGGTGCCGCGGACCCAGCAGGTCCAGCGGCGCACGGTCATCACCTTGGTCGGCACCCAGGCGCTGGGCGGCGTCGGCGTGACCGCCGGGGTCACGGTGATGACGCTGCTGGCCGAGGAGATCCTCGGTTCGGAGACGCTGGCCGGCCTGGCGCAGACCGCCCAGGTCGTGGGCGCCGCGGCCGCCTCGTACCTGGTCGCACGGGTGATGTCGGCGCGCGGCCGCCGGGTGGGTCTGGCAGCCGGGCTCGCGGTGGCCACCGCCGGTGCGGGGTTGTGCATCGTCGCCGGCATCGTCGACTCGTTCCCGCTGCTGCTGGTCGGCGCGACGTTGCTGGGTTCGGCGACGGCGGCGAACGGCCAGGCCCGCTACGCGGCGACCGACCTGGCCGAGCCGAAGCACCGTGGGCGGGCGCTGAGCCTGGTGGTGTGGGCGACGACGATCGGTGCGGTGGTGGGCCCCAACCTGGTCGGGGCGGGGGGCAGGCTGGCCGGGGTGCTGGGCCTGCCGGCGCTGACCGGTGCGCTGGTGTTCACGCTGATCGCCCTGACCGTGGCCGTAGTCGTGCCGATGGTGTGGTTGCGCCCGGACCCGCTGCTGCTGGCCCGGGAACTGGCGGTGGCCCGGGGCGAGGAGGTACGCGGGCCCGCTCGGCTCGGCCATTCGCTGCGGGTGGCCGCGGCCCGGCCGCGCGCCCTGGCGGCGATGCTCGCGGTCGCGACCGCTCATGCGGTGATGGTGTCGGTGATGGTGATGACGCCGCTGCACATGCACCACGGCGGTGCCGCGCTGAGCGTGATCGGCTTCGTGATCAGCGTGCACGTGCTCGGCATGTTCGCCTTCTCGCCGGTGGTCGGGATGCTTGCCGACCGGCTGGGCCGGCCGCTGGTGCTGGCCGCCGGCGCGGTGCTGCTGCTCGCCGCGACGGTGCTCGCCGGGCAGGCGCCGGCGGGGGAGTCGGCCGGGCTGACCGCCGGGCTGTTCCTGCTCGGGCTGGGGTGGTCGTGCTGCTTGATCGCCGGCTCCGCGCTGCTGGTGGACTCCGTGCCGTTCGACGAGCGGCCCGGCGTGCAGGGGGTGGCGGACCTGGCGATGAACGGGTTCGCCGCGCTGGCGGGGGGACTGGCCGGGCTGGTGGTGGCGGTGGCGGGCTACGGCTGGCTGAACGTCGGCGCCGCCGCGCTCGTGGTGCTGGTGCTGGTCGCCGCCGTGGTGGGCCGCGGGGCTCCTGATCCCGAGCCGGACGCCGGTTCGCTGCGCGAGCAGCTGCCCGACTGACCGCCGGTCTGCGCCCCGGCCTCGTCGGAGCGGCCGCTCGCGTGCCCGGTCAGTCGACCGCCGCCCTGGTCAGATGCCACGCTGACCATCCGTACCCTCGGCATAGCAGTCGGTAGCGGGAATAGTTGACGGGTCAATCGTTGTTGTGCGAGTATATAGTTGAGCAATCAACTAAAACCGATACGTTCGAGCACTCCGAGGAGCAGCGCATGACCACGACGACCACCACCCCTGCCGCACTGGCCCAGATCGCCGGCAGCTACACCATCGACCCCTCCCACAGCCGCCTCGGCTTCGTGGCCCGGCACGCGATGGTGACCAAGGTGCGCGGGCAGTTCCGGGACTTCGAGGGATCGTTCACCGTAGACGCCGACGACCTGTCCAAGTCCTCGGCGGTCGTCACCATCCAGGCGAAGAGCATCGACACCGGCAACGCCGACCGCGACAACCACCTGCGGTCCAACGACTTCTTCGACATGGACCGCTACCCGACGTTGTCCTTCGTGGCCACCGAGGTGAAGCCCGTCGACGACACCACGGTGCGGCTCACCGGCGACCTGACCATCAAGGACGTCACCAAGGCGATCGCCTTCGACCTCGAGTACGAGGGTGCGGCCGTGGACCCGTTCGGCAACAGCCGGGTCGGCTTCGAGGGCTCGGTCGACATCAACCGCAAGGACTGGAACGTGAACTGGAACGCCGCGCTCGAGGCCGGCGGCGTCCTGGTCAGCGAGAAGGTCTCGCTCGAGTTCGAGATCTCCGCGATCAAGGCCTGACCCGAGGCGATACGGCGCCCTCCCCACCTCAGGATCCGACGCAGGGATCCGACGCAGAGGTCCGACGCAGGATCCGGCCCGGACGGGGTTAATCCCCGCTCGGGCCGGATCTTTTGCGTCGGGAAGGGAAACCTGAGCAGGCCGCGCCGCGCGGGCAGGTGGACCGCGCTCCAGCAACGAGATCGTGCACGCGAGCCGGGCGGCGTGTCGCGGTTGGATCGAACACACGTTCGGCATAGGTTTGCCCACAGCCGGGAATCCGGACGAGGTTCTCCACAGCCCCGGAGCGCCTGCGGAGATTGTCGGTGCCGGCGTCTAGCGTCGTCGGTGATGGGGAAGCACACGGTGAACAAGCAGGCTCGGGGGCGGACGCCCCGCGGGGACGACACACGGGTGGCACAGATGGCTGGTACGGACCGCGACAAGGCGATCGAGACCGCGATGGCGCAGATCAAGCGCACCCACGGCGACGGTGCCGTCATGCGTCTCGGCGAGCGGGGCCGAGCTCCGGTCGAGACGATCCCGACCGGATCGGTCGCCCTCGACATCGCGCTGGGCATCGGCGGGTTGCCCCGCGGCCGGATCGTGGAGATCTACGGCCCCGAGTCGAGCGGCAAGACCACCGTGGCGCTGCATGCGGTGGCCAACGCCCAGCGGGCCGGCGGCATCGCGGCCTTCATCGACGCCGAGCACGCGCTCGACCCCGAGTACGCCCAGGCGTTGGGCGTGGACACCGATGCGCTGCTGGTGTCCCAGCCGGACACCGGCGAGCAGGCGCTGGAGATCGCGGACATGCTGATCCGCTCCGGCGCGCTGGACATCCTCGTGGTCGACT